>DATGSR010000189.1:0-6564 GCA_035302405.1 Beutenbergiaceae bacterium
TGGACGCATGACGAGTGCTGTTGCCGAGACCACTGGAAAACGGTGATGGCGGCCCGAGACGCTGGTCCCGGGCACGACGGTCACGATGAGACCGCGCCATGACGCGGGCCCGGTGGGCAGTCCAACCGGGAAACGTCGAACGCCTCGACGTTCGGCGTCGGCCGAGGAATCGGTACCCGGCGACGGAGCAAGGCCCCTCGAATCCCTAGTTCGAGGGGCCTTTGCTTCGTGCTTCAAGGGGCCTTTGCCTCCCGCTCCATTCCATCACCGGCTCGCACACGCGCTCTGAGCGACACGCCATATCCGTGCCCGCGGCGAAGGTGCCCGCTCCCGCTGGTCGTGTGGCGAACTCGGCCGATCGGCGGCCGCTTCGCGCAGGTAGGCTGGTTGACGTGATCGAGTTGAAAACGCCTACCGAGATCGAGCAGATGCGCCCTGCCGGTCGGTTCGTGGCCGAGACGCTTGCGGAGTTGGCCGAGTACGCGGACGTGGGCGTGAACCTGCTGGATCTAGACGCGCTCGCCCACGAACGCATCCGCGCCGCCGGAGCCGAGTCCTGCTATATCGACTACCACCCCTCGTTCGGGGCCAGTCCCTTCGGCAAGGTGTTGTGCACCTCGGTCAACGACGCCGTCCTGCACGGCCTGCCGCACGACTACACCCTTGCTGACGGCGACCTGCTGTCCATGGACTTCGCGGTCGCCGTCGACGGCTGGGTGGGAGATGCCGCAGTGAGCGTGATCGTGGGTACGCCGCGGGAGGAGGACCAGCGCCTCATCCGCGCCACCGAACTTGCCCTGGAGGCAGCGATCGATGCCGCCGTGGTGGGCAACCGAATCGGGGACATCTCCGCCGCGATCGGCGCAGTGGCCGGCGAGCACGGCTACAACGTCAACACCCAGTTCGGCGGCCACGGCGTGGGCCGCACGATGCACGGCGAGCCGCACGTACCCAACAACGGCCGCGCCAAACGGGGCATGCCGCTGCGGCCCGGTCTGGTGATCGCCATCGAACCGTGGTTCATGGCCGGCACCGATGAGATCTACACCGACCCGGACGGCTGGACCCTGCGCTCGGCCGACGGGTCACGCGGCGCGCACAGTGAACACACGGTAGCCATCACCCCCGACGGCCCGGTGATCCTCACCGCCCGGGACTGATCCCCACCCGGTTCGAAACCGCTGCCGTGTCGATGGACCTCTCCTGGTGGCCCGAGGTGGTCGAACGCATCCAACCCGCCCCTGCGCATGCCCGCGAGGCGGAATTGGAAGACCTGGCCCTCAGCGTCGTGGTGGCGCTGGTGATCGTGGCCGTTCCCATACTGTGGCGCGTGGCTCGCCTCGGGGTCACCCTGGTCCATGAACTCGGCCACGCACTGGTGGGGTTGGCGGTCGGGCGGAAGTTCAGCGGCTTCGTGCTACGCGCGGACATGTCCGGCCACGCCATCACCCGAGGCCGCCCGCGCGGGCCGGGGTTGGTGGCCACCACCTGGGCTGGGTATCCGGCGCCGGGGGTATTGGGTGCCTTGCTGGTGCTGGCCGCCACCCGAGGCTGGGCTGCGCCGGTGCTGACCGCCTTACTCCTCATCCTGCTGATCTCCTGGGTGCGGGTGCGTTCAGCCCTCACGGCGGTGGTGATGCTGGCCGTCAGCGCTGGAGCGGTGGCGCTGTGGTGGGCCGGTTGGGACCTCCTGCAGCAGCAGGTACTGATCGCCGCGGGTCTGGTGCTGCTCATCGGCGCCTGGCGCCACCTGGGGTCGGTGTGGGTCAGCCGCGACCCGGGCAGCGACCCGGCCGTGCTCGCCCGGCTCACCCCGCTACCCCGGTGGTTGTGGCTGCTGACCTTCCTGCTTGTGCTGGCCGGCGCCAGCGCCCTGGTGGTTATCGAGGCTCGGCAACTGCTCGGCTGAGCACCCCGGCCACATCCGGAGGGGTGTACCCCGGGGCCTTGAGTACTTTGCCGTCCCGGCGGTACACCGGCTTCCCGTCGGACCCGAGTTTGGACATGTTCGACGCGTGGATCTGCGCCAACACCTCCGGCAGCGGGATCCCGCACTCCAGGGCCATCCCGTAGATCACGTACACCAGGTCCCCGAGCGCGTCGGCTGCGGCCACGGTGTCGCGCGAACCGTCGTCGCGCCCGCGTGCTTGGCTGAACGCCGCCCCGATCACCTCCTGCGCCCCGGGCCCGTACACCGCGGCCACCAGTTCTGCGAACTCCTCGGCCACCAGGTCCATACGCAGATGCACCCGCTCCCGGTCCACCGAGGGAGCATCAGCGGCGATCGGGACTGCGAAGGCCTGGTGGAACTCGCGGACCAGTGCCCCGGGGTCGCTCGACGACGTATACGCCCCCGCCCGGGTGGTCGCACCCGGCGATGACCCCGAGGCGAGCGGATCGGCCGGAGTCGGCCCGTCGGCGGCCTCGGGCCGCGCAGTATTGCTCGGAGCGGAAGGGCTTGGCGTGTCGTTGCGGCTGGACGGGTCCGCGCGCCCAGGCGGGACGGGTGGAACCGGTGCGGACTCAGCGGCGGGGCACATGTAGCCCACCGTAGGCCCACCAGGTCCGCAAGAGCTCGCCGCTGCTCGCCGGGAAGAGGTCCGCTGCTGCCCGCGCCAATGGGGCCTGCTGCTGCTCGCCCCCAAGTGCACAGGGCAATACGGTGAGGACAGGTATGAGTTCGCCGAAGGAGCCCAACGTGAGCACACCGATCGATGCCACCACCACTGCAGCCTGGCAAACCTTGCAGAGCCACGCTGATGCGTTCGACCCGGATCTGCGCGCCTGGTTCGCCGCCGACCCGCACCGGGCCGAGAAATTCAGCCACACCGTGGGCGACCTGTACGTGGACCTGTCCAAGAACCTGATCACCGACGAGGTCCTCGCGGCACTCACCGATCTGGGTCAGCAAGTAGATCTACCCGGCCGGATCCGGTCGATGTTCGCCGGCGAGCGTATCAACGTCACCGAGGACCGGGCGGTGCTGCACACCGCCCTGCGCAGACCCAAGGGCACTACACCCCCGCTGCACGTGGACGGACAGGACGTGGACGCAGACGTCCAGCAGGAATTGGACAAGATGTACGCCTTCGCCGAGCAGGTGCGCTCGGGCACTTGGACCGGCGTGAGCGGCAAACCGGTGCGCACCGTGGTCAACATCGGTATCGGCGGCTCCGACCTGGGTCCGGTGATGGCCTATGAAGCCCTGCAACCCTATGTGGCCGACGGGTTAGAGGCCCGGTTCATTTCCAACATCGACCCCGCCGACATCGCCACCACCGTGGCCGACCTGGACCCGGAGACCACGCTGTTCATCGTGGCCTCCAAGAGTTTCGGCACGATCGAGACCCTCACCAACGCCCGCCTGGCGCGGACCTGGTTGTGGGAGGAACTGACCCGCCGCGGAGTGATCGACACCGACGCCGACGCGCGCCGACAGGCGGTGGCCCAGCACTTCGTGGCCGTGTCCACCGCGCTGGACAAGGTCGCCGACTTCGGGATCGATACCGCCAACACCTTCGGCTTCTGGGACTGGGTGGGCGGCCGGTACTCGGTGCCCTCCGTCGTCGGCCTCTCCCTGGCGATCGCGATCGGACCGAGCCGGTTCGCCGAATTCCTCAGC
Organism: Beutenbergiaceae bacterium; assembly: GCA_035302405.1. Taxonomy (GTDB): domain Bacteria; phylum Actinomycetota; class Actinomycetes; order Actinomycetales; family Beutenbergiaceae; genus CALKWS01. Next base: position 3,623 of record DATGSR010000189.1, read on the forward strand.
GGGTTCCACGCCGTCGATGAGCATTTCCGCACCACCGAACTGTCGCGCAACGTGCCCGCTCTGATGGGACTGCTGAACGTCTGGTACACCAACTTCCTGGGCGCCCACACCCATGCCGTGCTGCCCTACGCCCAGCAGTTGCACCGGTTCCCGGCCTACTTACAGCAACTGACGATGGAGTCCAACGGCAAGCGGGTGCGCTGGGACGGCTCACCGGTGACCGCCGATACCGGTGAGGTGTTCTGGGGCGAACCGGGCACCAACGGCCAGCACGCCTTCTACCAACTCATCCACCAGGGCACGCGGCTGATCCCCGCGGACTTCATCGCGGTGGCCGCCCCCGCCTACCCGCGCCAGGACGGGGAGGCGGACGTGCACGCCCTGTTCCTGGCGAACTTCTTCGCCCAGACCCGTGCGCTGGCGTTCGGCAAGACCGCTGAGGAGGTGCGCGCCGAAGGCACCCCGGAGCACATCGTGCCCGCCCGGGTATTCCCCGGGAACCGGCCCACCACCTCGATCATGGCCCCGGCACTCACGCCCTCGGTGCTGGGCCAGTTGATCGCGTTGTATGAGCACATCACCTTCACCCAGGGCATCGTGTGGGGGATCGACTCCTTCGATCAGTGGGGGGTGGAACTGGGCAAGGAACTGGCCAACGAACTGGCCCCGGCGGTGACCTGGGACGATGAGGCGCTTGCCGAACAGGATGCCTCTACCCAGCGGCTCATCCGGTTCTACCGCGCCCACCGGGACTGAGCCGGCCGGCCACCCGGCGCCGCAGCGGGCCGCGCTGGTAGGTCTGCCGGAAGGTTTGTTCGGCGTGCCGGTCGCCCAGCACCAGCAGTTGGGCGCCCTCGGCATCGGCGGGCCGGCCGTCTGCCAGCAGGTGACCTGCGGCGTCCAAAGTGGCCACCAGGTGCACCCCGGTGCGCCGATGCACCGGGGCGGCGCCCGCGGCGAGCGCACCCGCGGCGGCAGGCAGCGGCACGGTGAACAACTCGTTGCCCTCGGCGATCACCAACCGCTGCCCCAGCCCCGCCTCGTTCCACAGCATCGTGGCCCCCACGGTGGCGTAGGAGAGCACGCTGTCCGCACCCGCTCGGTACAGGGTGGCCACGTTTCGCTCCGCGGTCGCCCGGGCCACGATCTGCACGTCGGGCCGCAGCCGGCGGCAGTACAGCGTCAGGTACACGTTCAGGTCATCGTCATGCGTCGTGACCACCACCGCTGTGGCATCCTCCAAGCCGGCTTCCTTAAGGACCTGGGCCTCGGCGGCATCGCCGTAGAGCATCCGCCCGGGTCCGGGAGTACGCGTGGGGTCCTGTTCCACGATCGTGGTGGGGGTACCGGAAGTGGCCAACGCCGCCGCAGTGGCGCGTCCCACCCGGCCCCCGCCCAGGATCACCACCGGAGCGTCTGCGTCGTCGTCGGCCTGCGGATCGGCGGCGACCGGGATGTTCGCCGCGTCTTGGGCGGCGCCGGCGGCCGCGGTGTCGGCCCTGTCCTGGGCGTCGGCTGCGTCGCCGGCCGCGTCTTCGGTGCCCGCGGCGGCGCCGGTGGCTTGTTGGGCGCGGTCTGCGTCCCGTGCGGGCGCGGGGTGGGAGAAGGCCGCGTCGTACTGAGCCAGGGCCGACGGCGAGCCCGCCAAAATCAGGACGCCCGCCTCGGGTAGCACGAGGGACGGCGGCAACTCCTGCAATCGGCCACGGTCCATCACCGCAAGCAGCCGTACCCCCGGACCGATCCGGTCGCGTACCTGGGCGACGGTCAGCCCGGCAAGGGCGGTTCCGCGGATCGCGGCCTCGGCGACAGCAGTCGCGCCGAAGGAACCGATCACGTGGGCGGTACCCCTGGTGCCCAGCACGCGGTCGGCGATCGCCTCACCCAAATTCTGCCCCAGGTGCAATACACGCTCGGCCCCGGCCAATGTCAGCACGTCGATCGAGGCACGTTTCGCTGCGGTCACCGCGATCGGCACGTGCGGGGCGATGCTTTGTACGGTGAAGACGACGTTGGTGTTCGCGGTGTCCGGCAACGTGGAGACCACGAGTGCGGCATGCTCGACGCGGGCGTTGCGGTAGGTGCGCGGATCATCCAGTGCGCCGATCAGCACCTGGTATCCCTGGTCCAGCAATCCGCGGGCCTGTTCGGCCTCGGAAACAACGAGCACCGCCGGGATGCGAGCCCGCTTCGCCCGGGCCACCAACGCCTGCACCACCGAATCGAAGCCGACCACGAGGATGTGATCGCGGATCTCCGGCGGCAACCGGCGCGGCGCCCGCGCCGCCGCCAGTTGTTGCAACCACGGGGTGACCACGAACTGGATCAACGCCAAGGGCACGAGCAGCGCGAGCCACAACATGCCACTGGTGAGCACCCAGATGGTGAACAGCCGGCCGGCGTCGGAGGTGAGGGTGATGTCGCCGTACCCAAGCGTGCTCATCGTGCTCAAGGTCCAGTACACCGCCGTCACCCAGGAGTGCCGTTCTCCCTCGGCAGCCATCAGCACTTGGAATCCGATACTGTGCGCGGCCACCAGCGCCACGCCCACGCCGAGTAACGCCAGCAGGATCCGCATCCGCCGCCGGTTGCGCGTCACGGAGACCTGCGTCTGCGCAGTCCCCTCGGTGCCGCTCAGCATCCTTTTTCCTCCACCCGCCGAGTCCCCACGAGCACCCGGTGATCGGACGCTACTCCTAAGGGTGTGTGAACGATACTGCGGGAGTAGGTATATTGGGACACGTCGCGGTCCATGTGGCCGCGCTCGCGGGTGTAGTTCAATGGTAGAACTTCAGCTTCCCAAGCTGACAGCGCGGGTTCGATTCCCGTCACCCGCTCCATTCCCCCGGGGCCCTCGGCCCTGGGTTACGTGCGGGCCGATGCAGTCCTGGGGTCTCAGCGCACCGAACTCTGGCCGCCGTCCACCGGGATCAGTTGACCAG
>DATGSR010000190.1:0-9337 GCA_035302405.1 Beutenbergiaceae bacterium
ACCGACCCGCCGGGTTGGACCACGGCTCTCACCCCGGCGTCCAGGAGCACCTGCAGGCCGTCGGCGAACGGGAAGAAGGCGTCGGAGGCGGCCACTGACCCGCGGGCTCGTTCGGTTTCGCCGGTGTTGGCGCGCTCCACCGCCAGGCGGCAGGAATCCACCCGGTTCACCTGTCCCATCCCGATGCCCACCGCGCCGCCGTCGCGGGCGAGCAGGATCGCGTTGGACTTCACCGCCCGCACCGCTCGCCAGGCGAACGCCAGGTCGGCCAAGGTCTGGTCATCGGCCGCTTCACCGGCGGCGAGGGTCCAGTTCGCCGGGTCATCACCGCTCGCGTTCAGCAGGTCCCGGCTCTGCATGAGCAGGCCGCCGGAGATCTTGCGCAGTTCGGCGCCGCCGCCAACGCCGCCGGGAACGGTGAGCAGCCGGATGTTCTTCTTGCGGGTGAGGGTCTGGATCGCCTCAGCGGTGAAGGACGGGGCCAGGATCACCTCGGTGAAGACCTCGGCCACTTGTGCCGCCATTGCGGCGTCGATCTCGCGGTTGGCGGCGATCACCCCGCCGAAGGCGGACACCGGGTCGGTGCCGTGGGCCTTGGCGTGGGCTTCGGCGATGGTCTGCCCCACCGCGATCCCGCAGGGATTGGCGTGTTTGATGATGGCTACAGTGGGTTGGTCGCCGTGGTCGTGGGCGGCTCGCCAGGCGGCGTCGGCGTCGACGTAGTTGTTGTAACTCATCTCCTTGCCGTGCAGTTGCTGGGCGCCGGCCAGCCCCGCCGGGCCGTGTCCGTCGGTGTACAGCGCGGCCCGCTGGTGGGGGTTCTCCCCGTACCGCAGCACCGCCGAACGGTCCCACGTGGCACCCACCCACCCGGGGAAACCCGACCCGTCGTCGTCGGGGGCGACCGCGTTGCCGAGCCAGGAGGCCACGTGCACGTCATAGGTGGCGGTGTGCCGGAACGCCTGGGCGGCCAGGTGCTGGCGCTGGGCGAGGGTGAAGCCCGTGCCGCGGGCCGCTGCGATGACCTCGGAGTAGGTGGCAGGGTCCACCACCACCGCAACGCTCGCGTGGTTCTTCGCCGCGGCTCGCACCATCGCCGGTCCCCCGATGTCGATCTGCTCGACGGCTTCCTCCTGGCCGGCCCCGGAGGCGACGGTTTCTGCGAACGGGTAGAGGTTGACGATCACCAGGTCGAACGCGGCGATGCCCAATTCGTCCAGCTGCCGGCGGTGGTCCTCCTTGCGCCGGTCGGCCAGGATCCCGGCATGCACGTGGGGGTGCAGCGTCTTCACGCGTCCGTCCAGGCACTCGGGGAATCCGGTGATCTGCTCCACCGCCACGACCGGCACACCGGCCTCGGCGATCACTTTCGCGGTGGAGCCGGTGGAGACCAGTTCCACCCCGGCACTGTGCAGTCCCCGGGCCAAGTCGGCCAGTCCGGTCTTGTCGTAGACCGAGATGAGTGCGCGGCGCAACGGGATCTGGTCCGATGGGCTCTGCTTTGACGGGATCTGCTCTGACATGGCGTGGGCCCTCCCGGGGGTCGGTGACGTATGGCCTGCCACGGCACCCAGGCGTGCGGTGCGCGAGGAGATCTCCCGTGGCCGCTCCCCGGTGGTGCTCCACCTCAGGCGCCAGTCGCGGCCGGGACCACCTTAGCGCCCTGCCCGGCCGTGTCTGTGGTTGTTCATCCCTCATTCCCCTTGATCCCAGTGGTGGCGCCGGCCCGGTGAACCCGCTCCATGCCTCCTTGATCGCCCGGCACGGCCCCGATGGCCTGCTCCAAGTAGCGGCGCGGGCCGGGATGTCTGCTCAAGGCGGCGGCGGTGGTGAACGCCGCGGCCGCTTGGGTCTTTCGGCCGGCGGCCAGCAGCAGGTGCGCGCGCACAGCGTGGAATGGTTGATAGGACTCCACAGCGCCCGGCCCTGCCCACGTGGCCCGGAGTCGGTCCAGTTCCGCCAGCCCGGCCTGCGGGCAGCGGGCACGACCGGTGACCGCTGCGAGCGCGATGTGCGCGCCCAGCGTGGGAGCCAGTTCCACCAACGCTCGGTACAGCAGGTGCAACGCCTGCCAGTCGGTGGCGCCGGTACGGCGCCGGTCGCAGTGCACCGCCTGAATCGCGGCTTCGAGTTGGAAGCGCCCGAGCGGGCCGATTCGCTGCGCCCGTCGCAGCCACTGATCCCCCGCCGCAATCAACGCGGCGTCCCAGCCGGAGGTGTCCTGTTCTTCCAACGGGACGAAAGCGTCTTCCCAGTCGGCGCCGTGGTGGCGCCCACCGTTGGCGGTTCGGGCCCGGGCGAACGCGATCAGCGCCGCCAGGGACCACACCTCCGGTTCCCGGGGCAGCAACTCGGTGATGCTGACCGCCAGGTGCTGGGCCTCGACCGCGAGGTCCGCGCCCACCGGCGTGGGATCGTCGTGCCCGATCGCGAAGCAGCCGTAGACCGCTTCCAACACTGCGGGTAGGCGTTCTGGGAGCACCTCGGGTGCGGGCACCGCGAACGGGATCCGGGCGTGTTTGATACGTCTCTTGGCGCGCACCAGTCGCTGGGCCATCGCCGCCGCGGAGACGGCGAACGCTGCGGCCACACGCGCGGCGTCCACACCCAGGACCACCTGCAGCATCAGGGGCGTGTGCACCTGCACGTCGATCGCGGGGTGGGCGCACACGAACAGCAGTTCCAGGCGCCGGTCCTCGATCGCTCCTGCCTCCACGGCCGGGTGCTCCGCCGCGCCCTCGAGCACCGCGTCGGTCAGCGGGACCGAAGTGCGCCGGGCCGCCGATTTCCACACGTCCCGCTGGTGGTTACGGGCCACGGTGAGAACCCAGGCCGGCGGGTTGGCCGGTACCCCGGTGTTCGGCCAGGTTCGCAGCGCTTGCTCCATCGCGGCGCTGAAAGCGTCCTCGGCCAGAGCCAGGTCGCGGTGGCCCGCGGCGAGGTTGGCGATCAGGTGGCCGCGGCTGGTGCGAGCGACGTGATCCACCGCCGCCCGCACCTCGGCCGTTAAGCGTTCGGCACCCATTGGCCCTCGACGGTGTGGGTGGCCCCGGGCCTGATTTCCACCGTGCCCCACTGCAGCGAGGGGGCCTGCCGGGCCCATTCGATCGCCGCGTCCAGGTCAGGCACCTCGATGACGAAGGTCCCGCCGAGTTGCTCCTTGGTGTCCGCGAACGGGCCGTCCTGCACTCGAAGTTCGCCGCCCGCCATGGTCAAGGTGGTGGTGGCCGCGGAGGGTTGGAGCACCTCGGCGCCGATGAGTGCTCCGGCCTGGTGCAAGGTGGCGGCGTAACTGGCGAAGGCCCGTTGTCCCTCCTCGATCGCCTCTTGGCCCAGGGCGTCGGCGTCCATTTCCGGGTAGTGCATCAGGATCGTGTACCGCATGGTGTGGTCTCCTTCCGGTGATCTCAGCGGGCCGGTTGCCCGCTGTACCGAGATGACGACTGGGCACGCCGTGGATCGACACCGATCACATCCGCGCGCCCATGCCGTGCCCCGGCCGGTGAAGGTGAGGCCAGATTAATCCCGGTCCGGACCGGCCGGTAGTGCAGCAGGTCGCCGGTAGTGCAGCAAGTCGCGAATTGACGGCGAACGGGTGTCAGACCAGCGGCCCGATGCGCACCCGGCGCCCCTCCACGTGCCAGCCCTCGCGCACCATGCGGCCCACGGTTTGCACCAACTGGGCCCGCTCGGCGGTCTTGATCCGCTCGGTCAAGGTGTGCTCGTCGTCGTCATCCTCCACCGGCACGGCCACCTGGGCGATGATCGCGCCGGTGTCCACCCCCTCATCGACCACGAACAGGGTGGCCCCGGCGATCTTCACCCCGTACTCCAGGGCGTCGCGGGGACCGTGCATCCCGGGGAAAGCCGGCAGCAGGGAGTTGTGGGTGTTCAGGTACCGGCCGCCGAAGGACTCCAGGAACCGCGGTCCGACGAGTTTGAGGAACCCCGCGGAGATCACCAGGTCCGGTTCGTGGGTCGCTACTTGCTCGGTGAGCGCGGCGTCCCATTGGGAACGGTGTTCATAATCGGGTACGCGCTCCACGAATGTGGCTACACCGGCCTGCTGGGCGATCTCCAAGCCCCCGGCGCTGGGGCGGTCGGCGCCGACCGCCACCACCCGAGCGCCGTAGGCGGGCTCAGCGCACGCCTGCAGCAATGCCTCGAGGTTCGAACCACCACCGGAGATGAGGACGACGAGACGCGCTGGGTTGGTCACGACCATGACACTAGCGGCACTTGCCGGCACCGCGGTCTGGGACAATGGCTGCGCCGAAGCGCCGCGTGCTTGACCGTCAGGTGATCGGCCGTCGAGCAATCCTCTATCGAAGAAGGGGGCACGGGTGTCCAACCCCTATGCGCCGCCGGATCCTGAGCGCCAGGCGGATCAGGGCCGGGATCGCGCCGGCCGTCCGGATGGGGAGCACGACGGCGAGCAAGCCCAGGGTGGCCAAGGTGCCGGCGGGCCCGCACCCGGCTCGGGCGGTCAGCAACCCTGGCGGCAGCAGCCGTCCGACGGTCAACGGCCCGCGAAGGGTCAGCAGCCGTGGCGGCAGAGTCCGCAACCGGACCCGGCGCGGCAGGCGGCGACGTCCCGAATGGTGCTGCGCTTCGGGCTGCTCATGCTCATCGCGGTGCTCATCATGCAGATGGACCTGCCGTGGCAGTTGGCGTCGCTGGTATTCGCCGGCGCGGCGCTGGTGGTCGGTGTGCGCGCCTTGATCCGGGTGATCAAGGACAAGTTGCGCGGGGGCATCGTGGTGCTGCTGGTGTTCGGGTTGGGCCTGTGCGGGATGCTCGCGGTGACGGCACTGAGCAGTCTGGCGGTGTGGGATGAGCAGATGCAGCGTCAGGACTGCTTGCGGTCGGCGCTTACCGTCTCCGCGCAAGACCGCTGCGAACGAGAGTTCCAGCAAGCATTGGAGGAACGCCTCGGCGAGGTGCCCTGATCAGATTGATGGGACGCCACACTCAGGTGCCCTCCTTGGGCTGGCTGGCGCCACGATCAGGTGCCCTCATCGGACTGTGCATCCGCGACTGGGATCCCCAACGCACGTAACTCCTGTGCTGTGCGAGGGGTGAACAGCCAGTCCCGGTGCGCCGCGTGCGGAACCACCTCGGCGCGCGGGTGCAACGCCGTCTCCCCCACCGCATAGCACCGCAACCCGTGCGGAGCCAGTAACGCTTGGATCGCTGCGCCGTCGGCGGTGGTGAGAACCTCGCACAGGATGTCTGGTTGATGGGCGGCCAAGAAGCGTTGGGCGTGCCGCAGCGCGGTCTCCTCCCCGCCCTCCACGTCGATCTTGGCCACCACCGGCCCACGGACTCGGTCGGTGAAATCGTCCCAGGCCACGAATTCGACCTCGATGCCGTCATCGAAGTCCATGTCCGCCGAATAGAACGAGGGCAACGCGGACTCACCGTCCCCTGGCGGCACGTGCATGGCGGCGCCCGGTTCGCCGACTCCCACGGTATGCAGTTGGACCTGGTTGGCCACGTTGTTGCGGGCGATGTTGCGCGCCAGGCCGCGGGCCACAGCGGGCACGATCTCGAAGGCGTGCACGACCAGGGCCGGGTTGGCCGCCGTGGCGGCCATCGTGAACGGGCCGGTGTAGGCGCCGATGTCGAAGAAGGTGCGGGCCTGTTTGGCCAGGGTCACCGCGACGTCCAAGGCGAGGGCGTCGGCGGGCTCAGGCCGGCGCCCCTCGCCCCAGTACAGTTCCTTCGCGATCTCACAACGGCGAGGGTCCACCAGTACGTAAGAGGCGCCGGCTGCCACGCCCTGCACTTCACGTAACCCGCAGGGCGCCGGAAGCCGACCGGTCCGCACCTGCGGCAGCCGAGGGGCGACCAATCGCATCAGCAGGTGTACCCCCGGCAAACCGAGGAAGCCCTTAATATGCTTCTTCAGTCCGAACCAACGTTGCCGCCGGGCTCGGCGGCTGTCCCGGAAGTCCGGCACCTGCACCTCCTGGTCATCGGCACTGTGATCCTTGCTCGCACTGTGATCTGCGGCACTGCCGCTCAGCGTACGGGCGCAACAGGTGCGGCACGACCGCAGGGTTCCGACTGGACCGATCGCGGCTACAACCGGCGCATTGGGCGGCTTCCCCTTCGAAAAACGGGCAACCTGGCTACAGTGGGATACGTCACCGAAAGACCCGGACAGGCATCCGTCCGGATGCCGCCGGTTATCAACGACGATCGGAGACGGTGTGAATTCGCTCATCTTGGCCGTTATCGGCGTAGCGATGGTGGCCGCAGGGTACTTGTTGTATTCCAAGTTCCTAAGCCGCCGGATCTATCAACTCAGCCCGACGTTCACCACGCCGGCGCATGAATTCCAAGACGGCGTCGACTACGTCCCCACCAACAAATACGTCCTCTGGGGACACCACTTCACCTCAGTTGCCGGCGCCGCCCCCATCGTGGGCCCAGCGGTCGCAGTCATCTGGGGCTGGCTGCCGGCGTTCCTGTGGGTGACGCTCGGCACCGTCTTCTTCGCCGGCATGCACGACCTCGGCGCCCTGTGGGCATCGGTGCGCAACAAGGGCCAGTCGATCGGCACGCTGTCCGGTAAATACATCGGCGCCCGCGGGCGCAACCTCTTCCTGGTGGTCATCTTCCTGCTGTTGCTGATGGTCAACACCGCCTTCGCCGTCGTGATCGGCGACCTGCTGGTGAGCAGCCCCAGCGCCGTCATCCCCACCTGGGGTGCGTTGGTGGTCGCGGTGCTGGTGGGCCAAGCGATCTACCGCTGGAAACTAAACCTGATCTGGGTGTCGATCATCGGCGTGGTCGCGTTGTACTCCCTCATCATCGTGGGTGACAACTTCCCGATCGTGCTCCCCGAGACAGTCATGGGCCTGTCCGCGGAAGCATTCTGGGTGTTGGTGTTGTTCCTGTACGCCGGGCTGGCCTCGACCCTGCCGGTGTGGGTACTGCTGCAACCGCGCGACTACATCAACGGCCTGCAGTTGTTCATCGGCTTGGGCATCCTGTACATCTCGGTGCTGATCGCCTCCCCGAGCATCGTGGCCCCGGCGTGGAACAGCGCGGTGCCCGAAGGCACACCAAGCCTGGTACCGCTGCTGTTCGTGACGATCGCCTGCGGCGCCATCTCCGGTTTCCACGGCATCGTCTCCTCCGGCACCAGTTCCAAACAGTTGGATAAAGAGACCGACGCCCGGTTCGTCGGGTACTTCGGCGCTGTGGGCGAGGGCCTCCTCGCGCTTGGCTCGATCATCGCTGCCACCGCGGGTTTCCAGACCCTGGCGGACTGGGAGAACATCTATACCGCCTTCAACGAGGGCGGTGTGGGAGCGTTCGTCGAAGGCGGCGGCAACATCGTCAACTCCGGCCTAGGTATCCCCACCTCCCTGTCGGCAACCATCCTGGCCACGATGGCGGTGCTGTTCGCCGCCACCACCATGGATACCGGGGTGCGACTGCAGCGCTACGTGGTGCAGGAAGCGCTGGAGTTGACCGGACGGCGCATCGGCACCATTCCGGCCACACTGATCGTGTTGGCGTTCGGGTTGGGTCTGGCGTTCTCCATCAGCGCCGATGGCAGCGGCGGCATGGTCATCTGGCCGCTTTTCGGCACCACGAACCAGATCCTGGCCGGGCTGACGCTGTCGATCGTCACCGTGATGCTGATGCGGCTGGGCCGCAGCCCGTTACCGGCGCTCATCCCGTTGATCTTCGTGTTCACGGTGTCCGCCTATGCCGCGGTGGTGCAGGTCGGTACCTTCTTCGCGGACGGCAACTGGCTGCTGTTCGTCCTCGACATCATCATCCTGATCGCGGCTTTCTGGGTGATTATCGAGGCGGTCAACGCGATGACGAAGGCCCGCAAGGCGCCCCTGCAAGTGGGCCGGAACGCTCCATCCGAATCTGATCGGAGCACTCCGTCCGACCCCGATCGGAGCCGGGACCGGTGAGGGCGGGGGGCGGCGAGCGCGGGTCGTCAGCCGGGCGGCGTTTCGCGGCCGGGCTGCGAGAGTTCTACGTCGCCCCCTACCGCCGTACCTTCGCCCGGGCCCAGCGCGACGAGGACGACCTGTTCATGATGATCGTGCTCGCCGAAATGATGGGCGTGCCGAATCCGGTGAGTTACTACACCGTGGAGTTGCTCCCGGTGATGTACGACCGGTTTCATGAGTGGCACCAACGCATGGGGATGGATCACTCACCGTTGGACTATTTCTCATGCTGTTAGATCTAGCCGCCCGCCGCCGGGTGCTGTTCATCGGCGGCAAAGGAGGGGTGGGCAAGACGGCGATCGCATCCGCCGTGGGCCTGCAGCAGGCCCGTGCCGGACGGCGGGTGCTGGTGGTCTCCACCGACGCCGCCCACAGTTTGGGTCACCTGTGGCAACGGCCCGTAGGTGATCAGCCCATCGCCCTGGCAGACCGCTTCGACGGGGTGGAGATCGACCCCGACCGCACCACCGACGAGCACCTCGAAGCGGTGGGAGAGCAGGTGCGACGGCTCATGCCCGCCCACCTGTCCGGTGAGGTGGACAAACACCTGCGGCTGTCCAGGGACGCCCCCGGCATGCACGAAGCGGCAGTGCTGGAACGCATCACCGAAGTACTGCAGGACGCCGAACACGATCTAGTCATCTTCGACACCGCACCGTCGGGTCACACCGCCCGCTTGCTCACCCTGCCCGAGACCATGTCCGCCTGGACCGAAGGCTTGTTACGCCGTCAGGACCGATCCGCCCGGTTCGGCGCCGCGCTGCGCAACCTCGATTCGGATGACTCAGCGCCCGGGATCGTCGGTACCGGCCGCAAAGTCGACCGCCGGGCGCAACGGGATCAGGAGATCCGCCGGATATTGGTGCGCCGCCGGAATCGGTTCACCGAGTTGCGCGACTTGCTCACCGACAGCGATCGCACCGAGTTCGTCATCGTCCTTGCTGCCGAGCGACTCCCAGTCCTGGAGACGATCGAACTCTACGGCAAGTTGCTTCGATCCGGTGTGCATGTGGGTGCACTGGTGGTGAACAAGCGATCGCCCGCTGATGGTGGCGCATTCCTGGCCGAAAGGCGAGCACAGGAAGCCCAGCACCTGGAGATGTTGCACCAGGAACTCGGACATGTCCCGATGCTCGAGTTACCCCTGATGTCCGAGGACGTCATCGGTGAGGAGGGCCTGCAACGACTCGGCATGGAGATCGCCCGCGCCGGATGACGCACGCTTGCAAAAGGGTGCCGCGGTCCCGGGCCGCGCCGATACGGTGACCGTGCGGCCGTGGGTTGCGGCCACGCAGGCGCCGGGAGCGTCCCGGGCGGGAGGGTCACGTGGTGAGGCCAGCGTCAGTGCGGTT
>DATGSR010000191.1:0-4689 GCA_035302405.1 Beutenbergiaceae bacterium
CGGCGGCCGCGGCGTCGCGGGCAAGCCACAGTTCCCGCACGACCGCCAGACCACGCCGATCACGGACCTGATGCGTCCCGGAGGTACGGCGCCATGGCTCGGGTCTCGGTGGCGCAGGGGGAGCGGTGCGGACGTACTCGAACTCCTCCACCGCCCAGGACAACTTGCCCGCCTCCTGTAATTCCTGGTGCAGGGCATCTCGCAACTCGACCAGCACCTCCACATCCAGGGCTGCGTAGCGTAGCCAGTCCTGGGGCAGTGGCCGCGTGGACCAGTCCGCCGCCGAGTGTTCCTTGGCCAGACTGAGGCAGAGTTCTTCCTCCACCATCGTTCCCAGGGCCACCCGATGACGCCCGAGGAGCCGGCCGGCCAACTCGGTATCGAACAGCACCGGAGGAACCATCCCCACCTCGGCTAGGGACGGGAGGTCCTGGTTCGCGGCGTGCAGGACCCATTCCGCGTCGGCCAGAGCGGTGGCGACGCTGGAAAGGTCCGGTAGTTCCAGCGGATCTATAAGTACGGTGCCCGCCCCGGAGCGGCGCAGTTGGATCAGGTAGGCGCGTTGGCTGTAGCGGTAACCGGAAGCGCGTTCGACGTCGACCGCCACTGGCCCGGTCCCTGCGCCCAGGTCATCGGCCGCTTGCTGCAATTGCGCACGGGTGGTGAGCACCGGGGGTATCCCGCCCGCGGGTTCGGTGAGCGGGCGCAACTCGGTACAACTCATCGGCGCCGATTCAAGGGGGCCACGTTGTCCGGGATCGGCGGCAACCCCGCCGCCTGACAGGTCAACAGTGCCCAGGCGCGCAGGTGGGGTGCAAGATCGTTGCTCGTTGGCGTCCAGGAGGCACGGATCTCGATCTCCACCTCACCGCCGCGTAATTCCAGTCCGCCGAACGTTTCGGATAACACTCGGGTCACCGTACCGGACAGCGAGTGGTATCCGGCTTCCTCAGCGGTCAACGCGTCGGTGAGCCAACTCCAACCCACCTCCCCGAGCATGGCGTCCGCGCCGAGTTCGTCCTCGAGACGCGCGCGGGCCATGACGATCACCCGAAAGTTGCCGTTCCAGGCCTCCTGCCCCTCGGGGTCGTAGAGCACCACGAACCTGCCGCTCCCGAGGAAGTCATCGGGGTCCCCGGTAGGGTTCACCTCTCCAGTGAGGGCAAGGGCATAAGGGGCGATCCGGGTAGGTGGTGGAACCTCCTCCAGTCGAAGTTCCGGTCGCATACGGTGTCCGCGCAGACTCAACAACGCCGCTTCGAACTCTTGCGGCGCGACCTGACTTGGTGCGTTCACAACCCCAGGCTATGCCGATGAGACGGCGGTGCGGGTAGGGCGCGCCGAAATATCTCCCGGCGGGCCGCGGGCGGCCGGACGGGCAGTGGCGTCGCGGTCAGTGGAGGCCGCGGTCATGAGTCGCGTGAGTTCGCTACCGTAGCGGGGTGCATAACGACCGGCAGACGATCCGTCCCATCGTCGTGGGTGGGGACATCGGCGCCTACGCGACCGCGCGGGCGTTCCACGAGGCTTATGGCGTGCACACCGTGGTGCTGGCCGGCGTGCGGGTGGGTGCCGTGGCGGATAGCCGCATCGTGGACCTGAGGATCGAACCCGGCCTGGAGGATCCCCAACGTCTGGCTGCGACGGTACTGGAGGTTATCGCCGAGTCGCCGCAGTCCTTGCATCTGGTGCTCGGCAGCGCGGACTGGCTGGTGTCGGCCATTACCAGTGTGCGCGAGAAGCTGGAGCGCGCCGGGGCTGTGGTGCCTTATCCGGACCAGGCAGTGATCCAGCGAGTTGCCGACAAGACCTCACTGCTCGATCTGGCGCGTGAGGTCGGAGCGGCCCACCCTGCAACCATCACCGCGGTCCCGGCCCGGGAGAAGGCCCCGGAAATCCCTTTCGGTTACCCCGTTGTGGTCAAGCCCGCACGCACGGTCGCCGCTGAGGAATTGGATTATCCCGGGAAGGCCAAAGTGCACGTGCTGCATGACGCCGAACAGTTCGGCGAGTTGTGGTCGGTGATGGGCACTGCCGGGGTGGAGGCACCGATGCTGGTGCAGGAGTTCATCCCCGGCCCGGACAGCGCCATGGCCGCGGTGAACGTGTTCATCGACCCCGATGGGCGGGTGCGACTGGCGCAGTTCGGGCGGGTGCTGCTGGAAGAGCACGGCCCGAGCGCGGTGGGCAACTCGGTGGCACAGATGACGATGGACCCGGCGGGGGCCCAAGCACAAGCGTTGGGTGAGGTGGTGGAGATGTTGCGCCGGGTCGGTTGGCGGGGCTTCGCCAACGCCGATCTCAAGCGGGACCCGGATGGGGCCTACCGGCTGTTGGAGATCAACCCGAGGGTGGGACGCAGCGGATTCGCAGTCACCGCCTCGGGGTACAACGTGGCGGGAATGTACGGTGATGCCTTCTTGGGCGAAGGCCCCGAAGACGGCTGGCGTACAGGTCCGGTGCGGCAGTGGTCCAGGAACGTGCAGGAGCAGGGCCCGGGCGGGACGGTGCCGGTCGCGACCGCCCAGCACGTGTTCACGGTGGTGCCCTGGCAAGTATTGCGCCGGTATCTGTCGGCACCCCTGCGGGCCCAAGTGCGGCGGCTATGGCGGTCGGGCGCGGCGACCAATCCGCTGTACTACCCGCCCGAGCGTCACCCTCGACGGTGGGCATACATCGCGGCGGCAATGGTCAACTACGGGCGCAAACTCGCGCGCTACCATCCGAGCCGGCGCTGACGCGGCCACGCCCGCCCCAGCCTGCCGCGCCCGCCCCAGCCTGCCGCGCTCGCCCCAGTGGGTGCTGAGCCGGCCGAGGTCAAGCCACGTGGTCGGTGCCGGAGTAGAAATGTAGGACCGGTAAATCGAGGTCGCGCTCGGCGCGAGAAGCCCAGTCCTGGTTCAAGATGTCCTGTACAGCCTGCGGTTCGGTCACGACGATCAACTCCGAGATATCGCCCTCCGTGACAACGATCCGCACATGGTCCAACGGGTCCGCGGGCGTCAACGCGCCCGAGACGGACGCTCCCGTCTGGGCGAACAACTCCAAGGACTCCCGCAACGCGGCTGCGGCACGGGCCCGGTCGGATTGTTCATCCGTCCCGGTGATGGAATGCCACGCTTCACGCAGGTCTCCCAGAGTGAGGTGGTTGATCGCCTCGGCCACGGCGGACTCGCTACCCACCGGCACCAACACCAGATACCGGACGCGGCCCCCGACCTCGTCGGTACCCGCGTGCAGTTGCACGATCCGCTGCACATCACGAGGGCGCAGGGCGTGCTGGGTCAGGACCAGTGCGCGACTCATGGTGGGCAGTGTACAAATCGGCGAGAAGTGTGCCACCGCAGTACCGTGAGCACATGTTGTTCGCGTTTTCGATCGCCCCAGCGACCACGGACGCCCCCGACGGTTCGGTCAGCGCCGCAGTGGCCGACGCGATAAAGGTGGTGCGTGCCTCCGGGCTCCCATACGAGTTGACGTCGATGTTCACCACCATCGAGGGGGAGTGGGATGAAGTAATGCCGGTCATCAAGGCCGCCAGTGAAGCCGTCGCCCGCCATTCGCCCAGGGTGTCGCTAGTGCTGAAAGCCGATCTGCGCCCGGGCCACGCCGGCCAGTTGACCAGCAAGGTCGCCCGGGTGCAGGAACTGCTCGATCAATGAGGGAGGGCTCCGATCGCCCGACGCCGAACTGTGGGGCGACGATGTGCTGGGCAGACTCGTTGCCCCCGCGTGGAGGAACTCGCACTGGCACACGCCCGGATCTGGCAGGACACCCACGCCGGTCTGAGCGACCCGGGCGTGCCGGTCCGCATCAGCCCCGCCTGCAGGCCGCCTGCGTGTTCAGGACCCGAACCCCCTCAAGGCTCCGGAACGAACTGACCGTGGCCCAGGCTGCGCAGGCGGCTGCGTAGGCGCTGCGCGGCGGTGTCCATCGCGCCCGGATCCGGCGAACGGTCCACGTTGGTGGGGTCGAAGTCGGCGGTGGACTGACTCGGCCATACGTGCAGGTGCACGTGGGGCACGCCGTATCCCTCGATCAGCAGCCCGACGCGGGTCGGTTCGAATTCCTCCCGTTGTGCGCGGCCGATATGCCGTGCCACCGCGAACAGGTGCTGGGCCAGGTCGTCGGGCACATCCAACCAGTGGTCGATCTCCTCGCGAGAGACCACCAGCGTGTGCCCCGGCTGCAGCGGTTCGGCTGTGAGGAACGCTACACACTCAGAGTCCGACCAGACGAACCGGCCGGGAATCTGGCCGTTGATGATCTTGGTGAACACAGTCATAGCGCCCACGCTAGCGAACGTGGTGCCAGGCTGCCGCGCGCCGCGGCAGTGCCGAGCCGGCGGTTCGATTCGCGGAGCCACGGTGAGGTCTTGGTATTATCCGAGCACCACGACGTCATCGGGGCCGAGGTGCACATGCGTGAGGCCTCGCGTGGTGGACACCACTGCGACCGATTCCGGCGACCATGCCGCGAGCGCGCGATAGGGCCGGGAGCGTGCGGTGTGGGTGAGCGGTACCGCCTGCGCAGGACCGATATTGGTAGCGACCACCACATCCCCCCGCCTCATCGTCAACCAGCCCGCCTCGGCGTCGAAGTTCACCTCGGTGCCGCCCCGGTCGCCTCCGGCGAGTTCGGGGTGCTCCCGCCGAAGCGCGATCAACCGGGTGTAGAAGTCCAGTAAGC
>DATGSR010000192.1:0-7195 GCA_035302405.1 Beutenbergiaceae bacterium
CCAGCGCTCCACTGCCCGCAGGAAGGCCTCGGCGGTCATCTCCTCCGCCACACCCAGGTCGCCGAATCGTCTCGCCAGGGCGGCCACCACCCGGGGCCACTCGTCGCGGTGAACCCGGGAGAGGACGCCATCTATTTCGCCCATCACGACTCACAGGAACGGGCGTAGTTCGACCCTACGGTTGCAGTGCTTGGATCCCGAGGCGGCCAGACGCAACGCCTCGTGGTGATCGGGAACGTCAAGGATCCAGAAGCCCGCTGTGAACTCCTTCGTCTCGATGTAGGGCCCGTCGGTGACCAGCGGCTGCTCACCGCGGCCGTCGATCACCGTGGCCTCACCGGGCGCGGCGAGGCCGCCGGCAAATACCCAGTGCCCCGCCGAGCGTAAGCGCTGGTTGAACTCTTCGATCTCGGCCATTTCCTGCGGGGTGGCGGAGTTGGGCCTTTCATCGAGCACGGAGATGAGGTAGTACGCCATTGCTGATTCTCCCGTCGTTTCGTGGAAGGGCCCTATGTGGTCCCCTACTTCGTCCACGAACAGCGTCAGACGAATCCGACACTACTGGGATGCGAATTTCCATGCCCCAGAGTCCATGTCCCAGAGTCCATGTCCCAGAAGTTGCGACTACCTCTGCGGGCTGTGCGGCACCGCCGGGAGAGTGGCCTCCTCCCCTGGCGGCCGGGCTACCTCAGCGGCCCTGGGCGGCGACTGCGGCGATCGCTTCCTTCGCCGCTTCGGGGTCCAGGTACTTCCCACCCGGGTTGACCGGTCGCAGCGACTCGTCCAGTTCGTACACCAGCGGGATCCCGGTCGGCACGTTCAGCCCGGCGATGGTCTGGTCGTCCACGCCGTCGAGGTGCTTGATGATCGCCCGCAGGGAGTTTCCGTGAGCCGCCACCAGCACCACTTTGCCGGCCTTCAGGTCGGGCACCACGGCATCGTTCCAATAGGGCAACGCACGCTCCAGCACGTCTTTCAGGCATTCGCTGGCCGGAATTGCCTCGCCGGCGTAGCGCACGTCCCCGTCCTGGGACCATTCCGACCCGGGCTCGATCGGCGGCGGGGGTACATCGTAGGAACGGCGCCAGATCATGAACTGTTCCTCGCCGAACTCATCCCGGATCTGCTTCTTGTCCTTGCCCTGCAACGCCCCGTAGTGGCGCTCGTTGAGCCGCCAGTGCCGGTGCACGGGGATCCAGTGCCGGTCGGCGGCGTCCAGGGAGAGATTGGCCGTGGTGATCGCCCGGCGAAGCAGTGAGGTGTGCACCACGTCGGGCAACACACCCTCCTCGACCAGGAGTTCCCCCCCGCGCACGGCCTCCCGCTCACCGCGTTCCGACAGCGGCACGTCCACCCATCCGGTGAACAGGTTCTTCGCGTTCCATTCGCTCTCGCCGTGGCGGAGCAGCACCAGCGTGTAGGTCATGGTTCCAGTCTGCCGCATGCCCCGGGCGAGGTCACATCGGCAAGATGAACATCGGCCTGGGGATCTCGATCTCGTGCTGCACCGGCCCCACCGCGCTGCCATCGCCATTCAGTGCGCTCTCCGGCGCGAAGGGGTGGATCACCACCCGGTCAGCACGTTCCGCGGCCACGATCACGTTGGATCCGACCACGGCCATGTGCCGTGGCCAGGCCCCGGTATGGACCTCCCCGGCCGGCTCGAGGCGGGCGCCGTCGTCGTGCACGGTGAAAGTGGTGAGGGAGTCCGAACCGCGGGAAGCCACGAGCACCACTCCGCGGGAGTACAGGATGTGGGACAGGTAATGCGCGTCCTGCGACTTGCCGGGCAGGGTGGCGCCGGGCAGTTGCTGCACCAGTTTGCCCTGGCCGGTCTCTTCGTCCCATTCCAGCACAAGCACCTCCCCACTGAGTTCAGCGGAGACGTACAGATGCGACCCCTTGCCGGCGAAGTGCCGCGGGCCGGTGCCGGCGGGCAGGGTGGTGATCACCGGTTCGGGCTCGGGCCGCCCGGCGTCCAGGGCATAGGAGCGGATCTCATCGGTCCCCAGGTCCGCCACCATGAGGTAACCGCCACCGGGTGAGATGCGGGTGGAGTGCGCATGCGGCCCCGTCTGGCGGTTGGGGTCCGCGCCGGAGCCGTGGTGTTCGTAGGTGAGCACGTGTTCGGAGACGTCCCCGGCTTCGGTCAGTTCGATCGCCGAGAGGGTGCCGTCCCCGTAGTTCGCCGCGTACAGCCACTGACCTTGCGGATGCACCCGGATATGACAGGGCGAGGCACCCCGAGTGCGAACTGAGCGCACCGGTCCCAGTGAACAATCCGCGCCCATCCCGGTGGATAACACCCGGCCGGGATTCGTCTCGCTCACCGCATAAAGCCGGTCCGCCGCCGGGTGCAAGGTGAGGAAGGACGGTTCGGGCGTCTGCAGCACCGGCTCGGACCGTGAGGTGCTCCAGTCCCCCGGTGATCCTTGATGGGTGATCCGCCAGATACTCTCCGGATCTGCGCCGCGGTTGCTTCCGGTGCCCACCCACAGGGTGCGGTGAACTGTCATGGCCTCAACGCTAACGCGGATGCCACCGCCGCGACACCGGCATTGTGGGTGCGGGCCCGCCAGTGCACCGGCGGGCCCGCCACTAGGTCAGTGCGCCCGTTCGTAGGCTTCACGAATTTCGGCGGGAACCCGGCCGCGGTCGGAGACCTGGTAGCCCTGTTCCCGTGCCCAGGTACGAATTTTGGCGGCGTCGCTGCTGGAGCGAGAACCGCCGCCGGACCTGCTGGTGCGCCGGCGTCCACCGGAACGGCGAGCGTGCCCGATCCAGTGCGCCATATCGTCACGCAGTTTGGCGGCATTCTCCTCGCTCAGGTCAATCTCGTATTGCACGCCGTCCAGACCGAAGCTGATGGTTTCCACCGCGTCTGTTCCGTCCACGTCGTCAATCAAGAGCACTTTGATCTTCTGGGCCATGGCATATCCAATCTCTTGTGAAGTGCGGGATAGTTCGCGTCGTTGCTGCTCTTAAGCATTGCAGCACGCTGCCGCCGGAGTCAAAAGATATCAGAGATTAGGATTTGCGTTTGCGCTGGATTCGTGTGGGTATTCGGCTGACGTGTTCGTGCCCTGCTTCACCCGGACGGCGTTCGGCTTCTCGTTCGCGCCGGTCTGCGTTAACCATTGCCCGCACCACAACCACGAACGCGATCGCCAGTGCGATCGACGGAACGACCGCTCCTGCCACATCCCACCAGTTCACGCTCATAGCGGCTTCACCAACGGGAATGTAATGGTCTCACGCATACCGCGGCCGGTGAGCGCCATGAGGAGCCGGTCAATTCCCATACCCATTCCGCCCGTCGGTGGCATGCCGTGCTCCATCGCCTCCAGGAAGTCCTCGTCCACGCCCATTGCTTCGACGTCACCGCGCGCGGCCAGTTCGGCCTGCGCTTCCAGGCGCTCGCGTTGGACCACGGGGTCCACGAGTTCGGAGTAAGCCGTGGCCAGTTCCATGCCCCGCACGTACAGGTCCCACTTCTCCACCACTCCGGGAACGCTGCGGTGTGCGCGCACCAGCGGTGAGGTGTCTACCGGGTAATCACGCACGAATGTGGGGGCATACAGGTGCGGCGCGACAAAATGTTCCCAGAGTTCCTCCACGGCTTTACCGTGGGTAAGGTGATCCGTGGGCAACTCCAGCCCGATGGATTCCGCAATCTTGAGCAACTCGGGCAACGGGGTGGTCGGTGTGATTTCCACTCCTGCCGCTTCCGACAACGACGGGTACAACTCGATGCTGTCCCATTCTCCGCCCACGTCATACTCGGGCCCGTCGGCGAGTGTCACCGTGGTAGTGCCGAACGCGTCCTGGGCCGCGCGCTGAACGAGTTCACGGGTGAGTCGGGCCATCGTGTTGTAATCGCCGTAGGCCTCATATGCTTCGAGCATCGCGAATTCCGGTGAATGGGACGAGTCCGCCCCTTCGTTCCGGAAGTTCCGGTTGATCTCGAAAACCTTCTCGATTCCGCCCACCACCGCCCGCTTCAGAAATAACTCCGGCGCGATACGCAGGTATAGGTCGATGTCATAAGCGTTCATATGAGTCACGAACGGCCGGGCCGCGGCTCCCCCGTGCTGGGTCTGCAGCATCGGGGTTTCGATCTCCAGGAAGTCCCGCTGGTGGAATTCCTCCCGCAGGGACCTCACCACCGCAGCGCGGGCGCGGACCATCCTCCGCGCCTCCGGGCGGACGATCAGGTCCACGTACCGGCGGCGCACGCGGGACTCTTCGGAGGATTCCTTGTGCAAGGTCGGCAGCGGGCGCAGCGCTTTACTGGCCAATTGGTAGGTATCGGCAAATACCGATAATTCACCCCGCCGAGATGAGATCACCCGGCCCCGGGCAAACAGGTGGTCCCCCAAGTCGATGTGTGCCTTGAAGGCGTCCAGCGCCTCCTTGCCCACCTCCCGCTCGGAGAGCATCACCTGCAACTGGTTACCCTCGCCGTCCTGCAACTGGGCGAAGCACAGCCGGCCGGTGTTCCGCAGGTACATCACCCGCCCGGCCACGCCCACCACGTCGTCGGTCTCCTCACCGGCCTGCAGGTGGTCATAATCCGCGCGGACCTGAGCGATGGTGGTGGTGACATCCACGCCCACCGGATAGGGCTCGATTCCCTCCTCCAGGAGTTGCGCGCGCTTGGCCCGCCGCACCCTCAACTGTTCGGGCAGGTCAGGGTCCGCGGCCGAGCCCTCCGGGAGGGTGGTCTCTGCTGCGGATGGGCCGGTGGTGGGATCGTGCTCAGTCACGCATTAGATCCTATCGGCCGGGTCCTGATGACCTCATATCGTGCGTGTCACAGCATCGCGCGCCGGATCGGCTACGCAGTGGCCGCCGGCCCGAAGGTGATCAACGCGTTGTCGATCAGTCGAGTCATGCCGACTTTGGCGGCGACCACCAGCAGACCGGTGGCCACACCGTCCTGCTGGGGCGCCATGGTCTGCGGGTCCACCAGTTCCAGGTAGTCCAGTTCCACAACCTGCCGGTCGGCATCCCGGAAAACCTCCCGGGCCGCAGCCAGCGCCTCGGCCGGGGAGGCCCCCGAGTCGGCTGCCTGCTGGGCTGCGCGCAAGGATCGCACCAGGGCCAGGGCCTCGCGTCGTTCAGTGGCGGACAGGTGCACATTGCGACTGGACAGCGCCAACCCGTCGGCCTCCCGGACGGTGGGCCCGGACTCGACCTGAACGTCGATATTCAGGTCCCGCACCATCTGCCGCACCAGGGCTAGTTGCTGTGCGTCCTTCTGTCCGAACACGGTGACATCGGGTTCGGTGAGCGAGAGCAATTTGTGTACCACGGTGAGCATCCCGTCGAAGTGACCGGGCCGGGAGGCACCCTCCAAGCGGGCCCCCAGATCGCCTGCCTGCACGCGCACCTCAGGCGGCCCGCCGGGGTACATCTCCTCGGCGCTGGGCGCGAACACGAGATCGACGACGCCGAGTTCCCCCAGCGCCTGCAGGTCCGCCTCCAGAGTGCTCGGGTAGGCGGCCAGATCGGCTGCTTGGTCGAACTGCAGCGGATTGACGAAGATCGTGACGGTGACATGGCCGGCTAACTCCCGCGCCCGGCGCACCAGCGACAAATGTCCTTCGTGTAAGGCGCCCATGGTGAAAACCGCGGCCCTGCGCACATCGGGGCTCATCGCCCGCAAGCGTGCGCGCAGGTCCGCCACCGTGTGGCTGACCGCCAATGGGGCCGACGGCGCCACCTGCGGGGCGGATGGCACCGGAACGTCCGCGACGGGGGGCGGGTAGACGGTGGAGGCGGCCGCACCGTCACCCTCGGTGGAAGGATCGCCGGCGGCGGAGTGCCCGCGCATGTGGCGCGCTGGTTCGGCGCCGTCAAGCACGTCAAGGATGGCCTCGGCCTGGTCGGTACGCAGTCGTCCGGTGGCCAGGGCACGTTGGGTGGTGGCGCGGGCCAGCGTGAGGTAACTGCTCCGGACGTCGCTCACGTGGCCGTCGTCGTCCAGTTCGCCCAGGGTGCGTAGATGGTCGGCGAGGGTGCCGGCATCCCCGCGGGCCACCGGCCCGGTCAGCGCCGTATCGCCGTCACGGAGCGCACCGTCCAGGGCCGCCGACATCAGCGGCCGTAGCATCGTGCCGCCGTCGTCCACCCCGGCTTCGCCGAGCAGCCGCACCGCCTGGGCGGTCAACGTGACCAGATGATTCGCACCGTGGGCGAGGGCAGCGTGGTAAAGCCCTCGGGCTTCTTCGGGCAGTACCACCGGCTCTCCGCCCATCTCCACCACCAAAGCCTGGGCGATCGGCAGCACCGGTGTGGGCGCGGTGACCGCGAACGGCGCTCCCACCAGCCGGCTCAGGTCGATGGAGGTGCCGGTGAACGTCATCGCCGGATGGATGGCCAGCGGGATCGCACCCAAGGCGATGGCAGGTTGGAGCACGTCGGTGCCGTATCGGCCCGCGGTGTGGACCACCAATTGCCCGGACGTGAAGTGATTGAGGGCAGCCAGGCCGGCGACCAGGTCCGGCAGGGCATCGTCGGGTACCGCGAGGATCACCAACTCGCTGCGTTGCACCACTTCGTCCACCGGGAGCACCGGTACATGCGGCAACAATGCTTCGGCGCGGTCCTTGCTGGCTTCGGAGGTACCGCTGACGGCGACCACGGCATGGCCCGCCGCGCGCAAAGCACTGCCGAGCACCGCTCCCACTCGCCCGGCTCCCACGATGCCGACGCCCAACCGGCCGGGCTTCTGGGTCATCCGGGCCGCTCCGGCCCCGAGCCGGCGTCGGGACGCTCGCGCTGTGCCGAGTACGGGTCGGGGCCCGGAGGGTCATGGTGTGCCGGTGACGCGGCGCGGCCCGCCTCGGTTGGCGGGGCGTCCGCGGGGCCTGGGGCGGTCGCAGGGTCTGCGGCGGTCGCAGGGTCTGGGGCGGTCGCGGAGTCGGCTGGCGTCCGGCTGGGCAGCACACCGCCGTAGTTGCCGCGGCCGGGCCCGTGCACACCGGGTTCGTGCCCACCTGGTTCGTGCACACCGGCTTCGTGCACCCCGGTCTCCTGCACGCCGGGCTCACTTGCGGCCGGGTGCTGACCGGGCCCTGGCTGCGCGGGTGTCCACCACTGTTGCGGCTTGGCGGAGCGCCGGGCCTCGCGGGCCCGCACCGCCTGGTTCCGCAACAACTCCCGAGCCACCTCCAGGTCCAGATGCGGTACC
>DATGSR010000193.1:0-3591 GCA_035302405.1 Beutenbergiaceae bacterium
ACGCCAGGTGGGTCAGCGTGGACGAATTAGACTCGTTACCTCTAACCGAGAATCTGGCAGACTACCTGCGAAATTCAGGTCTTCTCGGATCATCCGCATGACCGAACTTGGCTACAAGGTGGAGCCGAGGTTGATGAGCCAGTTCAGCCAGGTCACTGCGCCACCTGCGAGGATCGCGGCCCCCAGCGAGGTCCAGGCTCCGATACGGGCTTTCGATGCTGCACCGTGGTGACCGTTCGCGGTCGCGATCGCCCACGTGATAGCGCAGATGATGAGCATGAGCACGGCGATGATGAGCACGAACGTCAGGAGCGCACCGATCACTGCTTTGAGGTCGCCTGCACCACCGACGCCACCGAAATCGGGAAACACATCCACGGCTCAGGCTCCCTCTTTGACGGTGATGTGGAGGTGGTCGAAATGGCCCCCGGTGGTATCGGCGGGGTCGTGCATGCCGCCACCGTTATAGGGCAGCCACCCTTGCGCATCTTGGGCGTGGGACCAGATGCGTCCCTGCCAGATCAGATACTCCACCCCGAGAACGTCGGCGTTGGACTTGAGCCAGTTCGTGACCGCCCACCCATTCTCAAGCGCGGCCCCAGTAGCGGCCTGCCCGATGACATTGCCGAACGTCACATCACAGGCGCGACCGAGCGGATGCTCGGATCGGGTGCCGGGGCGTGGCGAGTAGCAACCCCAGCCGGTGCCCGGGAACGCGGTTCGGGTTTGGGTCATGACGTGCAGCATCCGGGCCGTGATCTGCCCGCCACTGGTGGGATCATCCACCATGGCGTCCGGCTCACCGGTCATCCCGCCGGGTGCGGGTGCGTCTCCGCCTGCGGCGCAACCGGGGCCAGGGGTCTGGCCGCCGCCTGTTTCGGTTGCGCCGTGTTCTGTCAGCCAGGCGTCAGCGTCGATGGTGTCGCTGCCGGTGCTGCCGGGACGAACCTCGAAATGCAGGTGCGCACCGGTGGAGCGGCCAGACGATCCGACATCGCCGATGTGGGTGCCTGCGGTGACGGTCTGCCCGGGCGTGACGTGGATGCCGTGCTGCCACATGTGCGCATACGCGGTACGCAGCGCCTGCCCGCTGACGGTGTGCTCGATGATGATCAGTCCGCCGTACCCGCCAGTGAATTCTGCGACCGTGACCCGCCCGTCGGCGACGGCATAGATCGGGGTGCCGTCGGCCGCGCCGTAGTCGGAACCGGAGTGGAAGGAACGCTCTCCGGTGAAGGGGTCTGATCGCCACCCCCACGCACTGGTTTTCGTCCACGTTCCCACAGGGAGCGGAAACACGATCCGGCTCGTCTCCGGCACCGACCCCACCTCACCACCAACTCCGGGCGCAGGGCGTGTGAGCGCGGTGAGGATCGCTTCGGCGACCTGCTGATAGTTCTGGTATCGGTCCGGGTAAGCACTCACTTCGACGGCTTGGGCGGCTGCGCCCATATCCATCTGCTGCCAACCGGGAATATCAAGTAGCCCCCGCGGGGAGGGATAGTTCGGCCCCGTCGGCCCGCCATAGAAGGCGCGGGCCTGGTAGGTGGTGTCCATGAGGTCCGCGACCGTGCCCCATCCGGCTTGCGGGCGCATTTGAAACAGGCCCAGCGAGTCGTGGTCGGAGCCGTTGCCGTCGTTCGGGTAGTTCCCGGATTCGGGATAGGTGCCGGTGTTCGCCAGTTGCCGGAGCGTGGACTCCGTGAGCGCTGCCATGAGGGCGATGGTCACCCCACGGGTGTCGATCCCGTCGGTTTGCCCGCCGACGGTGATGATCGTTGCCGCATGGGTGAGCTGTTTCCGGTTCAGGGTGAACCGTTCACCGTTCTTTGTCGTCACGTCGAGCGAGTCCGGGATAGGGCCGACCGTGAGGGAGGTGCCGGGAAGGCAGGAGGCTTGGGCGGCGGGGTTCATCACCAGCCCAATGCCGAGGAGTACGGCGGTGGGGCCAAAGCACACGGCCGCAATGATGAGAGCGGCAAGGATTTTGCGCATACCAGCATCAGCCTTTACGTCAGGGGCTCGTCGATGCGGGACAGGCGCAGCAGACGACAGTGATCGAAGGTTGGCTGGCAGGTGATGAACATCGTGAATGCCACTGGCCGCGAGGACTCCACCGGCTCCTTGCCCCAGATGCCTTCACGGTGACGGGTGCCCGTCACGGTGTACGCGGTGGTGCCCGGTAGGAGTTGCCCGGGTGCGGCTTGGGCTTCGGCGTCCGCCCACGTGGCGGGTATGTAGAGGTCGTCAATGGTCAGCCATTGGGAGGTCTGATGGGTGCGCAGCTGTGCCCACTGATCCGGGGAGGGCAGGTAGGTGCGCACATCAGCGGCAAGCCCTGCGGTCTCGATGCCGGTGGAGTCGCCGACATCGACAATGACCTGCGCATACTCCGAGGACTGGTAGCCACTGGTCGTATCCCATGTGAACAGTGCCAGTGCCACCTCGCGCGCGAAGTCCTCAGCACGGGTGGTGTCGCGAATCTCGTTCGGCCCAGTCTGCGTCGCCGGATGCTGTGGCGACGGGGCCACTGTGTCAGTCTGGCCGGTGGGTTCGGGGCCGGGGCTGCTGGTGTGGGGGCCGCGGATGAGGCCGTAGATGCCGATGCCTGCAAGCACCACGACGGCAAGGGCACCTGCGATGGCTGCGATGAGCATGCGGCGATGCTTGAAAACAGTGGAAGAGTTCATACCTTCCAGGTGCACTACCCGTCCACGAGCGATGGGTTTCAGCTAGGCGATGACCTTCGCCGCAGCATCCTGGGCGACGCGGGTTGTGGTGCGGTGTTCCGCGATCTGGCGGGCGAAGTTCACGGTGCCCTCGATCGTTTCTTGGAACGCCTCGTGTTCCTCATCCGTGAGGGCGTGCGCGATGTCGGCGACGTCGTAGTGCAGCCACCAGGCAGCCATTTCGTTCCACATGACCCGGAATGCCCGCACCGGAAACTGCGGCACCGGTCCCTCATCGGGTTTGGGTGCGGGGCGAAGCGGCCTCGGCTTCTGTGTCTTGGTTTGTTCTTTCACCCGTCGCAAAGCTTCTACGGCCAGGCGTTCCAATTCGGCGGCCTTCACATCGGCGGGCGTCTCCCGAAGACTGTGGGCGGCAACCTGTGCGTGATGTCGCACGATCTCATCGACATCGGTGTCGTTGGCGATCCGTTCCAGCTCCGCCACGGAAGTGTGGGCATTGAGGCGTTGGAATGCTGGGGAGACTGGGGAGCCAGTATCGATGGCGGCAAGCTCTGCGCGTGCCCGCTGCCGCACTTCCTCACTCTGATCGGGGTTTTCGGCGAGGTTTTGGAGGTGGGCGATGCGTTCCAGCCGCTGTGAAGAGTCCGTCCCGGTGATCAGGCGGGCGGCCTGTTCACGCGCATCACCCTTCAATCCGTGCGGTCCCGGTGACTCACCGGCACCGGCCTGCCCAGGATGTTTCCCGCCTGTTCCGAACTGGGTCGCTGCCTGTCGTTGGGCGGCTTCTTCGGCCATGATTTCTTTGAGTTCCCGATACAAGGTGGCTTGCTCGGTCGGGGTCAGCGGTTTATGGAGCAGGTTGTCGTCTTGCTCGGCGAGTAATGCTCCGAGCCGGTTGGTG
>DATGSR010000194.1:0-4018 GCA_035302405.1 Beutenbergiaceae bacterium
CGGCGGGGCCACCCCGAGCCCGAGGATCGCCAGCCCGGATTCGGCAAGCATGTTGGCCGGGATCCCGAAACTCGTGCTCACCAGCACCGGACCCATCGCCCCGGGCACCATGTAGCGCATCACCAAGGTCCACCCGGTGGCACCCATCGCTCGCCCGGCTTCGACGAACTCCATGCTCTTCAGCCGAAGGATCTGGGCACGCAGGAGCCGGGACAACCCCACCCAACTCGCGATGGTCAGCGCCAGGATCACCGCCCATGTACTCCGACCCAACACCGCGACGAGCAGCACCGCGAACAGGTAGCCGGGGAAAGCAAACATCACATCCGTGCCGGCCATCAGCCACTGATCGATCTTGCCGCCCTTGTACCCGGCGACCAGGCCGACGACGAAGGAGATCACCAAGGAGAGCAATTCGGCCACGATCGCGATGAACAGCGCGGTGCGCAGGCTGTACAGCACCCGGGAAAACACATCTCGGCCCAGAATGTCGGTGCCCATGATGTGCCCGGGGGAACCGGTGGGCAGGAACTCTTGTCCCTGGTGCAACGTCGCGTAGTGGTACGGGGCGATCCACGGCGCGAACAGCGCGGCGAGGCAGGCGATCACCACAACGAACAGGCCGACGACGGCGAGCCGGTTGCGTCGGAAGCGCCCGATCCGCCGGGACATCTCCGATCGCGGCTTGCCCGCGCCCGCGGCACTGGGGGTCACATCCGCTGAGGTCACAGTGCTCCTCCGCTCTGACTGGTGGACTCTGTGGCGGTGGGCGCGGCCGGTTGCGCACCGTCCTTCTTCAGGTTCTCTTCTGCCGTTTGGGTCAGGTTCAGGCTTGCCCGCACCCTGGGGTCCAAGGCGGCGTAGATGAGGTCGACTGCAAGGTTCATCACCATGAGGAGGGCCGCGAAAAAGAGCGTTGAGCCCATCAGTAGGGGCATGTCGCGCTGTACTGCCGCCTCAGTGAAATAGCGGCCCAGCCCAGGCACCCCGAAGATCGACTCCACGAAGATGGTGCCGGTGGCCAATCCGGCGAACATCGGCCCGAGCACCGTCACCAGCGGCATCATGGAGTTGCGCAGCACGTGCCTGCCCATGATGGTGCGGAACTTGCCGCCCTTGGCCTTCGCGGCCACGACGTATTCTTCGCGCAGGTTTTCCAGCACCGAGTTGCGCACGTATCTGGCCAGGATGGCGATCGGGGAAACCGCGAGCGCCACGACGGGCAGGATGGCGTTCTCTGGCCCGCGCCACCCGAACGGCGGGAGCCATCCCAGACCGGCGGAGAAGATCAGCACCAACACAAGACCGGCCAGATAGTTCGGCAGGCCGTGGCCAAGCGTGGCGACGAACATCGTCCCGGTGTCCCAGATGGTCCGGCGCCGCACGGCGGCGAGAATGCCCAGCGGTACCGCGATCACCACGGACAGCAGCACCGCGCCGATGGCTAGTCCCGCCGAGACCGGGAAGGCGCGGGCGATGATCTGCTCCACCGTCAGATGTGGGTAACGGTAGGTGGGGCCCATGTCCCCGGTGAGCACACCGACCATGAACTGGGTGTACTGCTGCCAAGCCGGGATGTCATCGCCGTACCGGGACTGCAGCCCCGCGCGTTGTTCCGCCGTCGCCTCCTGGGCCAGGCCAACCGTGCCGCCCCCGACGGCCTGGATGCTGGCGAAGTCACCCGGGGCGAACTGCAGCAGAGTCCACGTGAGCAGCGAGACGACCCACAGGCACAAGATCACCCGCAGCACGCGCCGCACCACGAAGGTCACGACCTTCATGCATTACTCCGTGTCACGTTCGGCTCCATTGCTCTTTCACCCTTGCTCGTGGTGGTCAGCCCTCGATGGACATGTACTTGTAGTAGGTGATCTCCGGGGAGGGCCGCGGGACGAAGCCGGAGATGTGGTCACCGACGACCAGGGTGCGCCCGGCCCAGGCGATCGGGATGGTGTAGGCCATTTCCTCGCGGATCGAGGCTGCTTCCAGGTAGGCCTGCAGCCGCTCGTCGTCGTCCAGGATGCTCATCGCCTCGTTGGCCAGGTCAGCGAACCGGACCGCGTCGGGATCGGCAGCCTCGCGCAATTTCTCGCGCAGCACGACGGCCTTTTCGGCGCCGGACATGGACTCATCGGCCTCGAGTTCCTGGTATGCCTGCCAGTCCTCGGTCGACATGCTGAACTGCATCACGTAGTCCGGGGGGAAGATGTTGTTCACCCAGTTGACCATCGTCGGCAGGCCGGAGAAGGTGCCGCCGTAGTAACTGATGGTGTCCTCATCCTCGTGCGGCTCCCAGCGAGTCTCACTGTGCACGCCTCCCTCGAGGACATCGATGATCACCTCGGTGTCGAAGGCATCCCGCCATTGGTCAGCGAGGATGGACAGCCATGGGTCATCGAAGTTGAACTGGATCCGCAACTTCGGCATGTTGCCGGTCAGGCCGGCTTCATCGATCAGTGCACGTGCGGCGTCCACGTCGTGCTGCACCGCGATGGAGTCGTCCCACCCGGGCACCACGTTTCCGGGGATGAGTGAAACACCGGGCTCATCAGCGGGGCCGACGGCGGCGATCGCCTCCCGGTCCAGCGCCAGGGACAGCGCCCGGCGCACGCGCTGGTCGCCCGAGGCCTCGTGACCGCCCCACATCCGTTGGATGTAGCGCATGGTGTAGCCCTCTACCCGCATGGACTTGTCCTTCAGGTCATCGCGCTGCTCCACAGTGGCCGCGTTGGCTACCGCCACGTCGATGTCACCGGAGGTGAACGATGCCAGGCTCGCGGTGCCGTCCATACCGAGGACGAGTTCAACGGTTTCCAGGCCTACGTTCTCGTAGTCCCAGTACTGCTCATTGGCCCGCATCCGCAGCGTGGTGGTCGGCTCCCAGGCGTCGAGCACGTAGGCGCCGTTCCCGACGAAGTTCTCCGGCTGCATCCACTCCTGTCCGCCGTCCTCCAGGCTCGGCGGGTGCACCAGCACCATGGAGTAGTGCGACATCAGCAGCAGGAAGTCGGGGTTGGGCGACTCGAGTTCGATTTCCAGCGTGTCATCGTCGATGGCGGCGATGCCCACCGAGCCCCAGTCATCGTTCGCACCGGCTAGATGGTCTTCCGCGCCCTTGATGCCCAGCCCGCCGAGGTAGCTCGAGGCCCCGGCGGCGTAGTGGGTGCTGGCACCGGTGGGCGTGAGCAGGCGGCGGAAACTCCACTCGGCGTCGTGGGCGGTGACGGGGTCTCCGTTGGACCACGTCGCCCCCTGGCGCATGTGGAAGGTGTACGTGGTGGCGTCCTCCGAGACGTCCCAGGACTCGGCGGCCGCCGGGATGGCGTCGGTACCCTCGTCATTGGAGAACACCAGGCCTTCAAGGAGCCCGGAGGGAACAACGATCATGGCGTTGTTCACGTAGTGCGGGTCCAGGGAGTCGATCGTGGCTCCGGTGAAGTGCATGCGCACCTCCCCCGACGGGCCGCCACCGTTGCCGTTCTCACCGCCCGCGGCTGCATCAGGTGCCGAAGAGCCGCCCTCGAAACCGCACCCGGCCAGGGCAAGCGCCACCGCGCTCACGCCGCCGCCGAGGAACAGTCGCCGGTTCACCCTCAGATCGCTGTGATCCATGTTTTCTCCTCCAGGACTTCGCCGTCCGCATGTCAAGATCGCTGCTGCCTTGCAATCGCTTGCAGGGACGCTACCCGCAACCCGTTGCAGGCGTCAACCCTGGGGCGATAACGATCCCGTAATCCAGCGCTCCAGTCGGCGTGGCCGGGGCGGTGCCTGCGGAACACGCCCACCGTGCGGCTCGATCCTGCATCAATCGAGACCGCCGCGAAGCGCCATTGGCGTCGAGTTGGCCGGCTCAGTCCCTGGTGCGCGGGGAGGCGCAATGACGGGCGGCCAGCGCCTCGCCAGGCACGACTGATGACGGGCGGCCAGCGCCACGTCAGGCACGACTGATGAGAGGCGGTCAGCGTCTCATCGGCGCGATTGACTGCGCCGATCGGTCGCCGTGGTGGCGATTATTCGA
>DATGSR010000195.1:0-17340 GCA_035302405.1 Beutenbergiaceae bacterium
CTGTTCATCGAACCGTGGAACTCCGCATCGATCCGGGTCGCCGAGCGCGCCGGCTACCGCAGGGGCGAGTTGTTGCCCCGCCACCAGGAGATCGGCGGACGACGGCGGGATGTGCTGGTATTCACAGCCGCTCGACCCGCGTAGCAGTTCACCCGGGCGAGCCTCCGCCGGGACCGAGTGCCAACTCCTCCCAGCGGCCGCCACTGCACACCTGGCGCGCCCCAGACGCCGAAATCCGGTTGCGACCGGGCCCCTCGACCCGATCTGCTAAGCCCCATGTCGATCATCCTGGGCACGCCGAGCGTCGCCGACTTACCCCGCCTGTTGAGCGAGTTGCGATCGTGGCAACGCGAAGGCGCACCGATGCATCTGCACCCGGGCGACGTGGGGTGGTACTGCCGCTTCGGGCCGCAGGAGACGGCGGCCGCACTTCGCTGCTGGTACCGCGACGAACGGCCCGTGGCCGTGGGACTTCTGGACGGGCCGGGTCTGCTGCGGATGACCACCGATCCGAACATGCGCAAGGACGAGGAACTCGCCGCCCAACTGGCTCACGACATTGGTTCCCCCTCCCGGGGCGTGCTCCCGCAGGGACGGGTGCTGGTGGAGGCCCCCGCCGATGCGTTGGTGCACCAGGTGCTCGCCGATGCCGGGTGGCCGCTGGACGAGCCGTGGACGCCGTTACGCCGGGACCTGACCGAACCCGTTGCAGTCCCGGACGTTCCGGTGCGGGTGATCGATCTGGCCGGGCCGGACGGGCAGGTGCGGGTGGAGGAACGCGTCGCCGTACAGCGGGCGGCGTTCGCCCGCTCCACGTTCACCGCGGCCAGGTGGCATGCGATGGCGAGCGGAGCGGCCTACACCCAGGCCCGCTGCCTCATCGCCTATGCCGACGGCGTACAGCCCGCCGCTGCGGTCACCGTCTGGTCGGCAGGGCGAGGGCGACCGGGGCTATTGGAACCGATGGGCGTGGATCCGGCGCACCGCGGCCACGGCTTCGGCAGGACCATCACCCTCGCCGCCGCGGAGGCGTTGCGGCAGATGGGCGCCAGCAGCGCCGTGGTGTGCACTCCCAGTGCCAACGTCCCGGGAGTGCGCACCTATGAGGCAGCAGGGTTCGTTCCCGACGCTGAGGTGCACGACCGCTACCGGCCCTGAGTCGGCGCCGCATCTGGCACGCTAAGTTCGGACCACCCGCCGCCGGTTCGAGCCGGGTGTCGGCGCGGGCCAGCCGGGCCGACGTCGGACCACCCGCGCAGACCGACCGCCGGGTTATCGGCGGAGGATGGCAACGGGTGCTGATGCCAGGGAGGGCGAGGCGATGGGCAGGCATGTTCGATCCCGCGTGCTACGCGCGTTGGCGATCGTGGCAGTGCTGGTGCTGATCATCGGTGTGCTGTGGGTGGACGTGAACACCGGGATCTGGCAGGACGTGGTGGTGTTGTCCGGCATCGCCGCAGGCCTGCTCACGTTCGTGCTGACCGCGCTGGTGCTGGAGCCGGTGATGGCCAGGTCCGAACATCGCCGGTGGCTGCCGGTGACCCGGCTGGCGCTGACGGACATCCTGCACGCGCTGGCCGACGAACAACGTAGTGAACTGAGCAGGGGAGTGGTGCACCCTCGCCGGTTGCCGATCCCAACTGCACCGGCCCCCGGCGCAGCGGATAGCGCCCCCGGGAAAGCCGCAGGGCCGGGCACGCCGCCTGCGCCCGAGCGCACGGGCACCGAGGTGCTTACCGCCGTCACGCAGGAGCGAAAGGTGCTCACCACAGTGCTGGGCCGGTGGGCCGGGTTCCTGGCTGCCAGCGCCGACGTGCGCATGCTGATGGATCACATCTCCGCCCTGGCAGAACACCTGGACGACATCCGCGATGTGGCACTCGAACTCGAGCAACACGGCGATCCTGCGGCGTTGCGCCACACGGTCGGCGACTATCACCAACGGATGGACGCGGTGATCGCCGAACTCACCCGGCTCCTGGCCGAGCGGGAGGACTCTTAGGTTCCTGCGTCCGCAGGTGCGCACCTGTCAGGTGCGCTCGACCACCGGTGCGCTGCCCGCTCACCGGTGCTCGTCTCACTGGTGCTCGTCGTCGGGCTTTCCGGCGGAGCGGCGTATCTCGGCGCCTTCACGGACCAATGTGGCGCGCTTCTCCTCGGTTTTGCGGATCTTCCGGTCGGCCCGCGGCGGCACCTGGATGTGGTGCTCGGCGCGCATCCCGCTTTGCAACTCGCGGCTGCGTTCCAGTTCTGCGTCCAGTTCCGCACCGAACAGGATCACGAGGTTCATGATCCACAACCACAGCAGGAAGATGATGACGCCGGCCAATGCCCCGTAGGTGGCGTTGTAGGACCCGAAGTTGGCCACGTACAGTCCGAACGCCGCCGTTGCGAGGGCGGCCACCACGATCGCCAGGATCGCGCCCGGGCTGACCCACCGGAATTTGGGCATCTTCACGTTGGGGGTGAAGTAGTACAGCAGCGCGAGCACCACGATCACGATCAGCAGTAGCACGGGCCACTTGGCGATATTCCACACCAGCACGGCGGTATCGCCCAGGCCCACCAGGTTCCCGATCGTGCGCGCCACCGGCCCGCTCACCACCAGGATCAACACCGCCACCCCCACCAGCAGGATCAATACCGCGGTGAGCAGGTACATCGCCGGGCGCAGCCTCCAGATCGGCCGGCCCTCGGGCATCTCATACACACCATTCATCGCCCGGCTGAAGGCGTGCACGTAGTTCGACGCGGTCCACAGGGCGGTGACGATACCGAGCACCAGCCCCAGTCCCGCGCCCTGGCTCTCGGTGATCGAACTGATCGGGCCGCGCAATTGACTGGCCGCTTCTTCGGGCAGGTACTGGTTCAAGAACCCCAGGATCGCGTCGGTGGTCGCCTGCCCCTGTCCGATCAGGCCGAGCAGGGACACCAGCACGATCAGCGCCGGGAACATCGACAGCACGCTGTAATAGGTCAGCGCGGCCGCCCGGTCCTGCAACTGATCGCGGGTGAATTCTGCCGCCGCTCGTTTCAGGGTGTACTTCCACGTCGGGCCGCGCAGGTCTGTGGGCCCGTCCGGGTCGCGATCGGGGTCCCCGCCAGGAGTGCTCACGTCGCTCATTCCCATAGCGTCGCGCACCTGCGGCAGGTCGGCCACAGGAAGGACCAAGCACCCCGGCGCGCGTGGTCTACACCGGTGCGCCGGCGCCCGCGCAACATGGTGTGCCTGCGCAACGCGGTGGGCCCGCGCAACACGGTGCGCCGAGGCCGCACCGGTGGCGGCGGGCCCTAGAACAGGACCTGGGCCAGCACCGCGCTGACCAGCACCACCAGCCACGCCGGGACTGATCGCCACAGTGCCACCAGGGCTCCCAGAGCCAACAGTCCGGTTGGTACTGACGTAATGCCCTGGGTGATCACCGGATCAACGAGTGCCGCGGCGAGCAACCCGACCACCGCGGCGTTCACACCGGCCAGCGCCCGGCGCACCGGCCGGTGGTGGCGCAACGTCTGCCAGTGCGGCAACACCGCCACCACCAGCAGCGCAGAGGGCAGGAAGATCGCAACCAAAGCGATCAATGCCCCGGTGATGCCCGACGGCGGAACCGCGCTCGCCGCGCCGAGGTACCCGGCGAAGGTGAACAGCGGGCCGGGCACCGCCTGTGCGGCGCCGTATCCGGCGAGGAAGGTTTCGGCGTCCACGAGCCCAGGGACCACCTGGGTTTCCAGCAGCGGTAGCACCACGTGACCGCCGCCGAACACCAGCGCCCCGGTGCGGTAGAAGATGTCGGCCAGCTGGAGCGCGCCGTTGTCGGTAATCCGCGCAAGCCAGGGCAGCACCAGCAACAGTCCGGCGAACACCGTCAACAACGTGGCACTGGCCGTCCAGCGCCGCGGGCCGCCGCCGGGCCCGACGTCCGCGGTCCTGTCGCCCCTTGCTCGGTCCGCCAGGTTCGGACCGGCCGCACCGAGCAACCCGGCAACCGCACCGCCGGCGATGACAGCCACCTGCACCAACGGGTGCGGCACCACAAGCACGACGGCCGCGGCACTCACAGCGAGGAGCGCGCGCCGCAGATCCGGCGTCAACGAACGGGCCATGCCCACCAGTGCGTGTGCCACCACCCCCGCTGCGGCGGCCTTCAAACCGGCCAGCCACGCCTGTTCCGCCCCGCCGAGCCACTGCACGCCGAAGGCGAACAGCGCCAGGGCCACCGCGGACGGCGCAGTGAAGGCGACCCACGCTGCCACCAGCCCCGCGATCCCGGCACGCTGCCAACCGATGGCCATCCCCACCTGGCTGGAGGCCGGGCCGGGCAGGAACTGGCACAGCGCCACCACGTCCGCATACGCGGCATCGGACAACCACCGCCGCCGAGCCACGAACTCGGTGCGGAAGAAGCCCAGATGAGCCACCGGCCCGCCGAAACTGGTCAGGCCGAGCCGTCCAAAGGCGATGAACACCTCGGCGGTGCGGCGCAGATGGGACATGACCCCTGAGCCTTGATGTGGTCGGCCCGTGCGTCAACTACCGACAGATGAACAGGTGGCGACCAACAATCTCGAGCAAAGGCCGCCCCGCTAAACTGCAGTGCCCACCTGGGCACCGGCCCGACCCCCAGGAGCCTTTAGATCCCCAGCACCAACCGCGCGGTGACGAAGTAGATCACCAACCCGGTGGCATCCACCAGGGTGGTGACCATCGGCGCGGAGACCACCGCGGGGTCGATCTTCAGTCGGCGCGCCAGCAGCGGCATGGTGCCGCCGATAGTGGCGGCCCAGGAGCAGATGAGCACCAGGGAGATGCCCACCACCACCGCGATCGGGAAGTCCACGAACACCGCTCCGATGCCCAGGCCCAGGATGGCCAGCATCGCCCCCAACACCAGCCCCACGCGCGCCTCCCGCCAGATCACCCGACCCAGGTCCGAGGCCCGCACCTCACCGACGGCCAGCGCCCGCACACACGAGGTGGCTGCCTGCGCCCCGGCGTTCCCGCCGGCGCCGATGAGCATCGGGATGAACAACGCCAAGGAAGCCACCTGCGCCAGGGTGTCCTCGAACGCCTGGGTCACGCTCACCGTCAACGTCGCGGCCACCAGCAGCAGGCTCAACCACACCGCCCGGTTGCGGGCGAGGCGGAACACCCCCACCGCCATGTAGTGGCCCTCCCACGGGCTGGAGCCACCTTGCAGGGCGATGTCCTCGGACTCGGCCTCCTCCAACACCTCGGCGGCGTCGTCGAAGGTGAGCAGGCCCACCAGGCGTTGTTCGGAGTCCACCACCGGCAGGTTCAACACGTTGGTCTCGCGCATCAGCCGCGCCGCGTCCTCAGCCGGGTCGGTGGCATACACGTACGCCGGGGCGGTCTCGACCAGATCGGCCACCATCGTTTCCGGATGGGCCAGCACCAGTTCGCGCAGTTCGGCGACCCCCCGCAGCCGGCGGGAGGTGTCCACGATCGGCAGGGTGTACACCGTCTCGGCGTCCTCACCCTTGGCGCGCACCACCTGCAACGCCCGGGCGACGGTGAGGTTCTCCGGTAGCGCGATCACCTCCGGGGTCATGTACAGACCCGCCGACCCGTCCGGATAGCCCAGCAGGGTGGCGGTCATCTGATGCTCGTCCGCGCTGAGGCCCGCCAACACCCGCTTGGCCACCTTGGCCGGCGCCTCGCGCAACATCCGGGCCCGGTCATCGGGGGCCATCCCCTCCACGATCTCCACGAATCGGGGCCCGCGCATGCCCTCCAACAACCGCTGCTGGTCGGGTGGTTCGAGTTCCTCGAACACCTCCAGCGCCTCATCCTTGGCCAGCATCCGGAAGGCCAGGGCGGCGGTGCTGGGCGACATCCGCGCCAACTCATCGGCGATGACGTGCGGGGCGTGATCGTTCAACCACCGTGCGGCCGCGGTGAAGTGGTGGGCCTCGATCAACTCTTCCAGCGAACCGGTCGCCTCGGTCAGGCGCTCGCCGGGGATGGTGTTCTGGGACATCACAGATCCTGAGGGTCAGCGGGATGAAACGCGGGGCGCCGCGGGCACCGGAGCGTCAACCGTTGACGTCGGCACCGCGCGGCCAGCAACTAGGAGGGTCGGTGCGCATAGCGCTCACCTCCCATTCGCTGACAGCCGGATCTGCCCCACAGTGTGCCGCCTCGGGCAAAGATGGGCAATCCGTGCAGTGCCGCCTTCACGGTTGGAGCCCGTGCGATTCCGGGTGCTGCCGTCAGCGGGCGCGGTCGTCGTGAGCGTCCGTAGCCGGTCAGCCGTAGGTCGCCGTCCGCCGTTCGCGGTCGTCGGCACCGGGCGAACCCGCGTCCCGACTGCCCGGGCGAACCCCCGCCCCGATTGGCCGGGCGAACCCGCGTCCCGACTGTCGGCGCCACGACGTAGGCTCTGCAGTGACATGACCTCACTGTTCGACAACCTGCATCTGGTCGGCGCTGAACCCAGCGCCGCGGCGCACCTGCCCACCACCATGCCCCCACGAGAGGGGTACGGCTCCGAGCCCTACCCGGAGCAGATCCCGGTGGGGGAGGAGCCCGTGGACCCGGAGGAGGCCCAGGAAGCCGCCGCCCGCGCTGCCGGTGAGCGTGCCGAGGCGTTGCTGGAGGGCCTCAACCCTGCCCAACGCGCGGCCGTGACCCACGAGGGCGGCCAACTGCTCATCATCGCCGGCGCCGGCTCGGGAAAGACCCGGGTGCTGACCCACCGCATCGCCTACCTGCTGGCCACCGGCCGGGCCCGGCCCGGGCAGATCCTGGCGATCACCTTCACCAATAAGGCCGCCGCGGAGATGCGGGAACGGGTCAGCGGACTCGTCGGGCCGCAGGCGCGGGCGATGTGGGTCTCCACCTTCCACTCCGCGTGCGTGCGCATCCTGCGCCGGGAAGCCAAGACGTTGGGCCTGCGTTCGACGTTCTCCATCTACGACGCGGCCGATGCCCAGCGCCTGATGACCTTGGTGTGCCGGGAGTTGGACCTGGACCCCAAGCGCTACCCGCCCAAGGCGTTCAGCCACCGGGTCTCGGATCTGAAGAACGAACTCATCGACCCCGATGACTACGCCGCCACGATCAGCGAGAACAACCCGTACGAGCAGAACCTGGCCGCCGCCTACCGGATGTACAACGAACGGCTGCGCCAGGCCCACGCGTTGGACTTCGACGATCTGATCATGACCACCGTCAACCTGCTGCAGGCCTTCCCGGCCGTGGCCGAGCACTACCGGCGGCGCTTCCGCCATGTGCTCGTCGATGAGTACCAGGACACCAACCACGCCCAGTACGTACTGGTGCGCGAACTGGTCGGCGTCGATCCACAGGACGGTGCGCCCGAAGGGGCCGACGGCGCAACTCACCAGGCGCCCACGGTGCCGCCGGCGGAACTGACCGTGGTGGGTGATGCCGACCAGTCGATCTACGCCTTCCGGGGCGCCACCATCCGCAACATCACCGAGTTCGAGGCCGACTACCCGCAAGCCACCACCATCCTGCTGGAGCAGAACTACCGCTCCACCCAGACGATCCTGTCCGCCGCGAACGCCGTCATCGCCCGTAACACCGGCCGGCGGGCGAAGAACCTGTGGACCGACTCCGGCGCCGGGCCCAAGGTGGTCGGGTACGTCGCGGACAACGAACACGAAGAGGCCCGATTCATTGCCGAGGAGATCGACCGGCTCTCCGACGAACACGGCACCAACCCCGGCGACGTGGCGATCTTCTACCGCACCAACGCCCAGTCCCGTGCCCTGGAAGAAGTGCTCATCCGGGTGGGCCTGCCCTACCGGGTGGTGGGCGGTACTCGCTTCTACGAACGCCGGGAGGTCAAGGACGCCATCGCCTACCTGCGGGCGATCGCCAACCCCGACGATGCGGTGAACATCCGCCGGATCCTGAACGTACCCAAACGCGGCCTGGGGCAGCGCACCGAGGCGATGCTCGCCGCGCACGCCGAACGGGAACGGATCAGTTTCGGGGCCGCCGTCGATGATGTGGACAACGTGCTCGGATTGGGCACCCGGGCCATCAGCGGGGTGCGCGCGTTCGGGCAGATGATGAGCGACCTGCGGGCACTGGCCGAGCACGCCACCCCCGCGGAGGTGCTCGACGCCGCGCTGGACCAGTCCGGGCTGCTGGCCGAACTGCGCGAGAGCGAAGACCCCCAGGACGCCTCCCGAGTGGAGAACCTGGCCGAGTTGCACGCCGTGGCGGTGGAGTTCTCCGAGGCCGAGCCCGACGGCGACCTGGGTGACTTCCTGGAGCGCGTCGCCCTGGTGGCAGACACTGACCAATTGCCCGACGACGACGAATCCGGCGTCATCACCCTGATGACCGTGCACACGGCCAAGGGCCTGGAGTTCCCGGTGGTGTTCGTTACGGGTCTGGAGGACGGCACCTTCCCGCACCAACGGTCACTGGCCGACGCCGACGAACTCGCCGAGGAACGTCGGCTGGCCTACGTGGCCCTCACCCGGGCCAAGGAACGTCTGTACCTGACCCGGGCGGCGGTGCGCACCTCGTTCGGGATACCCAACGAGTTCCCACCCAGCCGGTTCCTCGATGACATCCCGGCGGAGTTGGTGGACTGGCGCCGGGAGGAATCTTCACTGGCCGCACTGCGGGGCGGGGCCTACGCCCGCTCCGGCCCAGTACGCACCGGCCGGTCAGGGGCCCGCGGCCCATCGGCACCGCGCTCCACCGGCGGGGACACGCCGTCGTTCGGTTCGGCCACCCCACGCGCCGACGTACCCACGCTGCAGGTGGGCGACCGCGTGACCCACGACGCCTACGGCATGGGCCGGGTGGTCGGCGTGGAGGGTGCCGGGCACAACGCGGTTGCCAAGGTCGACTTCGGTGAGGTCGGCACCAAACGGCTGCTGCTGCGGTTCTCCCCGGTCACCAAGTTGTAGCCGTCGGGGCCGGCCTCGTCCCCGAAGTGCCGCGTTTCCCGCTGTGCCGGTGCCCATCCTCAGGCGTCAGCCGAATAGACGTGTGCACTGGCGCGGGCACCGCAGACACGTCAAGCACGCCCGGTACCGCCTGCCCACAGCACGCCGGGTGCGACCTGCCTACAGTAGGGCCGGTGACAGAACTCAACGCGGGTGCGGACGGCGCCACGGGCGCGAGCGGCGGCCCCCAATGGGCCACGTTCGCGCGCAACTTGGCGCTCGTCGTCGTACTCCTGGTCATGCTGTGGCTGGCTTTCAATGTGCGCCTGCCCTCGATCGAGGAACTGCGCCACAGCCTGGAACAGTGGGGCTGGGCGGCCTGGATCGTATTCGTCGCCTCCTACGCGCTGGTGGCGATCACCCCGATCCCGGTGACGATCATGGCTGTGAGCGCAGGCGTGCTTTTCGGAGTACTGGAGGGCTCGATCCTGTCGGTGATCGGGGTTCTCATCGGCTGCTGGGTCGCGTATTGGCTCGCCCGCGGCCTGGGAATGGCCACCGTGGAGCGCATGCTCGGGCGCCATGGACCCACAGTGAAGAACCGCCTGGAAAGCAAGGGCTTCCACGCGGTCTACACCCTGCGGCTCATGCCGGGGGTGCCCTACTGGCCGGTGAACTACGGCAGCGGTGCGTTCGGCGTCAGCCAACGCGACTTCGTCGTCGCCAGCATCCTGGCCACCGTTCCCGGCCAGGTCTCACTGGTGGCGATCGGAGCGTTCGCCGCCGACCCCACGGTGGTCAAGGGCGTGATCGTCGTGATCGCCTGGGCCGTGGTGCTGACCATGACGATCTGGGCATGGCGCAGTTGGAAAGGCACCTCGCGCCGGCCGCTGCCGGGGGTGGGGTTCCGGCAAGCACTCAGGTGAGAACCGCCTCAACCGCACTGGATGGCCGGGGCGAGATGCGCCGTCGGGCATGGACCTCTGCCGGGTGCGGATGCGCCGTCGGGCCCGGGCGGTCTGCCGGGTGCGGATGCGCCGTCGGGCACCCATGCTGGGAGTGTGACCCAGGCCTCACCGCGGGCCGGGGCGGAATGGATCCACGGTAGGCTTCCCCTCGGTGGCCCCGTGATGTCACCGAAGAAGCAACGGAAGGCGCACATGGACCTGTTCGAGTACCAGGCACGTGATCTGTTCGAGAAGCACGGGGTGCCCGTGCTCGGCGGAATCGTGGCCACCACACCGGCCGAAGCCCGCCAGGCCGCGGAGCGAATGCTCGGCGGTGAGGACGGGGTCGTCGTGGTGAAGGCCCAGGTCAAAGTTGGCGGTCGCGGCAAAGCCGGCGGGGTCAAGGTAGCCAAGTCCCCGCAGGAAGCCGAGCAGCACGCCGAGGCGATCCTGGGCATGGACATCAAGGGCCACACCGTGGAACGAGTGATGATCGCCGAGGGCGCGGACATCGCCGAGGAGTATTACTTCTCGATCCTGCTGGACCGGGCCGAGCGCCGCTACCTGGCGATGGCCAGCGTCGAGGGCGGCATGGAGATCGAGGAACTCGCCGAGGAGCGCCCCGAAGCCCTGGCGCGCATCGCAGTGGACCCGAACGAGGGTGTCGATGAGGCCAAAGCCGCCGAGATCGTCTCGGCAGCCGGATTCGCCGACGACGTTGCCGCCGCCGTGCAGGACACGATCCTGAAACTGTGGACCGTCTACTCCGAGTCCGACGCCACCTTGGTGGAGGTCAACCCGCTGGTGCGCACCAAGAGCGGGGAGATCGTGGCCCTGGACGGGAAGGTCACGTTGGACGACAACGCCGCCTTCCGCCACCCCGAGTGGGAGGAACTTGCCGACGCCTCACAGGAAGAC
Source organism: Beutenbergiaceae bacterium (assembly GCA_035302405.1). Classification (GTDB taxonomy): domain Bacteria; phylum Actinomycetota; class Actinomycetes; order Actinomycetales; family Beutenbergiaceae; genus CALKWS01. The sequence continues at coordinate 10,761 of DATGSR010000195.1, forward strand.
CCGCTGGAGGCCAAGGCCGCCGAGTCCGGGCTGGCCTATGTCAAGTTGGACGGTGAGGTCGGCATCATCGGAAACGGCGCCGGGCTGGTGATGTCCACGCTCGACGTCGTTGCTTACTCGGGGGAGAAGCACAACGGCGTCAAGCCCGCCAACTTCCTGGACATCGGCGGCGGTGCTTCGGCAGCGATCATGGCCTCCGGGCTGGAGGTGATCCTGTCCGATGAGCAGGTCAAGAGCGTGTTCGTCAACGTCTTCGGCGGGATCACCGCCTGCGACGAGGTCGCCAATGGCATCGTGCACGCCCTGGAGATCCTGGGCGATGCCGCGACCAAACCGCTGGTGGTGCGCCTCGACGGCAATGCGGTGGAAGAAGGCCGCCGCATCCTGGAAGAAGCAGCCCACCCCTTGGTGACCATCATGGACACCATGGACGGTGCCGCCGATAAGGCCGCCGAACTGGCCGCCGCCTGACCGAACCCGACCACGAGACGAAACGCAGAGACATACATATGGCGATCCTCATCAACTCCGCCTCCAAGGTCATCGTGCAGGGCATGACCGGGGCCGAGGGCCAGAAACACACCCGGCGGATGCTGGAGTCCGGAACCACCATCGTCGGTGGCGTCAACCCGCGTAAGGCCGGCACCTCGGTGGACTTCGACGTGCACGGCGAGACCGTGTCGGTGCCGGTCTACGGCACCGTCGCCGAAGCCAAGGAAGCCACCGGAGCGGACGTGTCGGTCCTGTTCGTTCCCCCGCCGTTCGCCAAGTCCGCGGTGGTGGAGGCCGTTGACGCCGCGATGCCGCTGGTGGTCATCATCACCGAGGGCATCCCGGTGGCGGACACCGCAGAGTTCTACAACTACGCCGCAGGCAAGGGCACCCGCCTGATCGGCCCGAACTGCCCCGGCCTGATCAGCCCCGGCAAGTCCAACGTGGGCATCATCCCGGCCAACATCGCCGGCGCCGGCCCGATCGGCCTGGTGTCCAAGTCCGGCACGCTGACCTACCAGATGATGTACGAACTGCGGGACTTCGGTTTCTCCTCCGCGATCGGCATCGGCGGGGACCCGGTGATCGGCACCACCCACATCGACGCCCTCGAAGCCTTCGAGCAGGACCCGGACACCTCGATCATGGTGATGATCGGAGAGATCGGCGGTGACGCCGAGGAGCGGGCGGCCGAGTACATCAAGGCCAACGTCACCAAACCGGTCGTGGCCTACGTGGCCGGGTTCACCGCCCCGGAAGGCAAGACGATGGGCCACGCCGGCGCCATCGTCTCCGGCTCCTCCGGCACCGCGGAAGCCAAGAAGGTGGCACTGGAGGCGGCCGGGGTGAAGGTCGGCAAGACCCCCTCGGAGACCGCGCTGCTGGTGCGGGAACTGCTGGAGTCGGCCAACTAGGACCCGGCTGATCCGTTTCGTTGCCGCGACGAGCGCCCGCCGGAAGTCCTACCGGCTCCCGGCGGAGTGCTCTTGTGGCACGTCCGGCCGGGGCGACTTAGCCTGAGCGAACAGGCACTCGCACACCGGCAGTCAGGGATGAGCATGAGGCGAAGAACCTGGACGGCTCTCAGCGGATTCGCCGTCCTCCTGGTTGCTGCCGTGGCCTGCACCCCTGCGCACGATGGGCAGAGCGCCGCCTGTGCCACGCCGGAACTACAGGTGGAGCCCTCCTCCGCCACGGCCGGCGAGCAGGTGCGCCTCACCGGAGAGAACTTCTTGGAGGGGTGCCCGGACGCCTCGGCGGACGCCCTCGCGGCCAACGATGCGATGATCCCCAACACTGCGATCAGCATCGAGTTGGTCGGGCCGGACGCGGTGATCGTGGTGGACGTGATCGACGCCGAGGAAGACGGCACGTTCGAGGCCGACATCGCCCTGCCCCCGGAGGCCGGCCCCGGCGTGGTCGAGTTGACCACCGATGTTCCCGGCACCACCCCGGTGCAACTGGTCATCGGCAATTCCTGAGCGCCACCAGCGATCCCGCACCGCTGGTGATGCGGGAGCCATTCCGCACCGCTGGTCACGCGGGAGTTTTTCTGACCACCTGTACTGCGGGAGTCTTTTGACCGCTGGCACCGCTGGAGACGCCGCTCGATTCCGGGTGGTGTGCGGACGGGCGCGGGCGGACACGCCGCGATCAGATAGCCGCCCCCGGACCGGCGGAAGGCGACGATGGAGCCGTCATGACCCCCGATACCCGCCCACCCACTCACCGGCCACGGCTCATCGAACACGGTGAGGTCTACGGTGATCCCCGGCCCGCTATCCGCTTCCCCGAACAGTGGTTGCGCGGCCTGCTCGCCGGTGCCGAAGCGCTCATTCTGAGTTGGCTGGTGCTCGTGGTGCCGGCAGTGGCGGCCTATGTTGCCACTGCCGCTGACCCCGCGCTGGGGACGGCCGGGTGGGTGCAAGCGGCCCAACTGGGTACCGCCGGCTGGTTCCTGGCCCATGGTGCGGCGCTGAACCCGGGTCAGATCGAGATTTCCGTGGTGCCGCTGGGGCTCACGTTGTTGTACGTGTTACTTATGGCTGCCGCGGTGCGCCGGGCCCGGTTGCAGCAGTGGGCGCCGGTGTGGGTGGCGGTGGGCACCTATGTGCTGCTCGGGTCCGCGCTGCTGCTCGTGGATTCCACTCCGGGTGCCTGGCAGGGTTTGATCGGCGCCGTGGTGGTGGGAGCGCTCGGCGCGCTGTGGGGTATGCGGGGACGTGCGCTGGGCCGGCCGGCGTGGTTGACGGACCTCCCGCGGTGGTGGCGGCATGGCTGGCAGGGGGCGTGGCGAGCCGGAGCCGTGCTCGCAGCGGTGGCAACCGCGCTGGTGACCGTTGCGATCGCTACCAGCGTCGAGCAGATCATGGATGTGCACCGCAACCTGCACGCGGACGTCGTGAGTTCCGTGGTGATCGTGTTCGCCCAGATCCTGGTGCTGCCGGTGCTGATCGTCTGGGCGCTGGCTTTCCTGCTCGGGCCGGGCTTCGCCGTAGGCGCGCAGACGATCTTTTCCCCGCAGGGTGTCGAAGCCGGTCCGCTGCCATTGATCCCCCTGCTGGGGGCCCTACCGGAACCCGACGCACTGGCCGGGCAGGTACCGGCGGTGTGGGCACTTGGGGTGGCCATCGGCGCCGGCGCCGGGTGGTGGCTGGTTCGCCGCCAGCGGGGGGAGCCGTTGTGGGAGTCGGTAGCGGCCGCTGCCGTGCTGGTCACCGTGGTGACCGTTGGCGTCGCCGCGGCGGGCTGGCTCGCTTCCGGCAGCATCGGCCCGGGCGCTATGGCCCATCTCGGACCGGCCCCGCTGGCGATCGGTTGGTCCGCCTGTTGGCAGGTGGGCAGCGGCGCGTTCACTGCAGTGTTGGTGCTGCACTCGGAGACGTGGCACCATTTACGCGCCATCGCGGGAAGGATCCGCAGCCGTCGCACAGCCACGGACCGCTGACTAACCATCCAACGCCATGCCCAAGAGAATACTCTTCCTTTACCTGTTGTAGGTGTGTAAGGTGCCGAACGTAGATGGAGGAGGCATCATGGCAATTGATGTATCAGAACACTCTGTTGCTGACGTTGAGGTCACCAGTGGTTACATCATCCGCGGCAGTGATCTGCGCGGACACGTCACCGACGTTGCGGCATTCCAACGCGCCCATCAGGATGATCCTGCGACACCGGTGCTGATCGCGTTGAGTGAGCACCGGTTCGACGACGCCATGCAGATGCTCGACGATCTGCTCAGCCAGGAGCCGGACTCGCTGCGCTACCGGGCCTTACGCGGGGACGTGCTGCGCGACCAAGGGCAACTCGACGCTGCGGAGGCGGTCTACAGCGACCTGGTGGCCCGCACCTCCGCCGACCCGGGACGCGGGCCGATGATGCGCCAACACCGGGCGAAGGTGTATTTCCATCAAGGCCGCCTGGCGGAGGCAGAAACGGAGTTCCGCGCCGTCCTGGCCGCACGAGAAGCGGCCCGGGCGAGCGCGGACCAGATCGCGTCCACACGCCAGGCCCTGCAGCGGGTCCGCAGCGAACTGGCCCGGCGGCGGGTGGTGGCCTGAACGGCACCAAACTCCGATACGTACCCCGAGTCAGTGACACCGTCACCACCCCGGGGGCTCGGATCGTCAGCGGTGCTCCTATTTCGGTGTGCCGCTTGCGGTGCGACGGCGGTGGTCGAAGATGGCTGAATAGCCGCCGTCGACCATCCGGCGCCACCCCCACGGAAGGTGACCCTCATGACTTTGACCAGCGCGATGTTCACCGACCTCGATGCGGTCTCCCGCTGGCAAGAGGACCTGTACGCCCACTTTCATCGGCGCCCCGAGTTGGGCATGCAGGAGGAGCACACGTCGGCTGAGATCGCTCAGCGGTTGGACTCCTTCGGCTATCAGGTCCAGCGGGTCGGCGGTGGCGTGGTCGGCGTGCTGGGCAACGGCCCGGGCCCGACTGTGATGTTCCGGGCGGACATGGACGCGTTGCCGGTGCAGGAGGAAACGGGGTTGCCCTACCGCTCGGCCGAGCCGGGGGTGATGCACGCCTGCGGTCACGACGTCCACATGGCTGCCGCGCTGGGCGCTGCGGCGCTGCTCGCCGGAGCCCCGTCCGCGTGGCGTGGCACGTACATCGCGTTGTTCCAGCCGGGGGAGGAAATCGCCGCCGGTGCCCGCGCCATGGTGGCCGACGGGCTGGTCCGCAAAGTGCCCAGACCCGATGTTGCCCTCGCCCAGCACGTGCTCACCGCCCCCGCCGCCGGGGAGGTCGCGACCGTCGCGGGCCCGGTGTTTTCCACCGCGATGAGTATGAAGGTCACGGTCCACGGCAGCGGCTCCCACGGGGCGATGCCACACCAAGGTGTGGACCCGGTGGTCCTGGCCTCAGCGATCGTGATGCGACTGCAGGGGATCGTCGCCCGCGAGTTGGCTCCCGATGAGTTCGGGGTGGTCACCGTGGGCAGTCTGCGCAGCGGCAGCGTGGCCAACGTGGTGCCGGACCGCGCTGAACTCCTGGTGAACCTGCGTGCCTATGACGAGGGTGTGCTCAACGGGTTGCGGGCCGCCGTAGAACGGATCGTGGCCGCCGAGTGTGTCGCCTCCCGGGCACCGCAACCTGCCGATATCGAGACCTTCCACCGGTACCCGCTGACCACCAACGATGAACAGGCCACTGCGACGGTCACCGCCGCATTCAGGGACCACTTCGGTCCGCACCGGGTGAAGGACTTGCAGCCCGTCGCCGCCTCGGAGGACTTCAGCATCATCCCCGACGCGTTCGGCACGCCCTACTGTTATTGGGGTTTCGGGGGGTTCACCTCGGACCAACCGGTCTATCCCAACCACAACCCGCGTTTCGCCCCCGCCATTCAACCCACGCTCCGTACCGGCACCGAGGCTGCGGTCGCCGCAGCGCTGGCGTACTTGGGCGCCTGAACGCGAGCTCGCAACCGGCGCGATGGGGTCTACCGGCGCACCGGATGGAGTCAGGTCGGGCGATGTGCGGTTGGTTCCGTCTCCTGGGGCATTCGCGCGCGGCGGAACGGGGAGAACGTCACCACCACCGCAGCAAGCACCAGCACGCCGATTCCCACGGTGATGGTCAGCCGGTTACCCCAGGTCACCGCCATGACACCGGCAAGCGGGCCGGAGAGCGCCAGCATCCCCCAGTTGAAGGTGCGGATGGTGGCGTTCATCCGCCCCCGCAAACGATTCGGCGTGACGGCGTTGCGGTAGGACCCCTCCAACGGTCCTTTCAAGCCCATTCCTACCCCGTGCACGCCATAGGCCGCACACAGCACGGCCACGCCCCACCCGCCCGGCGGGGCGAACAACACGCCTAGGTAGGCCAGCGGCGTGATCCAGTCGCTCACCACGCAGATTCGACCCGCACCGAAACGTAGACCCAACCGCGGAGCCAAACCTGCCGCGAGCACTCCGCTCACCCCGGCACACGCCAACGTCAGCCCCACCGCGAACGCATCCAGTCCCAGTTCCTGATTCGCATAGAACACGTACAGCGTGGTGATCAGCGAATGCCCCAGGAACCATAGGTGCAGGCCCATCGCGTATGGCGCCAGCGTTCGGTGTCGATATACCCACGCCGCCCCTTCCCGAAGGTCGGCTAGTACATGCCGGTGCCCGCGGCTCGGCTGCGGCGGGGCCTCACCTTGGGCGATGGTGGCAAGCACGATCGCCGAGCACGCGTAGGTAAGGGCGTTGACGGCGATCGCCGCCGGCGCCGAGAGCAACCGGATGAGTCCGCCGGCGAGCACCGGGCCCACCGACTCGGCTGCGGTCATCGTCTGCTCCAAGCGGGCAAACGCTCGGGGCATGAGCCGGGAGGGCACCAGGGAGGGCAGGTAACTCTGCTGGCCGGCGCGGAAGAACATGGTGGCCGTGCCGAGCAGGAGCATGAGCCCGGCCGCACGAAGGCCGGGTAGCCCAGAAGAGGAAACCGCACTGACGCTGGCCTCACCACGTGACCCTCCCGCCCGGGACGCTCCCGGCGCCTGCGTGGCCGCAACCCACGGCCGCACGGTCACCGTATCGGCGCGGCCCGGGACCGCGGCACCCTTTTGCAAGCGTGCGTCATC
>DATGSR010000196.1:0-5182 GCA_035302405.1 Beutenbergiaceae bacterium
CGCGCCTGGCAGTTCCAGCACAACTTCGCCGACCGGATCGCCGCCCACCCGGACAAGTTCAAACCGAGCGTGGTGGCCAACGCAGCGGCCGGACGGGACTTGAGCGGCCGAGACCTGGGGGCGGCAGAAGCCCACCACGGGGTGTTGTTCGAGCGGATGCGGGCCTTCTTCACCGAGTACGACGTGCTGCTCGCGCCGGTCAGCCAAGTGCTGCCCTTCGATGTGGAACTGGAGTACCCCACCGAGGTGGCCGGGGTGCCCCAGGAGGACTACCTGCAGTGGATGGCCTCGGTGTACGTCATCTCGATCACCGGATCCCCGGCGCTGTCGATCCCCGGCGGGTTCACCCCGGACGGGTTGCCGGTCGGATTGCAGATCATCGGCCCGCACCGCCAGGAGAAGCGGGTGCTGGAGGTCGGCAAGATGTTCGAGGAGGCCACCGGCTTCGCCCGGCAACGCCCCGACATCGCGGCCCTCGCGCAGGCCGGCCCGCTGACCAGCCGGTGGGATCCGGTGCGCTGACCAGCCGGTCGGACCCGGTGCACTGACCAGCCGGTGGGATCCGGTGCACTGACCAGCCGGTGGGATCCGGTGCACTGACCAGCCGGTCGGACCCGGGGCGCCGACCCAGGCGGGGCCCGCCGCCCTGACCCGGGCTTGCTGCGCCGTCCGGAACACTGCCGATTACGCGTTCCGGACGGCGCGGGCGCACGGTGCTGGAGCAGGGGCCGAAGCGGGCGGTCCCTGCTTGGGCGGCCTACATCGTCCACCAGCGCGTGGGTTACAGTCGGCGTTGCTGTGCACAGGGCTCGTCGAAAGGACCCGCCATGCCGACTCCTGCGGTGGCCGATCGAGGGCCGGCTCCCGGTCGTGACCGGGGCGTCCGCGATATGGCGCGGGTGGCGGTGTTCGCCGCCCTGATCGCGGCCCTCACACTCGTGCCCGGCTTGTACCTCTTCGGTGGTGCGGTCCCGGTCACCCTGCAGACGCTGGCGGTCACGCTGGCCGCGGTGCTGCTCGGTCCCCGCCGGGGGCTGCTCGCGGTGCTGGTCTACCTGGCAATGGTGGCGGTGGGATTGCCCGTGGCGAGCGGCTTCCGCGGCGGCTTGGGCGTCTTCGCCGGTCCTACCGGGGGGTTCCTGGTCGGGTTCATCCCCATGGTGGTGGCCGTGGGCGCACTGGCGGCCCTGGCGCTGCGGCGGTTGCGCGGCGCGTGGCTGTCGGTGGGCTTGTTCGGTGCCGGCCTGGTGGGCATCCCGGTGCTGTACGTGGTGGGCGTCTCCTGGCTGGCCGCCGTCCTCGGTGTGTCGCTGGTGACGGCGGCAACGATGATGGCCCCGTTCCTGATCGGCGACGTGCTCAAAGCCGCCGTGGCCGCCGTCGTCGGCTCCGCTGTGGCCCGCGCCCTACCTGGTGTGATCGGGCCCGGGCGGTAGCGTGAGCGTGCGGTTCGACCGCGTCGGCCTGGTCCGCGGGGATCAGGTGGTGTTGGACGAGGTGAGCCTGGATCTGGCCGAGCACCGGGTGGGGCTGATCGGGGCGAACGGGTCCGGGAAGTCCACGTTGGTGCGGATGATCAACGGTCTGGTTCGTCCCACCACGGGCAGTGTCCTGGTACACGGCGTGGACGTGGGCAAGCACTCCGGGCGGGTGCGGAGCAAGGTCGGTTTCCTGTTCTCCGATGCCGAGCACCAGATCGTGATGCCCACGGTGCGGGAGGACCTGGAGTTCTCCTTGCGCCGGCGGGTGCGGTCACGAACCGAACGCGCCGACCTGGTCACCCGCGCGATGGCCCAGTTCGGGCTCACCGAGATGGCCGACCGTCCCTGCCACGCGCTCAGCGGCGGGGAGAAGCAACTGCTCGCCCTGGCCGCCGTGCTTCTCGCCGAACCGGACGTCGTCGTCGCCGATGAACCCACCACCTTGCTGGACCGGCTCAACGCACGTCTCATCGCGAGCCGGCTGGCCGGCTTGCGGCAGCAGGTGCTGCTGGTCACCCACCACCTGGACCTGCTCACCGACTTCGACCGGGTGATCGTGCTCCACCAGGGCCGGGTGGTGGCCGACGACGTGCCCGCCCGCGCGATCGAGCATTACACGAACCTGGTGGGTTGAGGGGCCTGGCGGCGTGAAGGGCCTGGTGGGTTGAGATGGCGGGTTTCTGGGCGCAGACGACGGCGATCGTGGGTGTGCACCACCCCGGCCACACCTTGCTGCACCGCATCCCCGCCGGCTTCAAGGTCACCGGGCTGCTGGTCGCCGTGGCGGTGGTGCTGCTGATCGACTCCCCCTGGATCGCGGCCGCCCTGGCCGGCGGCAGTGTGCTGGTGCTGGTCTCCACCGGGGTTCCGGCTGCCACGCTGACTCGTCCGTTGCGGGCGGTGCTGGTCATGTTGCTGGCCCTCACCGCGGCGCAGGTCTGGCTGCTGGACTGGCCCCAGGCGGTGACCGGCTCGAGTCGGGTGCTGGCGTGCTTGGCGCTGGCGTGGGCGGTGTCGCTGACCACGCCGCTGACCGAGATCCTGGAGCTGATCACCCGGGTGCTGCGCCCGCTGCGGCGCGTGCGGGTGGATCCGGAGCAGGTGGCGCTGACCATCGCGCTGGCGATCCGAAGCGTTGCGCTCATCGTGACCGCGGTGGCCCAGGCCGATGAGGCCCGGCACGCCCGCGGAAGCCGGATGTCCATCCGGGCATTGGTGGTGCCCAGCGTGGTCCGGACCGTGAAGATCGCCGAAGCGTTGGGAGAGGGGCTGCTGGCCCGCGGGTACGGGGCGGATCGCGAGCCGTAGTCGCCGGGGATCGGCCGCGCAGGTCGACGCGAGATCATCTCTTGACGCCGGTGACACCTTGCGGGACTCTTATCTCCCATCGTGGATCCGGGCCCCTCGGGGGTGGTCGCTGGTCCAACCATCTGTCTCGCCGAAGGCGTCGAGTCGACCCATGGTTTCGATCACTGTCACCGTTGACGACGTCCGCCGGACCGTCGACGTCGAACCGCGCACCCTGCTGGCCCACCTGCTGCGGGAACAGTTGGGCAAGACGGGCACCGTCGTCGGTTGCGACACCAGCAACTGCGGGGCGTGCACCGTGCTCCTGGACGGCATCAGCGTCAAATCCTGCGCCGTACTGGCCGTGCAGGCGGACGGCTCGAGCATCGACACCGTGGAAGGACTCGCCGACGCCGACGGCACCCTGCACCCGGTGCAGCAGGCCTTCCACGAACACCACGGCTTGCAATGCGGCTACTGCACCCCCGGGATGCTGATGCGCGCGGTGTGCCTGGTCCGGGAGAACCCTTCCCCCACCGAGGAGGAGGTGCGCGAGGGGATGAAGGGGAACATGTGCCGGTGCACCGGCTACCAGGGCATCGTCGATGCGGTGCTGGCGTACGCGGAGTCCGACGGCGAGCGGGCGGCGACGGGTGAGAGCGACCCGGGCGCGGTCGCAGACCAGGGCGGCACGAGCGCAGCCCCGGCCAGTGCGGGCGCAGCCCCGGCCGGCGCGGCAACAAGCACGGCCCAGGCCGGCGCGGGGACTGCCACCGGCGGGCAGCCCACCGGCGGGCAGCCCAGCGGCGCGGCAGTGGAGGAACTCCAATGAGCACGACGACGGCACCCACCGAGCAGACCGACGGCGAGATCGGCCGGGCACGGCTGCGCAAGGAGGACCGCAGGCTACTGACCGGCCGGACCCGGTGGACCGACAGCCTCACCCTGCCCGGCATGGTGCACCTGTCCCTACTGCGCTCCCCCGTCGCCCACGCGCGCCTCACCAACATCGACACCGACGCCGCGAAACAAGCGCGCGGCGTGGTGGGCGTATGGACCGGCGCCGACCTACCCGAGCAGGGGCAGATGCCCACCGCCTGGACGGTCAGCGAGGACATGCTCACCCCGCCGTACTTCCCCGTCAGCGTCGGCGCGGTCAAGCACGTGGGTGACATCATCGCCGTCGTGGCCGCCACCACCAAGGAGGAGGCCGACGACGCGGTGGAACTCATCGACGTCGACTACGAGGACCTGCCGGTGGTCACCGACCCGGTCGCCGCATTGGCTGAGGGCGCCCCGCTGGTGCATCCGGATCTGGGTACCAACGTGTGCGCCACGTGGGAACTGGACTCCGCCGCGCTGGGCACCGGCGGCTCGGCGGCCGAGGCGATCCGGGCGGCCGAGGAGGACCCCGACCAGGTGGTGATCCGCCGCACGCTGCGGCAGAACCGGATCACCCCGGCGTACATCGAACCCCGCTCGATCGTCGTCGACCCCACCGCGGAGCAGGTCACGCTGTGGTCGGCCACCCAGGTCCCGCACATCGTGCGGCTGTTGATGGCGATGTCCCAACCGGTGGCCGAGCACGAACTACGAGTGATCGCCCCGGACGTCGGCGGCGGCTTCGGCGGGAAACTGCAGTTCACCCGCGAGGAAGCCCTGGTGCTGCTCATCGCCCAGCGGCTGCAGTTGCCGTGCAAGTACACCGAATCACGCAGCGAGTCGATGCAGTCCTCCCACCACGCCCGGGACCAGGTGCAAGAACTCACCCTGGCCGCCCGCCGGGACGGCACGATCACTGCCCTGGACGTGAAACTCACCGCTGACATGGGCGCCTACCTGGGCATCCTCACCGCCGGTATCCCCCTGCTCGGCGGCTTCATGTTCAACGGCATCTACAAGATCCCCGCCTACAACTTCCACTGCACCGACGTGTTCACCAACAAGACGATGACCGACGCCTACCGCGGCGCCGGCAAACCGGAGGCCACCTTCGGCATCGAGCGGATGCTGGACGAACTGGCCGTGGAACTCGGCATGGACCCGATCGAGGTGCGCCGCCGCAACTGGATCAAGCGGGAGGAGTTCCCTTACGCCACCGTCGCGGGCCTGACCTACGACGCGGCCGACTACGACCAGGCCACCGACCGGGCGCTCGAACTCTTCGACTACGAGGGCCTGCGCGCCGAGCAGGAACGCCGGCACAACTCCGGGGATCCGGTCCGGTTGGGCATCGGCGTGTGCACGTTCGTGGAACTGTCCGGGCTGGCCCCCAGCCGCGTGCTGGGCGGGTTGAACTACGGCTCCGGCGGATGGGAGCACGCCTCCATCCGGATGCTGCCCACCGGCAAGGTCGAGGTCGTTGCCGGAACCACCCCGCACGGGCAGGGCCATGCCACCGCGTTCGCCCAGAT
>DATGSR010000197.1:0-2891 GCA_035302405.1 Beutenbergiaceae bacterium
TTCGGCGGTGCCGTTCGCGCGGATCTGGCCGCCGGCGATGATCACCAAGTGGTCGCTGAGCCGCTCCACCACGTCGAGTTGGTGGGAGGAGAACAGCACCGGCACACCGCGTTCGGCGTGTTCGGTGAGCACCCCGAGCACCACTTCCACGGCCATCGGGTCCAGCCCGGAGAAGGGCTCATCGAGGATCAGCACCTGCGGGTCGTGCACGAGCGCCGCGGCGATCTGCACCCGCTGTTGGTTCCCCAGCGACAGCGATTCCAGTGCGTCATCGGCGCGCTCGCCCAGCCCGAGGCGTTCCAGCAGCGTGCGGGCCCGCTCGTTGGCCTCACCGCGCTCGTACCCGTGCAACCGCGCCAGGTAGGCCAACTGCTCGGCGGCTTTCATCTTGGGGTACAGCCCGCGCTCCTCGGGCATGTACCCGAAGGAGCGGCGAGCGTGCCCGTCCAGCACCGCGCCGTCCAAGGAGACCGTGCCGCCATGCGCGCCGAGCACCCCCAAGATGATGCGCATCGTGGTGGTCTTCCCGGCGCCGTTACCCCCGACGAAGCCGGTGAGTTTGCCGCGCTCCACGTTGAAGGTCACGTCCTTGAGCACTTGGTGGTCGCCGAAATATCGGTCGACGCCTTGCACCTGCAACATCGGTCACCTCGTTGATCGGCTGCGAGCACCCGGTGTGCCCGTCACTACCTTCGACGCTAGGCGGCCGGGGGTGCGGAGCGCTTCCGGCGCCAGGGGGATCTTTGTGCTCCGCCCGGTGGGGGAGGACAGTTCGCCAGTGCAGGCGAACCAGTGCCCGTCTCGGCCCGCTGGCTCGTGCCCCATCTCGCCCGCTGGCCGGTCAGTCAGCCAGGCCGTGCTGGTAGGCGTAGGCCACGGCCTGCACGCGGTCGCGAAGGTTCAATTTCATCAGCACGTTGGACACGTGAGTCTTCACCGTGGCCCGCCCGATCACCAACTCCTCGGCGATCTCGCTGTTGGACATCCCGCGTGCCACCAGGCGCAGCACGTCTCGTTCCCGCTCGGTGAGTTCGGCCGCGCCCGATGGGAGAGCGTCACCGGGGTCTTCGCGGCCAGCGGGGTGGGGGTGGCCGGTTCGGGGGCCGACGGCGTCCTCGGTCTGCTGCTGCACGCCCGTGCTGCCGGTGTCGTGGGGCATGAAGTCGCCGGTGGCGACCGCCCGTTCGATGATCGAGCGGGTCACCTCCGGCGACAGCAGGGCATCCCCTGCGGCCACTGACCGGATCGCGTCCGCCAACTGCTCCGGGCGTGCGGTCTTCAACAGGAACGCGCTGGCGCCGGCGCGTAGCGCCTCCAGCAGGTAGTCCTCCCGGTTGAAGGTGGTCAGCATCAGTACGCGCGGACCGCTGGGGCGTTCGCCCACGATGCGACGGGTCGCCTCCAGGCCGTTCATCTCCGGCATCTCCACGTCCATGCAGACCACATCGGGGTTGGTACGGGCCACCACTTCCAAGGCTTCGGCGCCCGAGGACGCCTGACCCACCACGGTGATGTCGGCTTGGGCCTGCAGGATCGTGGCAATGCCCTCGCGCAAGAGCGGCTGATCATCCACCAGCACCACCCGGACGGTCTCGTCGCCTTCTGCCGGGCCCGGGGCCCCGGTTCTCATGCTCGCTCGCGAGTCGCCTGCGTTGTTCATGTCCGCTCCGATTCGCCTGAGCCGTTCATGCGCGCTCCGAGTCTGCTGCGCCGTCGCCCCGCTCTGGTGCGCCGTCGCCCCGCTCTGGTGCGGTGCCGCCCCGCTCTGGTGCGGTGCCGCCCCGCTCTGCTGCGGTGTCGCCACGCTCTTCCGTGCCGTCGCCCCGCTCTTCGTCGTCGTCCCGCCCACCGAGCGGGATGTACGCGCGCACCAGGAAGCCACCGTCCCGGCGGGGACCGGCATGCAACGTGCCCCCGTCGGTGGCCACACGCTCCCGCATCCCCACCAGCCCCAACCCACCGGTGTCGGTGCGCATCGGCCGGCGCCGTCGTCCCGCACCGTCGTCGGCGATCTCCAGTTCCACCGCGTCCGGTAGGTACCGCAGTCGGGCATCCACGGCCGCGCCGGTACCGGCATGCTTGCGGGCGTTGGTCAGCGCCTCCTGGGCGATGCGGTACAGGTTCAACGACGACACCGGCCGCACCGGCACCGGCTCACCGATCACCTGGTAGGAAACCTCCAACCCGTTATCGCGGGCACCGTCCATCAACGCCGGAATGCGGTCCACGCCCAGGGAGCCGATCGCCTCATCGTCCTGGTCTGACTCCTCATCGCCGCCGGGCGGATCGTCGCGCAAGGTGCCGAGCAATGAGTGCAGTTCGTCAATCGCCTCCCGGGCGGACTCCTCCACCCGCTCCAGTGCGCTCGCGGCCCGCTCGGGATCCTGGTTCTGCAACGTGCGTGCGGCCGCGGCCTGCACACCCATCAGGGAGACGTGGTGTGCCACGGCGTCGTGCAGTTCGCGGGCCAGGCGCATCCGCTCGATGGTCACCGCCTGGGCCTCCACCAGGGCACGTTCGGCCTGTAGTTCCTGGGCTCGGCGCAGCAGCAGGTGCCGGTCGCGCGCGGCGCGCCAGGCGTGGTTGCCGAACCAGATCGCCCCGGCGAAATACATGATGTTGATGACCACCTGCAACAACATGTACGCCGCCAGCGGGCTGAGGGTGCCCGGCCCGATCGCCACCAGTTCCCCATCGGGCGGGTCGGTGGCCACCCGGAAGAAGGACACCAAAAGCCAGATGAGCATCACATCCACGACGACGAGGCGCACCACCAGCGCTTTTCGGCGGTCGGAGATCCACGCACCGGCGGTGTAGAGCGCCACGAAGTAGGCGATGTTGGTGATGATCGTCTCGGGGACGGCCAGTTCCCCGCTCACGATGAACGCGGC
>DATGSR010000198.1:0-4035 GCA_035302405.1 Beutenbergiaceae bacterium
GGCGAACGCTGAAACCAGCCGCAACCAGGCTCGCCCCCATCGGCCAGCCATCCGATGACCGGCACCGCAACACTGCTCGTGCCCCCAAAACATGGCCCACACACTTCCACAACCGCTCACCGATGACCACCCCTCTCCCCCGCGCCTGTGGATAGCGCATCGCCCCCGAGCACCCACCACCCAGACGTCAAGCCGGCGGCGCGGTTGACTCCCGCTCCACCAACCTGGTCGGCACCACCACCGGCTCACCCCGAGTAGACGTTGCCCCACGCGCGAGCGCGATGACATTCGTCGCGGCGATCCTGCCCACGTCCCGCATCGGCGCCGCCACCGTCGTCAACTCCGGTGTGATCAGTTCCGCCGATGAGGTGTTGTCGAACCCCACCACGCTGACGTCGTCGGGCACTTTCAACCCTGCTCTCGTGACCGCACGGATGAACCCGATCGCCATCAAATCGTTGTAGCCGACCGCAGCGGCACCGCGCCTGCGTCCGTCGAGCCATTGCTCCCCCGCGCGAACGCCGCCTTGCACCGTGGGCTCATACGGACCGACCCTTCGCACCCGCATGCCATGTTCCCGGGCGACCTGGCGCAGCGATCGCCACCGCATCCCATCCGGCCAGGACGCCTCGGGCCCCGCCAGATACATCACCTCCCGGTGCCCGAGCCCGTGGAGGTGCTCCACCGTGACCCGCGCCCCGTGCTCCAAATCCACCACCACACTGGGCAGTCCGCGTACGTCCCGGTTCACCGCCACCACCGGTACGACCTTGTTGACCTGGTGGATGGCGGCGTCGGGACTGCGGGAGCCGGCGAGCACGATCCCATCCACTCTTGCGGCGGTCGCCTCCAGTACATCCCGTTCCCGCTCGGCCGACTCCTGGGTCTCGGCCAGCACCAGGGTGTACCCGGCCTCGGTCGCGGCCGCCCCCGCACCACGCACCAGGTCGAAGAAGGCCGGGTTGGTCACGTCCGCCAACACCACCGCGAGCATCATCGTGCGGGTGGTCGACAGCGCCCGCGCCTGCGGGTTTGCCCGGTACCCCAGTTCCGCGGCCACCGCCTGAATCCGGGCGGCCGTCTGCGCGTTCACCCGACCCGGCCGGGAAAAGGCCCGGGAAACGGTGGAGGGCGCCACGCCGGCCGCCGCCGCGACGTCGTAGATGGTGATGGCTGATCGCCCACCGGATCTGCTCACCCGCGAAGGCTAGGCGCGGCCGATCCCGGATGGCAACCGTTTGCCACCAGGGTGTGCCCGCACCCGCTAGGCTGCCTACTGCACGTAAGAACCAGAACGATGCCCACGCGGGAGCCGTGCACGTATGTGGACCTTGTCCGGATTCGCCGACGAGATCGACCCTGATTTCACTTTGCAGTGCACGGTGGCCCGCCACCTGGGACTGAACTTCATCGAGATCCGCAGCGCCTGGGACACCGGCGTGCTGGACCTGAGCGATGCCCAACTCAACGCTGCCAAGGACATCCTGGTCGATCACAGCCTGGGCGTGTCCGCCATCGGCTCCCCGATCGGCAAGATTTTCATCGACGACGACTTCGACGAGCACCTGGACCGGATGCACCGGGCGGTGGAGGTGGCCCACCACTTCCAGGCCCCCTACATCCGCATCTTCTCCTTCTTCCAACGACCCGAGATCGACGCCGAGGAAGCACGTGCGGAAGTGGTCGCCAGGCTGCGGGCGCTCACCGACATCGCCGAACCCGCGGGCATCACATTGCTGCACGAGAACGACAAGGAAGTCTACGGCGCCACCCCCGACCGGTGCTTGGAACTGGTCACCGGGGTGGACTCCCACCGCCTCCGCCTGGCGTGGGACCCGGCGAACTTCGTCCAGGTCGGCGTCCGCCCCCACACCGAGGGGTACGAACAACTCCGGCCCTACCTGGAGTACATCCAGATCAAGGACGCCCGCGCCCAGGACGGCCTGGTGGTCCCCGCGGGGGCCGGCGACGGGCAGATCCGCGAAACCATCCGCGCCCTGCATGAGGACGGTTTTGAAGGGTTCTTCTCCCTCGAACCACACCTTGAGTCCCACACCTCTCCGGATGCCTCAGGGCAGGAGTTGTTCCACATTGCTTGGAAAGCCTTCACTGACATGCTTGACGAGGAAGCCATCCCCTACGCCTGAGCAGGCGTGCCGCCCACCGACACGAAATGAGCGCAATGACAACCACCACCCAAGCCACCGCCCACATCGGCGTCATCGGAATGGCCGTGATGGGCAGCAACCTGGCCCGCAACATCGCCCGCCGTGGTCATCACGTCGCTGTGTACAACCGCACCCCGGGCCGCACCCGCACGCTCATCGACAACCACGGCGATGAAGGCACGTTCGTGCCCGCCGAGGAACTCGAAGCGTTCGTCGCTTCGCTGGAGCGGCCCCGCCGGATCATCCTCATGGTCAAGGCCGGCGCTGCCACCGACGCCACGATCGACTCCCTCGTGCCGCTCCTGGAGGAGGGCGACATCGTGGTGGACGGCGGGAACGCCCACTACGAGGACACCCGGCGACGGGAGCGGGCGCTGCGCGAGCACGGCCTGCACTTCGTGGGCGCGGGCATCTCCGGAGGTGAGGAGGGCGCCCTGGAGGGTCCCTCGATCATGCCCGGCGGGTCCCCGGAGTCATACGAGGCGCTCGGTCCGATCCTGGAGGACATTGCCGCGGTGTACGACGGTGAGCCGTGCTGCACCTACATCGGTCCGGACGGTTCGGGGCACTTCGTGAAGATGGTGCACAACGGCATCGAGTACGCCGATATGCAGTTCATCTCCGAGGCCTACGACATGCTGCGGGTCGCTGGGCTGTCCAACGCCGAGATCGCCCAGGTGTTCCGCGACTGGAACGAGGGGGACCTGGACTCCTACCTGGTGGAGATCACCGCCGAGGTACTCGACCAGACCGATGCGCGCACCGGTAAGAGCCTGGTGGACGTGATCGCCGACTCCGCCGAACAGAAGGGCACCGGCCGGTGGACCGTGCAAATCGCACTGGAACTCGGGGTGCCGGTGAACACGATCGCCGAGTCGGTCTTCGCACGCTCGGTCTCCGGGCACTCCGACCTGCGTGCCGCTGCGGAGCAGCACCTGGCCGGCCCGGAGGGCCAGATCGAGGTGGCCGACCGCGCGGCGTTCATCGAATCCGTGCGACAGGCGCTGTGGGCCTCCAAGGTGATCGCCTACGCCCAGGGCCTGGACCTGATCCGCTCGGCGTCGCTGCAGTACGACTGGAACATCGACGTCTCCGAGGTCGCCAAGATCTGGCGCGCCGGGTGCATCATCCGAGCCCGGTTACTGGAGCGGATCCGCTCGGAGTACGCCGGGCAGAACCTGCCGACCCTGCTGGCCGCCCCGAGCATCCACGCCGGCCTGGCCGAGTCCCAGGACGGGTGGCGCACCGTGGTCGGGCAGGCCGCCGATGCGGGCATCCCCATTCCCGGGTTCGCTTCCGCACTGGCCTACTATGACTCCGCGCGCGCCTCACGCCTGCCGGCGGCGCTGGTGCAGGGCCTGCGGGACTACTTCGGAGCCCACACCTACGAGCGCATCGACGACGAAGGCACCTTCCACACCGACTGGTCCGGGGACCGCTCCGAGCAGCGGATGTCCTAACGCGCGCACCGCGCATCTCCGCACGCGCGCGTACGTCCCGGCGTCGGTGGGATGGCCGACGACGACCCGGCGCACCGGGAGTGCACCGGTGCGCCGCGTGGTGGGGGCCGGGGCGCGGCGCTGTTCTCGTCTGACTGGAGTTCCGTGCGCCCGCGGCCAACCCCGCCCGGGTGCGCACGCAGCCCACCCCGCCCGGGGCACGCCCCGGGCACGTCTCGGGCGCGCCCCCAGCCACGAGGCCCGCCATGCGCTAGTAGCGAACACCAGCACCGGTTCGTTTCCCCGCGCCATGAGCCGTTGTGTACGATGACGCAAACCCGGGCCTCACCGCCCGTCGCCCTACAGGAGATTGGAGACCATGGGCGCCACCGGCGACAGCGACCATACCGACGTCACACACGAATCCA
>DATGSR010000199.1:0-7125 GCA_035302405.1 Beutenbergiaceae bacterium
GATACGCAACGTACGAGTGCTCATCAGGTTTTCTCTCCCAGGTCGACAGCGCGCGCCCCGCTCGCAGCCGTCACGAGTAGCGGAATGCGCTTTCCGCGATGAGCGTACGCAACGGGGACTGACAGCGTCAAGACGGGCGGCTGTGAGCCTCAGGACCACTGCGGCAGGAGGCTCGGACCTGGCGGCGGCCACCGCACCGCGCAGGTCTCACGGCCCGGACGGTGAACGCGTCTCGAGGCCCGACAGTGCGGCTCGCGAGAGCGACTCGTCGGGCGGTTCGTGGTCAATCCGTTTTGAACTGCGACCGGTTGCTGCAAGCGCTTGCAAACTTCTGGCCAAATCCGTATCGTGCTCGCCGCACCTATTCCAACGGAGGATCATTGATGAGTACGGTTCGGCCAACGGCGCCTCGTGGCCGGCGTTCCAGAAGGGCGCTGGTCACCGCGAGCCTCGGCACGGCGTTGGCACTTGTTTTCAGTCCTGTTGCGGCAAGCCATGCGGAAGTCCCTGCCGAGGACTCCCGCGTTGCACGCATCCTTGCGCAGGACCAGCGCCTGGAGTATCTCGGTACGCCGGTCACGTCGCAGATTCCCAGCCAGGCGGCACCGGGTTTCGAGGACGGCCACCACGTGTCGTATCAGGTATTCAAGGGTGAGGCCGATACCGACCACCCGGCCACGTTCGTGGTGACCGACGTGGAGACCGGCGAGCAGCTCTCCACCTGTTCGGTCGATGGGGCCGAGCACGTCCGCAACCTCAACGTCGCCTCCGACGGCGTGGTCTACTGGGGCACCTATTACGACTCGCATCTCTGGTCTTACGACCCTTCAGTCGGTGAATGCCAGGATCACGGCCCGATCGATGAGGACTGGGACCGGTCCGATCCCTTCGGGATCTCACCGGGGCCGGACGGAACGGTGTATCTCGGCTCCTACCCGGATGCTCGGCTGTACATGTTCGACCCGGCAGGTGACGGTCAACCCGAGCTGCTGCACGAACTGGACCCCAACGCCGAGTACATCCACTCCATTGCCTACTACGAGCCCGACGATGCCGTCTACGTCGGCACCGGCGGGCAAGAGCCGCGGCTGTGGCGGATCGCGGATGCCGGTCGCGGTGAACCCACGCTGATCGCCGATAAGGAGACCGTCCCAGGACTGGAGACCGCCGGCCAATGGATCGCGCGGATGGACATCGTCGAGGACCGGATCATCGGCCAGGTCGGGCTACGCATGCTCGTGCTGGACATGGACGGCCGCGTAGTGCGCTGGGACCCGGACCAGGAGCGAACCCACTTCGGCCACCACACGATTCCTGGCCCGGAGCAAGGCACCGCCATCTTCTCCGCAGATGCGGGGCAACTGATGCTCTACGACCTTGAGCAGGACACGATCCAGGACACCGGAATCAATATCGGCGGCTACCTCTCCCACGGTGTCGTCGACGACTCAAGCGGAACGCCGCTGCTGTACGGGACCTCAGCAAGCGGGGTCTTCGTGGCGGATCTTGAGGCAGGTTCACTGGTCTCACAACAACCCATCGATTTCGCCCAACCCACCCACATCCAGAAACTCTTCTCCGGTCCGGACGACACGGTGTGGGCCTCGGGCTACATGATCGGACTCGCGCAGGTCGACAAGAGCGGGGAGGCCCATGGCGGGACTATGAACCTTGGACAGTTCGAGTCCGCCGTGGCCCGGGACGGCAAGTTGTATCTGGGTGCTTATGGACACGCCCGCTTCGACGTCATGGATCCACAGACGTTCGATCCCGAAGTGCGCGAAACTGTGCAGACTCTGTTCAACGGTGAAGACGAGGGCCAAGACCGTCCCAACGGCATCGCTTATAACCCCGACCGCGATGAGATCTACCTCGGTGCCGTCGCCGCCTACGGGAGCACGCAGGGCGGGCTGGCGATCTGGGAGGGGGCCACAGGCGAACACACCTGGCTGACCTCCGAGATAGGTGAGGATGAGAACGTGGTGTCGGTCGCCTATAACCCCACCGACGGCAGGGTGTATCTGGGGACCACGATCCATGGTGGTCTGGCGTCTGATCCGAGCGGTAATACCGCCGGCAAACTCATCGTCTTCGATCCCGATACACGGTCCGTAGTTGAAGCCATCGACCCAGCGGGTGAAGAGCGGCGCGGGATAACCGGTCTGATGGTGGACGACGACGGTGCTGTATGGGGCGTGGCAGAGGAGATCCTCTTCCGATTCGACCCCGACACCGGCGAAACCGAGAACCGCGGCACCGTAGGGGGACGGTACGCCGACGGCGTGGCCCGGTGGTCCCACGGGAGCACTCACGAATCCTCACGGGATGGTCGTATCTATGTCACGGCGGGCGGCCGCTTCTCTGTGCATGACCCGCAGAGCGGCGAGACCTCGCAGATCGGTACCGGATTCGGCTGGAGTGTGGCTGACGGGGAAGGCGACATCTATGTGAGCGCCGGTGGCGACCTGTTCCGCTACAACGTGCCTGAGCCCGACGACGTGGCCCCGGATCCGATTGAGGTCGCACCAGAGCCCGTGCTCTTCATCGATGAGCCAGGCTCGGAGAACGATGCCTTCACGATTCCCGAGGCTGAGGGCGTGCAGTATCTGCTCGACGGTGAGGTCATTCAACCGGGCACTTACCCGGGCGTTGGCTCGGTCACCGTCGCTGCCGCGGCCCTGGAAGGCTACGCATTGGCGCAGGACGCTCCGGCCGAGTGGAGCCACACGTTTGATTCCGAGCCTGCGGAAACGCCGGGTGCGCCCGGTGAGACCTCGGACCAAGAAGGCTCCGGGCAAGATGGGGCCGACGACCCGGCCCAGGCCGGCTCCGGCGCCGAGGGTGAACTTCCGGGGACCGGTGCTGGTGTAAGTGGACTCGTACTCGGTGCGCTGGCCATGCTGGTGCTGGGAGTGATCGCGCGGTTCGTGGCGACGCGCGCACGTAGCACTTCCTGACTCTCACCGAGAAGGGGGCGAACGATCAGATGTGGTCGTTCGCCCCCTTTTCGTTTCCGGACCGATTGTTCGCCCTTTTGCGCTTTCGGACATGGCGTAGAAGATCCCCATGGCGCGACGTCTCGATGTCCAGAAAAGCGTTCACTGGGCCAAGGGTTTCAGGTTCGCGGCGGCGTGGAGTCGCGGAGTACCACTGTGCCGCCCAAGCGGATTACGCGTGCGCCATCGTCGCGGGCGTGGAGCGTCGGTGCTGGGGCGGTGGTGATGACTTGTTCGTTCGCGGGCCGACGACGCTCCTTCTCACCGGAAGGGTCGCTAGATCCTTTGCTTTCCTCGCTGAGAAGGCCATCAGCGGCGGCGTCCAAGCCGACCCCCAGCGCCAATTGGGTCGCCAGTACCCCCGCATGATGCAGCGGTACACGCACGGTGCTCAGGCCCGGCGTCACATCCCGCAGGGTGGCGATGTCATCGAAACCGGCCACGCCCACATCTACGCCAACGCGCACGCCTGCGTCCCGGGCCGCGGCCATCGCCCCGACGGCCATCACGTCGTTCACGGCGAATACGGCATCGACCTCGCCGGTGGTGAGATCGACTCGCTCGTTCAGTTCGCGCATCGCGCGATAACCGCCGTCCCTGGTGAAATCGGAGTTCACCACGTGCGAGGGCGTGAGCGCAGGGTCGTGTGCTCTTAGGGCGTTGAGGAAACCATCGAAGCGTTCCCGGGCCGTCAAGTGGCCCGGGGGCCCGGCGAGGATCGCAAACGAGCGGTATCCCCGCGCCAGTAACGCGGCGGCGAGATCCGCGGCACCGGCGACGTTGTCGATCGCCACGGTATCCATGTCCAGCACCGGCTGGCTGACCAGGGCAACCGAGCCGCCCCCCTCGCGATACGCCGATAGCGCAGCGCCCAGTTCATCTCGCTTGCCCCGGTCGTCATGGCGCCCACCTGCGATGACGATCGCCCTCGCACGTTGCCGGTGCAGCACACCCACGAGCGCCAACTCCCGGTCCGGGTCGTGTTGCGTGTTGCCAAGGGTGACCATCAGATCGGCTTGATCGGCGGCCGCCGTCACTCCCGCGGCGATCGCGGAGAAGTACGGGTCGGCGATATCGTGCACGATCAGCCCCAGCGCGGTGGTCCTTCCCCGGGCCATCGCTTGGGCGTTGGCGTTAGGCAGGTAGTTCAACTCTGCGGCCACAGCCAGCACCCGCTCGCGCAGTTCCGGCCGTACGGTCCTGGTGGCGCTGCCGTTGATGGCCCTGGACGCGGTGGCAAGGGAGACGCCGGCCGCGCGGGCCACATCGGCGAGAGTCACTGCGCTTGGCATAGCCATAGGGTAAGCGCTTGCAGCCGCTTGAGCGGGAGATCCGGCGGCTGGCTGGTCTCCGGGTCCCTCCCGCAAGTCGTCCCGTGCCTTCCGCTAGCGGTCGGGGCCGTACCTCCCACGACCGCGCTGGCCTGCTTCGGACAGGGCCCGTGGCGCCGGTCACCGGTCAGGGGCGGCGGCGCCGTGGCACAAGCGCAGGGACCCGCGCAGCATAGGCCTCGTACTCCTGCGGGAACCGAGAACGCAGGTACTGCTCTTCGGGCTCGATCACCCAGCGTCGCAAAGCCGTCAGCACACCCGGCAGCGCGAGCACCGGCCACCGGGTCCGCAACCACAGGCACGCCCCTAGGTAGACCAGCACGTCACCCGCATAGATCGGGTTCCGCACCCATCGAAACGGCCCGTGCGTGACCAGTTCGTGCACGTGCGCCCAGGGCACCACCGTGGTGTGGTGCTTGCGCAACACGGCGAACGCCCAACCCATCATCGCCGCCCCGCACAGTGCGACAACCACCGCCACGACCCGGCGCGGGCCCTCGGCCGGAGGCGACGGGGAGCGGCGCCGAAGCAGGGCGGCGACACCGATCGGCGCTACGAACAGCATCGGCGGGAGCACCCGCACGCGGGCCCCGGAAGTGTCGACCCAACCGCCCGAGCGGGAGTGCTCAGCGCTCGTATGCTTCTGCTTCCTCATCGGGCCCGTCCAATGTCTTGGCCGCATTGTCGTCCAGTACCGGAGCGGCCCAGTGCACCCACGGTCGCTCCGGAGCCGGGACCGGCGCCGGTCCTCAGCCCCATTGTCGGTCACATCCTGATGGTTGGCAGGCCTTATCGGCACCAACGTCGTCACCAGCACGTGCTAGGTGCCTGACGGATTCTTGCTTACGCTTGACGAAAGACGGCGCAAACGGCGTGCACAGATGTGCACCCGTGCGGAGGAGGTGCTGGAGTGCGCGAGGACGACGCCTTCCGGGCGGCCACGATGTACTACCTGCAGGACGAGACCATGGACGTGGTGGCCCGGAACCTCGGAGTTTCACGGTCCACCGTGTCCCGGCTGATCAAGGCCGCCCGGGAATCGGGCATGGTGCGAATCAGCGTCCAGGAACCCAGCCGGACCGGCGCGGCGCTCAGTAACCGGTTGGGGAAGGCGTTCGGGGTGAAGGCCCACGTCATTCCGGTGCGGGAGAACACCACCCCACTGCACCGCCTGGATCAGGTGGCGATGGTCGCGGCTCGGTTGGTTTCGGAATGGTTTGGTTCGGAGATGACGATGGGGGTGGCCTGGGGGACCACGATGTCCGCCATCTCCCGCCACCTGGTTCCCACCCACACCCAGGGCAGCGCCGTCGTGCAATTGAACGGGTCGGCCAACACCACTTCCCGCGGGATCGCCTACGGGGCCGACCTGACCAGCACGGTAGCGACCGCATTCAACGCCACCGCCCACCATTTTCCGGTGCCGGCGTTCTTCGATTTTGCCGGGACGAAGCAGGCGATGTGGCGCGAGCGCAGTGTGCGCCGGGTGCTGGATGTGCAGCGCCGGATGGACCTCGCGGTGTTCAGCGTCGGCTCGCTGACCGCACAAGTGCCCTCGCATGTGTATACCGCCGGGTACCTGACCGGGACAGAGTTGGCCGATCTACGCAACGAAGGCGTGGTCGGGGACGTGTGCACCGTGTTCTTGCGGGAGGACGGCACCTACCGGGACATCGATCTCAACGAGCGGGCCTCCGGCCCAACGCCACAAGAACTGCAGGCGATCCCCAAGCGGGTGTGCGTCGTCGCCGGAGAACGCAAGGTTCCCGCCGTGCTCGGGGCGCTGCGGGCGAAAGTGATGACCGATTTGATCATCGATGAGACCACGGCCGTGCGGTTGCTGGCTCACCACAACGCGCGGATCACCGCCAACGGGCACCCGAAGGTCGCGCCCGCACAGCGAGAGCGGGCACAGTAGAGCCGTGGCCCACGCTGACATCACCATCCGCCCCGCCCTGCCGGCCGACGTCCGCGGCATCAAACGCCTGGTGGACCCCTATGCCCAGCGCAGGATCCTGCTCGCCAAAGACTTGGTGGACTACTACGAGTCGGTCCAGGAGTTCTACGTCGCGCAGGACGACTCCGGTGTGGTCGGGTGCGGGGCGCTGCACGTGATGTGGGAGGACTTGGGGGAAGTGCGCACACTGGCGGTCCGTGAAGACCGGCTCAATACCGGGATCGGGCACCAACTGCTGGAGCAATTACTGCAGCGGGCACGGGACCTGGGTCTGCGCCGGGTGTTCTGCCTGACCTTCGAGGTGGACTTCTTCCGCCAGCACGGGTTCGAACCAGTCACCGGCCCGGTGGTGGACCCGGAGGTGTATGCGGAGATCCTGCGGTCCCGCGATGACGGCGTGGCAGAGTTCTTGGACCTGGCTCGGGTCAAGCCGAACACGTTGGGTAACACCCGGATGCTGCGCCGCCTCTGAGCCTGCGGGACGTACGAGCCGACTGGTGGCTGCCGCGTGCTTGGGCGGCCCGCCTGCGTTGGCCTTACCACCCCGATAGCCGGGTTATCACACCGTGCTCTGGGCCGCTTGAGTTATCACACCGTGCTCGCGGCCTACTTCGGGCCCGGCAGGGCGCTCGCCGCCCGGTGCAGCACGCTCACCCGGGCCAGCGCCATCACGACCGCGACCTGGGCCACCAGCACGGCCCCCACCACGGCGCCGGCCAGTGCCGTGATATCGATGACCGCCCAGACCAGGATGCCCACCACCGCAGCGGCGAGCGTGACCTTCACCATGACGGACAAGTTGTTCATCGTCCGCGTGAGTACCCGCACCGGCCGGCCGCTG
>DATGSR010000200.1:0-14313 GCA_035302405.1 Beutenbergiaceae bacterium
ACCGGACGGCGAAGGCGAGTACCGGCGTGGGGCAGGGCCCGGGCAACACCAGCGCCTCGCCGCCGGCACCTGCGACGACGTCGGCGGTGTCCGCGGCGAAACGGGAAGACCGGTGCCGGGCGTCGTAGCCGATCACCACCCGCGCCCCGGACTCGAGACGCTCGTTGAGGTAGGCCATCAGACCGGCTGCCGCGCGGATCACCACCGCCCGGTTCATCCGGTTCGGTCCGGCGCCCAGTTCGCCGCGGAGCCCGGCAGTGCCGAACTGCAGCATGCCGGAGAACCGGTCCTGCAGTTCGGCGAGCGCCACTTGGGCACGGCTCGCCTCAGCGGGCCCTTCGCCGGCCTCTGCCAGCAGACGCCGCAATTCGGCGGCGTCATCGGGATCCGGGTCGTCCTGTATCCAGGTCCGCACCTGCGCCAACAGAGCCTCGTCCGCCACGCCGCTCATCGCCGTCGTCCTCTCCGTTCCGCTATTGGCTCCTCGTTACACCCGACACGCTAGGCAACCGATGCGCCAGGCCTATACGGGTGCGCCCGGCCCAACCGATGGGCCAGGTCTATACCGATACGTCAGGCCTCATCGATGCGCCAGGTCGTGCTCACTCCAGGATTTTCTGCACGATCGCCGTCAGGAGCGCGCTGATCCGCGGGCCGGCCTCCTTGCCCGCGGCGATCACCTCGGCGTGCGACAGCGGCTGCGGCGATACGCCCGCGGCGAGGTTGGTGACCAGCGAGATACCCAGCACCTGCATACCCGCCTGTCGCGCGGCAATCGCCTCCAACGCGGTGGACATCCCCACCAGATCCGCACCCAGGGTCCTGGCCATCCGCACCTCGGCGGGGGTTTCATAGTGCGGACCGGGGAATTGGGCGTACACCCCTTCGGGAAGGTCGGGGTCCACGGTGTGGGCGATGGCCCGCAGCCGGGGGGAGTACAGGTCGGTCAGGTCCACGAAGTTGGCGCCCTCCACGGGGGAGGCGGCGGTGAGGTTCAGGTGGTCGTTGATCAGCACCGCCGTGCCCGGTACCCACTCGCGGCGCAGCCCGCCCGCACCGTTGGTGAGCACCAAGGTTTCGGCACCTGCGGCTGCGGCCGTGCGCACCGGGTGGGCCACCGCACGGACGCCGCGGCCCTCGTAGTAGTGGGTGCGTGCTCCCAGTACCAGGGCGTGCTTGGTGCCGGTGGGGCTGTCGATCTCCACCGCACGCAGGGTTCCGCGGTGGCCGGGGACTCCGGAGACGCTGAAGCCCGGGATGTCAGTGGCGTCCACCGTGGCGATGGTGCGGCCCATCAGGTCCGCCGCTTCGGCCCACCCCGAACCCAGCACCAGGGCGATGTCATACCGGGGCACCCCGGTCGCCTCGGTCAACACCTCGGCTGCGGCCGCGGCGGTGGCGGCCGGGTCGGTCATGTCCTCATGGGATCCGGTGGGCGCCTCGGAACGCGCGGCGGGCCGGGAGGGGGACGGGCCCCCGGCGGGATCGTTGGGTGTGTGCACGCCCTAGAACCTACTCTGCTCACCGCCCGAGGCGCCCCGGACGCGACCACCCGGAGCGATGTTGACCGCGCTAAACCGGCCAGTGCGGGCCGAAACCGGTCCTGTGCGGGCGCCGGTACCGGCCCGGGCGGGCCTCGCCTCCGACGTGCGTGCCTTGCTCGGGCACGTGGAGGCGGCACAATGGCCTTCGTGACTTCCAACTTCCCCACTCCGCCAGAACTGCCCACCGGTGTGCGACGCTCCACCACCCGAGAAGGGAGCCGGGTGGTCATCATCGGTGGGGGGCCCGGAGGCTACGAGGCGGCGCTCGTGGCCGCCCAACTCGGGGCCGGCGTCACCCTGATCGAGCAGCAGGGCCTGGGCGGTTCGGCGGTGTTGACCGACGTGGTGCCCTCCAAGACGCTCATCGCCACCGCCGAGTGGATGACCTTGACCGAGAGTTCCCGGGAACTGGGCATCCGCCCCACCGGCGGGCACGACGGCACCCTCGAGGTGGACCTGAACCGGGTGAACGATCGGGTGCTGAACCTGGCCAGCGCGCAGAGCCGCGACATCCGCGCCCGGCTACAGCGCGAGGGCGTCAACCTGGTGGACGGCACTGGGAGGTTGGACGGTCCCGGTGCGGTCATCGCGCAGACCGACGACGGGGAGCGCCGTTTCGGCGCCGATGTGATCCTGGTGGCCACCGGAGCCCGCCCGCGGGTGCTGCCCACCGCAGAACCCGACGGGGAACGGATCCTGACCTGGAAGCAGATGTATGACCTGAAGGACCCGATGGAAAGGCTCATCGTGGTCGGTTCGGGGGTCACGGGGGCCGAGTTCGCCGGCGCCTACAACGCCCTGGGGGTGCCGGTGGTGCTGGTGTCCAGCCGGGACCGTGTGCTGCCCGGGGAGGATGCCGACGCCGCGGAACTGATCGAGAACGTCTTCCGCCGACGCGGTATGGACGTGATGTCCCGTTCCCGGGCGGCGGCGGTCCGCCGGGTGGACGGCGGGGTGGAGGTGGACCTGACCGACGGGCAGGTCATCACCGGATCCCACTGCTTACTCGCAGTGGGCGGGGTGCCCAACAGCGAGGACCTGGGTCTGGCCGAGGCCGGAGTCAACACCACCGAGTCCGGCCACATCGAGGTGGACCGGGTTTCTCGCACCACGGTCCGGGGGGTGTATGCCGCCGGGGACGTCACCGGATTGCTACCACTGGCGTCGGTGGCGGCGATGCAGGGGCGGATCGCGATGTGGCACTCCCTGGGTGATGCGGTGGCCCCGCTGGACCTGCGCATGGTGTCGGCCAACATCTTCACCGCCCCGGAGATCGCCACGGTGGGGATCCCCGAGCGAGCCATCACCGACCAGGAGGTCAACGGCCTGGTCACGATGCTCCCCCTGGCGCGCAACCCACGGGCGAAGATGCTGGGCATCAACGAGGGGTTCATTAAGATCTTCTCCCACCGCTCCTCCGGCATCGTGCTCGGCGGGGTGGTCGTGGCACCGCGAGCCAGCGAACTGATCTTCCCGATCACCCTGGCCGTCAACCACCGGCTCACGGTCGATGAGGTCGCCGCCGCGTTCACGATCTACCCGTCCCTGTCCGGTTCGATCGCCGAGGCGGCCCGGGTGCTGCACGCCGGACCCCCGGTGGGTTGAGGAATCCGGCCCGACGCCGAGGGCGCCCCGACAGGTGGGGCTACTGCCGGAGCCTCTAGGCTCTGTCCATGAACCAACCGAGCACGCCCGGGGGTGGACCGGGGCAGGTGAACCTGCCCGATCTGGTGAGCACCGACGTCGTCGACCTCACCCAGGAACTGTGCGACACCTACTCCGTCTCCGGCTCCGAGGGGCCGCTCGCCGAGGGGATCGAGACGGCGCTGCGCGGCTATGACCATCTGGAGGTGCTGCGCTGCGGGAACACGGTGCTGGCCCGCACCAACCTGGGCCGCGCCCGCCGGGTGATCGTGGCCGGGCACCTGGATACGGTGCCGGTTGCCTCGAACCTGCCCACCCGGCGGCAGCGGGACGCCACCGGTGCCGAGTGGCTCTGGGGCCGGGGCACAGTGGACATGAAGGGCGGGGTGGCGGTCGGCCTGCACCTCGCGGCCTCGATGACGGCACCGGCCTACGACCTCACCTGGATCTTCTACGACAACGAGGAGGTCGCCGCCGACCTCAACGGGCTGAACCTGGTGGCCGCCGAGCATCCCGACTGGCTGCGCGCCGACCTCGCGGTGCTGGCCGAACCCACGTCGGCCGGCATCGAAGCCGGATGCAACGGCAGCCTGCAGGTGCACCTGACAACCCGTGGTGTGGCGGCACATTCGGCCCGGGCGTGGGTGGGCCGCAACGCTATCCACGAGGTCACCCAGGTGCTGGCCCGCCTCACCGGGTACGACCCGGCGCACGTGCCGGTCGACGGGCTGACCTACCGCGAGGGGCTGAACGCCGTCCGCATCCACGGGGGCATAGCCGGCAACGTGATCCCCGATGAGTGCACGGTGCAGGTGAATTACCGGTTCGCCCCGAACAAGAATGAGGCGGCCGCGTTGGCGCACCTGCGGGAGGTGTTCGACGGGTTCGAAATGACCGTCCTCGACTCCTCCCCGGGCGCCCCGCCCTCGCTGGAGCACCCGGTGACCGCCGATTTCGTGCAGGCCATCACCGCACACACCGCAACGCAGGTGCAAGCCAAACAGGGCTGGACCGATGTGGCTCGGTTCACCGCCCTCGGCGTGCCGGCGGTGAACTTCGGCCCCGGCGACCCGTTGCTCGCCCATACCGACCACGAAGCCGTGCCCACCGAGCAGATCCGGATGCACGCTCAGGCGTTGCGATCGTGGTTGAGTACCCCAGGGACCGAGTGACACGATCAGCGCCACAGGGAGGCTAACGGGGATGAGGAACAAGAAGGCCGGACGCGGCCGGGAGTACCGCAAGGGGCCGATCCGACTTCGCGGCCGGCACATCCCGGAGAAGACCACCGACGAACGGCTGCTGGAGTGGACCGGGCGGGAAGCGGAGTGGGTGCATACCGACCCGTGGCGGGTGATGCGCATCCAGGCCGAGTTCGTCGAGGGCTTCGGTGCACTGGCCGAGTTGGGGCCGGCGATCAGTGTGTTCGGCTCGGCCCGGTTCGAGGAGACCAACCCCTACTACGAACTCGGCGAGCAGGTCGCCGAAG
The DNA here is from genome assembly GCA_035302405.1 of Beutenbergiaceae bacterium. Lineage (GTDB taxonomy): Bacteria > Actinomycetota > Actinomycetes > Actinomycetales > Beutenbergiaceae > CALKWS01. The sequence continues at coordinate 4,678 of DATGSR010000200.1, forward strand.
AACTCGTCAAGGCCGGTTTCGGGGTGATCACCGGCGGCGGCCCGGGCGTGATGGAAGCGGCGAATAAGGGCGCCAAGGACGCCGAAGGCACCTCGGTGGGGCTGGGCATCGAGTTGCCCTTCGAGCAGGGCATGAACGACTACGTGGACCTGGGCGTGCACTTCCGGTACTTCTTCGCGCGCAAGACCATGTTCGTCAAGTACGCCCAGGGATTCATCGTGCTGCCCGGGGGGTACGGCACCCTCGATGAACTCTTCGAGGCCCTCACCTTGGTGCAGACCGGGAAGGTCAAACGATTCCCGATCGTGCTCATGGGCACCGAGTTCTGGCAGGACCTGCTCGCCTGGCTGCGCAAGACGCTGGTGTCCCACGGCACGATCGCCGCCGAGGACGTGGACCTGGTGCAACTGACCGACGACCCGGCAGAGGCGGTCCGGATGGTCATCGAGGCCAACCATCACCGCCGGCGCGCGGAGGCCGCCGCACAGGAACGCGCCGAGGACGAGGGGCGGGGCCGGCCGGAATGAGCCCCGCGCCGGCACTCACCACGGGGCGCGATCTGCGGTGAGTTGGGTCAGCCCGATGACCGGGGTCTTCGCGTTGGCGATCGTTGCGGTGCTGGTGGTGGCGTGGCTCGCCTCCAGCGGGAGAATGCACCTGTCCTGGCCCCCGGAGCAGCAGCGGCCGGAGCCCGCCGACCGGAGCTTCTCCCATGCACGAGCGGTTCCTGGCATAGAATGGGACATACACGATCCAGAACCGAGCGCCCGGGCAACCCGGGACGAACGGTTCGATCCCACTCGACCACAGGAGCATGCACATGGCCGCCATGAAGCCCAGAACCGGTGACGGACCGCTCGAGGTCACCAAGGAGGGGCGCGGGATCATCATGCGAGTCCCGCTGGAAGGCGGTGGCCGGCTTGTCGTCGAACTCAACCCGGATGAGGCATCGGACCTGTCCAACGCGCTGAGCGCGGTCACCGACTGACGGTGGCTTCGGAGTCTGCCCCGCGTATCGCGCTGCAGACCGGGCAACTTGATGCTGCCCGGCTGCGGCAATTCGGCACCGAGGCGCTACTGGCGTTACCGGTACGCGCCGACGGCGAGGAAGTGGTCCCGACCCAGGACCTCTCCTCAGCCTACGCTGCCGACCTGACCGCCCTGGCCCGTCGGGCCGAGGCCTCGGCCGGAGCCGGTAGCGCCACGACTGCGGTGCTGCCGGCATTGGCCGACGACGCCGCACCGTGGGCGGGCATGCCCGACCGGTTGGTCTTCGCCGGCGTAGGCGATGAGAGCCCGATGGCGATGCGCCAGGCAGGTGCTGCCCTCGCCCGGGCGGCCAGCAAGCAAACCCACCTGGTGGTCGACCTGAACGGCTTGGACCGGGCCACCGAAGCCGCCGTGGGGGCCTTCATCGAAGGCTTGCTGCTGGGGTCCTACCGGCACCCGTTCACCGGCACCGGCTCCGGTCCGGACGATCCGTGCCCGCAGATCACCCTGGTGGGCGGGGTCGGCGAGGATGTCCTCGCCCGCGCCGAGATCGGTGCCCGCGCCACGACGCTCGCCCGCACGCTGGCCGCTACCCCCTCGAACATCAAGACCCCGGCGTGGGTGGCCGAGCAGGCCCGACATGCCGCCGAGGACGTGCCCGGGGTGAAGGTCACCGAGTACGACGAGGACTGGCTCGCCGAACAAGGCATGGAAGGTGTGCTCGCCGTCGGCGGGGGCTCGGTCAACCCGCCGCGGTTGGTCACCGTCGCCTATACCCCCGAAGGCGCTGCGGATCACGCGCCGGTGGTGCTGGTCGGCAAGGGCATCACCTACGACACCGGTGGCCTGTCGATCAAGCCGCGGGAGTCCATGGTGCCGATGAAGACGGACATGTCCGGGGCCGCCGTGGTCCTGGCCGCCGCTCTCGGAGCCGCTCGGGCGCAGGTGCCCACACCGGTGGTCGCGGTGCTGGCGCTCGCGGAGAACACCGTTGCGGCGGGCTCCTACAAACCCGGTGACGTGCTGACGATGGTTGACGGCACCACCGTGGAAATCGCCAACACCGACGCCGAGGGCCGCCTGGTGCTCGCCGACGCGATGGCCTGGGCGCGAACCACCTACGAGCCGCACACGTTGGTGGACGTGGCCACGCTCACCGGTGCCGCCACACTCGGGCTGGGCAAGAAGCACGCGGCGCTGTTCAGCACCGATGGGCAACTGACCGAGGAGTTGGTCCAGTCCGGCGACGTCACCGGCGAGGCGTTCTGGCCGATGCCGTTGGTGGCCGAGTACAAGTCCGCCCTGGACTCACCGGTGGCGGACCTGTGCCACGTCAACACCGATGCGCACACCTCCGCCGGGGCGATCACCGCGGCGCTGTTCCTGCAGCGCTTCGCCGCTGGCACCCGCTGGGCGCACCTGGATATCGCGGGCCCGGGGAGAGCCCCCAGAACGGAACACGAGTTCACCGAGGGGCCCACCGGGTACAGCGCCCGCGCCCTGGTGCACTGGCTCGCCGAACAGGCTCGAGCAGCCTGACTTCTGCCCAGCGCGAACCAGCGGGCCTTTTCCGGGGCGCAGCGGCTGGACTCTCCGCCTGGTGCGAAGCGTCCACTACCTTGACTCGGGCGCGCCGCTACCTGGTGGTAGCCGAGCGTTTCACCGCGGCCAGTAGCCCTCCGCCACTGGGCAGCAGTGCGGGGAGGAGCCGCTCGTCGTCGCGGATCGTTTTGCCCAACTCGCGCATCGCCACCGTGGCCTCATCGCGCCGCGCCGGATCGGCCACCCGGTCGTACCACAGGGCGTCGGCGACGGCGAGCACGCCACCGGTGCGCAGCATCCGAATGCCCTGGTCGGCGTAATCGCCCGCTTCCGCCGGGTCGCCGTCGATCACCACCATGTCGTAGGCGCCATCGGCCAGCCGGGGGAGTACGTCCAGGGCGCGCCCGGAGATGGTGCGCACGCGCGTGGAGGTGATGCCGGCCTGGCTGAAGACCTCCTTGGCGGCGCGCTGGTGTTCCGGCTCCACATCGATCGTGGTGAGCACACCGCCGGCGCGGATGCCTTCAAGCAGCCACAGCCCGGACACTCCGGTTCCGGTACCCACCTCGGCCACCGCGTGGGCATCGGCGGTCGCGGCCAGCAACCGGAGCGCGGCGCCCACACCGGGGGAGACCGGACTGATCCCGAACTCCTCGGCCCGGTCCCGAGCCTCCTGGAGTGGCTCGGGTTCGATGATGAACTCTTCGGTGTAGGCCCAACTCTGGGCCTTGTCGGCAGCGATGATGGGCCTCCCAGTACTAGTGACGTGTGATGTTGATGTTATCGGTGTGCACGATGACGTACCGAGGGGTTCCTTCAGGCACTATGGCAGTACGCGTCGAATCGGCGTTACAGACGGGTCACGAAGGGAGCGACGTGCGGAGTAAGTGCCCGAGAGCGCAGCAGCGGACCCCTGACGCCCAGGGCCCCGGCCCCGGCGGTCACAATAGCCGCCGCGGCAGATACGTCGCTCGTGCCATGCCAACGCGCAAAAAGCGCTGTCGGACAGCACCGAAGCAGGCTCGTGCCGGACATACGCGCTTTCGTACAGGATCGGAGACAATGAGGCGATGAGTTCATCTGACCGTGAACCACAGCCGGACACGGCCCGACCGTCACAACAGACTCCTGCCCATTCATCGCAAGCAGACCCGGAAGCGGCGCAGCCGGATATCCCGCCTGCGCAGCTCGACATCCCGCCCGCGCAGCACCGGCAACCGGAGGGTGCGTCGTCCCAGGGGCTGCCTCCCGAGCGTCCGCAGACCGGGCCGGTTGGACCACCGGACAGTCAGGCGACCCAGGAGCAGTCGTTCCGAGGGCACCCGGTCCAGGACCAAGCGCCATCCGGCGCCGCCGGCGCAACAAGCGGCGCGGGAGCGGGTGTTGGCGCAGCGACCGGCACCGGCACGGGAGCAAGCGCTGGCGCAGCGACCGATGCGGGCGCGGGAACGCGGGCTGCGGCTGCCTCCGAAGGTTGGAGCGGGTCTGACGCGTCACCGCGTACGGCTCCGGATGCGCCTCAGGCCTCGGCCCGCCTGCCGTGGCAGAACCCTTCCGGGCGTCCGTCAGGAGCAGCCGGCCCGGCTGTCTCGGTCCCACCAGGATCTGCACCGTCGGCACCACCCGAATCTGAGCGGTCGGCGGCACCCGGTCCGTCGCACCATGACACCGCCCGCTTCGATCCGGCCGGCGTCCACACCCGTGAGTACCCGGGCCAGTCTCACACCAGTCAGGCCGCCAGCCAGCACCGCCCCGCCCACCCGTACCAAGACCGCACCCGCCCCGACCGGAACCCACGCCGTCGGCGGGGCGTACCTGGCGCCATCGTCGCCGTCCTGATGATCCTGTCCTTGCTGGTCGGCGGACTGCTCGGGTTGCTGGCCGGTCAGTACCTGCCTCCCGTTCCGGACGCGGACGCGGGCGCTGAGCCACAGGGTCCCGCTCCCGCGGCGGCGGGCAGCGGCCCGGCGCTCAACGATGCCTCGGTCGCCGAAATCGCCGATGCGGTGCTGCCCAGCACCGTGTTCATCCAGGTGCGCGCGGGTGGGGAGGGGTTCACCGGCAGCGGTTTCGTGTTCGACGACGAAGGGCACATCGTCACCAACGAGCACGTCATCGCCCCGGCATTGGAAGGGTCTGAGAGCCGGGTCGTGGTGACCTTCCACGACGGCGTCGAGCGGGAAGCCGAGATCGTCGGCGCCACACGCGACTACGACCTTGCAGTGCTCAAAGTGGACCGTACCGACGTGGCGGCCCTGACACTCGGCGACTCCGACGCCTTACAAGTGGGCGACCCGGTGGTGGCGATCGGCGCCCCGTTGGGCCTGGAAGGAACGGTGACCTCGGGGATTGTCAGCGCCCAGAACCGGGCGGTCCGGGTGGGGGCGGACGGATCCACCTTCATCAACGCCATCCAGACCGACGCCGCGATCAACTTGGGCAACTCCGGTGGGCCGCTGGTGGACGCCACCGGTGCCGTCATCGCGGTGAACACCGCCATTGCCGCCCAACCCGGGCAGAGCGGCAGCATCGGGCTCGGATTCGCCATCCCCAGTTCCCAGGTGGCCCGCACCGCTCAGCAAATCATCGACACCGGCGAGGCCACCTACCCCGTGATCGGAGCAACGCTTGACCCCACCTACACCGGTGAGGGCGTGCAGGTGCACAGCGAGACCATCGAGGGGGAGGAGCCGATCGCCTCCGGCGGGCCTGCGGACCAAGCGGGACTTCAGCCCGGCGATGTGATCGTGGCGATTAACGGCACACCGGTCACCAGCGCCGAGGAACTAATCGTGCGCATCCGCGCCCACGCACCCGGCGAGGCCATCACGCTGACCATCCGGGAGGACGGCCGAGACCGCGACATCGAGGTAACTCTGGGAGAACAACAGAGCGGCTGAATCCGGTGCATCGACAAGGTTAGAATCGCCGGTATGAACATCAATGGTGAGGAACTCATCCTCCTCATCATCATCGCCGTCATCGTGATCGGGCCGGAGCGGTTGCCCACCTACGCCGAACAACTCGGCCAGTTGGTTCGCAACCTGAAGAAGATGGCCACCGGTGCCACGGAGCGGGTGAAGGAGGAACTCGGCGAAGAAGCCGAGGACCTGGACCTGTCCCAATTCGACCCGCGCAAGTACGACCCCCGGCGGATCGTGCGCGAGGCCCTCACCGACGACGTGCTGCCCGCCAGTCGTCCGGCGCGCCCGGCGCGCACCACCGGTAGCCGGCCGGTGTCCTCGGTGCGCAGTTCCACCGCAAACCGTCGCCCGGGCCAGTCCGGTCAGGCCGGGCGGCGCAATGCGGTCGGCACGCAACACAAGGCCGACGACGGCGCCCGTGCCACCGTCACCAACGCCGGCACCGCAGCGGTCACCGAGGGCAAAACCGAGGTGAGCACCCCGCGGTCCGAGTCCGCCACAGCAGCGGGTTCAGCCGCAGTCGCCGGTGCAGCGGGGCTTGCCACCAACGGCAAGCCCGAAGCGGGTCAAGATACTCCCGGGTCAGACCACGCGGAGCAGTCCGTCTCCGCCGGGGCTACAGTGCCGGATGATCCGCTGAGCCAGGAGCCGCCCGCAACCCCGGACACGTCACCTGAGGCCGAGGAACTTGTGCCCGCCGGGGCGCCGTTCGACGACGAAGCCACCTAGGCCGCCTGGGGAGCCGCGTTGACCCGCGGCGTCGCCGTACGTTCCGTGGTGTCGCCATCCTCGTGTGTAGCGTAAACCGGCGGAGCGTTCGATGGCGGCTGTGTAAACTCGCGGAGCGTTCGACGACGGAGGCCGTCAACCTGCGGAGCCGGCCTGCCGGTCAGCCGACGGGGGAGATCGCTAGTTTGCGGCCGGCTAATCCGAGGGAGCGATGCCCCAGGGACCCTGCCACATCACGCAGAACCTGGGCCGCGGGGGAGTCCTGCTCGGTGCGCACCAGCGGCACGCCGGAGTCGCTGCCCTCGCGTAGGGCCACCTCGATGGGCACCTGGCCCAGCAACGGCACATCGGTGCCGAGTACCTCGGTGAGGCGGTCTGCCACCCGCTGCCCGCCTCCTGCGCCGAACAGTTCCAAGCGGCTGCCGTCGGGCTGCTCGAGCCAGGACATGTTCTCGATGACCCCGGCGATGCGCTGATTGGTGGCCTGCGCCATGGACCCGGCCCGCTCGGCTACCTCGGCTGCGGCCAACTGCGGGGTGGTCACCACGAGAATTTCTGCCCCGGGCAGCAACTGCGCCACGGAGATGGCGATGTCACCGGTGCCCGGTGGCAGGTCCAGCAACAGCACGTCCAGGTCGCCCCAGAACACCTCGGCCAGGAACTGTTGCAGGGCGCGGTGCAGCATCGGGCCGCGCCACACCACCGCCTTGCCCGGTTGGGTGAACATGCCGATGGAGATGACTTTCACTTCCTCGGCCACGGGGGGCAGGATCATGTCGTCGACCTTGGTGGGCCCGCCTTCGACGCCAAGCATCCGGGGAATGGAGAACCCGTACACGTCGGCGTCGATGACGCCTACCTTGAGCCCGTCGGCGGCCATCGCCGCCGCCAGGTTCGCCGTCACCGAGGACTTGCCCACCCCGCCCTTACCGGACGCGACGGCATAGACCCTGGTGAGGGAGTCAGGCTGGGAGAACGGGATCACGGGCTCGGCCTTGCCGCCGCGCAGCTTGGTGCGCAGTGCGGTGCGTTCCTCATCGGTCATCACCGTCAACTCCACGGTGCAGGAAGCCACTCCGGGAACTTTCTCCACCGCGGTGCGCACATCGCGGGTGATGGTGTCCCGCATCGGGCACCCGGCGATGGTCAGCGCGACCAGCACCGTGACGTTCCCGTCCTCACCCACCTGGATCGATCGGACCATGTCCAGATCGGTGATCGGCCGGCGGATCTCCGGATCCAGCACTGATTCCAGGGCGGTGTGAACTTCCTGCTCGGTGGTCATGGCACGAGTCTACGTTCGATTTCGCCACCCGGTCGGCACAGAAATCGCGTCCGGCCGGCCCAGTTGGTGCCCGCCCATCCGGTCGGTGGCCGCCCATCCGGTTGGTGCCCGCTCATCCGGTTGATGTCCGCTCATCCGGTCCGTGCCCGCTCAACTCGGTCCGCGCCGCTCAGCGCGTTGCGCACCGCTCAGTGCGCCGACTCTCAGTGCGCCGACGTGGCGCCGACCGAGTTATCGGCGGCGATGATGACGTCCAGGCCCGCATGCGTCAGCGCCTGCCGGTCGCCATCGTTAATGGCCGCATCGGTGACGAGTCCCGCGAACTGGCCCACCGGCCCCACCGTGGCGAAGGCTCGCGCGTTGATCTTGGAGGAGTCCGCCACCAGCCACGCCTGCTCCGCGCGCTGGGCCATCAATCCGTTGACCTGGGCCTCGGCGTCGTCGTGCACCATCGCCCCGTGCCGGGGGTGCAAACCGTTGATACCGATGAAGGCCACGTCCAGGTTCACCCGCTCCAGCATCAGGTCGCTGTAAGGACCTACTAGTTCATAGGAACGGGGCTGGATCACGCCACCGGTGATCACCACCCGCAGGTAGGGCCGGATCAGTAACTGGGCTGCGATGTTGACGGCGTTGGTCACCACGGTCAGCCCCGGTTCGGGACCGTCCTCGGCCAGGTCTGTGCGCTGCCCCAGGGCGGAGGCGATCGCGGTGCAGGTGGAGCCGCCGGTCAGGCCGATGCGCGACCCGGGCGGGACCAGGTCCATCACCGCCGCTGCGATGGCTTCCTTGGCCCGGGCGTGTTGTTCGCGTTTGTACCGCAACGGCAGGTCGTAGGCCACCGTGTGGGCGGTCGCCCCGCCGCGGGTGCGGTTCACCAGTTGCCGGGAGGCCAACGCATCCAGGTCCCGCCGTGCGGTGGCCGGGGACACCCCGAAGGTCTGGACGATCTCCTCCACCTCCACCCGCTCGGCCCGCCCGAGTAGGTCCAGGATGGCGGCCAGCCGTTCATCGCGGCTCATCGCTCACCCGTGCCGATGTTCTCCTCACCCGGGGCCGACTCGCCGGTGATCAGGTTGATGACGGCGGCGGTCTCGGCCGCCATCGCGGTGCGGCCCGCTGCCAGGTACTTACGGGAATCCACCAACTCGGGATCTGCCGCGAGGCGCTCTCGGACAGCGCCGGTGAACGCCCGCACCAGTTGGGTGGAGACGTTGATCTTGCGCATGCCCGCCTCGATAGCCGCGCGGATCGATTCCTCCGGCACCCCCGAGGAGCCGTGCAGCACCAGCGGCACCGGCACGGCCTGTGCCAAGTCAGCCACCAGATCCACGTCGATGCTGGCGGTTTTGGTGGTCATCGCGTGCGAGCTGCCGACTGCTACTGCCAAGGCGTGTACGCCGGTCTCGGCCACGAACCGGCGTGCCTCCTCCGGGTCGGTCCGCACGCCGGGGGCATGAGCGCCGTCCTTACCGCCGACCTCACCCAGTTCGGCTTCCACCATGATGCCCGCTGCGCCGGCTTCGGTCACCACCTGGGCGGTGGTGGCAACGTTCTGTTCATAGGGCAGCGCGGCGCCGTCGTACATCACCGAGGAGAAACCCAACGCGATCGCCTCGCGCACCAACTGCACGTCCTCGGCGTGGTCCAGGTGCAGGGACAGCGGCGCCTTGGCCTGTTCGGCGACGGCGCGCACCGCAGCCGCGATCGGTGCCAGCGATCCGTGGTAGCGCACGCAGTTCTGGGAGATCTGCAGCACGGCGGGTTGCCCGGTCTGTTCGGCGGCGGCCGCGATCGCCTCCGCTGATTCCAGGTGGATCACGTTCAACGCAGGCACGGCGGTGCCGCGGCGGGTGGCGTGGTCGAGGAGTTCACGAGTGGTGACCAACGGCATGGACGGTTCCTTTGCTGCGGGCGGGGATGAAGGTCAGGTCTGCACCTGGGTCAGAATGACCTGGTCCAGGAGCGGGTCGGGATCGGCGATGCTGCCGGCGTTCGGGGTGAGCACCGCGGCGGCCGACCAGCCGGTGGCGGTGTGCAAGGTCTGGCGCAGGGTGTTGGGTTCGGCATCCAGCACGGCCGCGCTATGCCGGCTCAGGCAGAGAGCGATCGCGGCGACGGCCGCGTCCCCGGCCCCGGTCGGGTTCCCCTGCAGCGGGGCAGGCA
>DATGSR010000201.1:0-3036 GCA_035302405.1 Beutenbergiaceae bacterium
GGCTGGGGTCAGGGCGAGCAAGCGCTGTTCCACGTCCTGCGGCAGGCCGAGGTCGGCGATGAACGCGCGCATCGTCTCGGCGTCCACCCGGCGCCCGCGGGTGAGGTCCTTCAACCGCTCGTAGGGGTCGGCCATACCCTCGGCGCCGGCCACGGCAGCGGCGCGCATCGCCGACTGCACCGCCTCGCCGAGCACTTCCCAGTTCGCCTCCAGGTCTGCGGCCATGGTCTCGGCGGAGACGCCCAGTCCGGCCAGTCCGCGGCGGACATTGTCCAGCGCGAGCAGGGAGTGCCCCAGGCCCACGCCGATATTGCGTTGGGTGGTGGAGTCGGTCAGGTCCCGTTGCAGCCTGGAGGTCACCAGGGTGGAGCCCAGGGTGTCCAGCACCGCACAGGAAATCTCCAGGTTCGCTTCGGCGTTCTCGAACCGGATCGGGTTCACCTTGTGCGGCATCGTGGAGGAACCGGTGGACCCCTGGGCGGATAGCCGCTGGGTGAAATAGCCCAAGGAGATGTACGTCCACACATCGGTGGCCAGGTTGTGCAGCACCCGATTGAACCGGGCGACGTCGGCATACAACTCGGCCTGCCAGTCGTGGCTCTCGATCTGGGTGGTCAGCGGGTTCCAGGTCAGGCCGAGGTGCTCCACGAATGTGCGGGCCACCTGCTGCCAGTCGGTGCCCGGCACGGAGACCACATGCGCGCCGTAGGTACCGGTCGCCCCGTTGATCTTGCCCAGGTACTCGGCTGCCTCGATCCGCCGCACCTGCCGCCCCAACCGGTGGGCGAGCACCGCCAGTTCCTTGCCCAAGGTCACCGGGGTGGCGGCCTGGCCGTGCGTGCGGGCGAGCATCGGCACATCGGCGTAATCGCGGGCCATGCGCGCGAGGTCCTGGACCACCTGACGGGCGGCCGGCAACCACACCTGCGTCATCGCGGAACGGACCGTGAGCCCGTAGGCGAGGTTGTTGATGTCCTCACTGGTGCAGAAGATGTGCACGATCTCGGTGGTTTGCGGCAATACGGTCTTGCCGAGACGATCCGGTGCCGCGGTAAGGCGGCGCTTGAGGAAGTACTCCACCGCCTTTACGTCGTGGCGTGTTTCGGCCTCGATCTCGGCTAGTTCGGCGATCTCCCCGGGGCCGAAGTCCCGGGCGATGCTGCGCAGGTAGGCGACTTCGGCGTCGCTGAGGGTCGGGGCTCCCGGTAGCGCCCCGGTATTGGCCAGGTGGATCAGCCATTCCACCTCCACGTGCACCCGGGCCCGGTTGAGCGCCGCTTCCGACAGGTGATCGACCAGTGCCGCGGCTACCTGCCGGTAACGGCCATCGAGGGGCCCGAGAGCGATCGGGGGTTGAGCATCAGCCAGGCGCACGGAGAAGTCCATGGCCCTTATCCTCCCACCGTGCGGATGCGGTCAGGCATAGGGCCGCGCGGCGGCCACGGCGGCATCGGCGTAGGAGCCCCCGAACAGCACGGTGTGCACCAGCAGCGGGTTGAGTTGGTGCAGGTCGATGCGGTCCTGCCAACCCGCCGCGAGCGGGGAGACGTCCTGATAGCCCCGCAGGATGTCGGCCAGGTGCTGCTGGCCGAACAAGTGCAGCATCGCCAGGTCGGTCTCGGCGTGACCCCCGTGGGCGGTCGGATCGATGAGGACCGCCTCACCGCCGGCGTCGGCGTCCCACAGCACGTTGCCGTTCCACAAGTCCCCGTGTAGCCGCGCCACGCCGTCGACCGCCGCAGGCTGATCGTGGTCCAACTCGCCGTCGATGAGCCGTTGGGTTACTCGTTCGATCGTGCGCGCTCCCGCAGGCCCGATCCGGTGCTGGTCGACGGCGGTGTGTAAGAACGGCAGGACGCGGTGGGTGGCGTAGAACTCCCCCCAGCCCAGGCGCTCTGCGGGGGAGGGTTCCGGCGGAAGCGGCGCCTGCCCCATGTACCCAGGGGTGTGCCCGGGGATGTAACCGAAGTACTCTGCACCGGCGGCATGCGTGCGTGCCAACGCGGCACCGAAAGCGCGGGCGGAATGTGAGTCGGGCGCTGTGGAGCGGATCAGTTCCAGTGTCAACCGGCCCGGGGACACGTCGACTACCTGCGCCGCCCGGGCGCCCCCGGGAGCGCCGCTCAACCAGCGCAACCCGTCGGCCTCGAACTGGGCCGCCCCCGGCGCAGGGAAACGGGTCTTCTCCCAGGTCACCTGAACCGCCGATCAGGCCAACTGGCGGCGGACGTACTCCACCACACCGGGCACCGCCGCCGCGACGGCTTCGTAGGTGAGGGAGAAGTCGCGGTCGTCGCCGTAATAGGGGTCGGCCAGGTTCAAGTTCCCGTCCGCTGGATTGTCCGGATCGAAACTGAGGAGCAGATGGACCCGTGCGGCGAGGTCTTCGCTGCGGGCGAGGGTGCGCAACTCCTTGTAGTGCCCCTGGTCCGCGGCCAGGATGAGGTCGGATTCCTGGAACGATTCGGCCACGAACTGCCGGGCGCTGTGCACTGGGAAGACGTGTCCGGCGTTGGTGAGCACGGCCCGGGCGCGGTGATCCATGTCGGAGCCGATGTGCCAATGCCCGGTGCCGGCGGAGTTCACCTGCACGCGCTCGCCGAGTCCGGCTTCCTCGAAACCTTCGCGCAGGAGGACTTCGGCGATCGGGGAGCGGCAGATGTTTCCGGTGCACACGACGGTGACGGTGTAGAGGTCGGACATGGGGCCCATTGTGGCTACTTCTTCCCCACCGTGCACCCGTCCACACCGCCCGTCCACAGGCCCCTGAGGTGCGACGGCGCCGCGGGTCCGGCAAACCGTACGGTGCCGGCAACGATGCCCCTGTACCCGACCGCGTATCGCGGTCCGAGTCCACCGGAGGTTCCCGATGGCGATTCCCGCGCCGGTCCCGTCCGCCTCATGGACACTTCGACGAGCTGCTGATCATGCACGCGGAGCACACGAGGCCCTGCTGCGGGCCGACGCCGACCACTGGCAGGGGACGGCAGCGGTCACCTACCGCAACCGGCTCAGCGGGATGCGGTGGGCCACCAC
>DATGSR010000202.1:0-3508 GCA_035302405.1 Beutenbergiaceae bacterium
ATCCTCACCACCAACGTCCGCACCGGCGAATTCGGCGTGGACGCCGAGGGCAACGAGGTGGTGTACGCGCTGTCCAACGGTGAACCGGCCACGTTCAGCATGGTCGACCGCCACACCGGGGAGCAGCTGTTCGCCGACACGCTGGACAACTATGAACTGGGCGGATTCCTCACCCAGGCCGACGACGGGCAGGTCATCTTCACCGCCCGCACCGGCTCCTACGCCGGGCTGTTCCGGTTCGACCCCGCCGTCGAAGAGGTCACTGAACTCGACGTGGACCTGCAGGGCCAGCGAGTGCTCTACAAGGGACCGATCGACGACGACGGCGTGATCTGGTTCGGCACCTACCCCGATGCCAGGGTGATGGCCTATGACACCAACGCCGGCGAACTGCTCGACTACGGCAGCGTCACCGACGATGCCGGTTACGTCTTCTCCGTCGGCGTGGTGGGCGATGAGATCTGGGCCGGCACCGGCCCGGTCCCGCATCTGTTCCGCCTGAACCCCGAGACCGGGGAGACCACCGAGATGTTCCCGCCGGACCACGTCATGGCGAACACCAGTTGGTTCATCGGGCTCGAACAGCGCGGGGACTACGTCTTCGTGCGACTCTCCCCGCGGGGCAGTTACGACATGGCGGTCTACAACCTGGCCGAAGATCGCTGGCTGGACGACGTCATCGAAGGCACCTTCGACACCCCCGTCACCGACGTGATCGACGACAAGGTCTACTTCCTCGTCGACGACGTGCTCACCGGGTTCGACATGCAGACCGAGACCACCTTCTCCACCGGGTTCGAGGACACCTCGCTGTGGGAGGAGATGGCCGAGACGGTCGGCTCCTACGCCATCACCGCCGAAGACACCGCCGACGGGACGGTCGTGACCGGCATCAACACCGACGGCCAGGTATGGCACTACAACGTGGACACCCAGGAAGGAGACCTGGTCAACGCCGAGGTCCTGGGCTCACCGGTCGGTGCACACGCGATGGGCGTCGGCCCCGATGGTGCGGTGTACATGAGCGCCTACCTCAGTAGCGGCGCGATGAGCCGCATCGACCCGCAGACCGGCGAGATCGAGCACATGCGCGGACCCAAGCAGGGCAGCGCGATCATCGCCCACGAGGACCTGCTCGTCGTCAGCACCTACCCCGGCGCCGGCATCCACGCCGGCCACGCAGCCGATGGGAACTGGAGCTGGTCCAACAGCGAGCAGCTCGTGGAACTCGGTCGCGGTGAACCGCACTACCAGGACCGCATCATGACGATGGCCTCGATGGAGGACCGGATCGTTGCCGGCAGCGTGCCCGACTACGGCCAGGTGGGCGGCGCGCTTACCTTCGTTGACCCCCAGACCGGCGACTTCGACTTCCACCGCGACGTGGTGGAGGGACACTCGATCGTCACCCTGGACTACCAGGACGGTGTGGTCTACGGCGGGACCTCCATCCACGGCGGCATCGACAGCACCCCGGTGGGAAGCGCTGGTGAGTTCTTCCTGTGGGACGTGGACGGCGCCGAACTGATCTCCCGTGAGGTGGTCGATGAGAACGCGCCGGTTATCAACGAGGTGACCGTGGGTCCGGAGGGCACGATCTGGGGCCTGACGAGCACCGGAGTGGTGTTCACCGCCGACCCGAAGGACGGGCAGATCATGGACCGCATCGAGACGGGCCTGGCCACGTCGAACAACTGGGGACGCACCACCTCGCTGTACCACCACAACGGGTACGTCTACGGCAATGCCGGAAATTCGGTCTTCCGGATCCACCCGGACACCCATGAGGTCGATGTGATCATCGACGGCGGGGTGCGCGGCTCCGCGGTGGACGGCAGCGGGCAGATCTACTTCGCCACCGACATCAACGTCTACGCGTTGGACCCGGTGGCGCCCCAGTGCGACCGGACCATCACCGGTGTGCACAACGGCCCGCTGACCATCAGCGGGGAGTCGGTGTGCATCACCGATGCCACGCTGCGCGGTCCGCTGACCATCAACGACGGAGCCTCCGTGACCATGACGGACTCCACCAAGCGCGGCCCGGTGAACATCTCCGGCGCGGCCGACGTCGTGCTACAGGACTCCTCGTTCAACGGTCCGGTGAACATCAACAACACCACCGGGTCGGTGACGCTGGAAGGCAACACCATCAGCGGTCCGCTCTCCTGCTCCGGCAACGCCGAGCAGCCGCAGGGCGGGCAGAACACCGTGCGCGGACCGGCCAACGGCCAGTGCGCGGACCTGGTGAACTGAGCCGCTGAACCGAGCCGGGTGCACCGAGCCAGGGGCACCGGCTTGCTGGACTCGGCCGATGAATCGGCCTGGGACTGGCTTGGTGCACCGGCTCGGTAGGAGCACCTGGCGGCACGCCAGATAGTTCGCAGATTCGGCCGGGCGGGATCGTCTCCCGCCCGGCCGAGTTGTCTTTGGCACCCAGCGGCGTCAGCGTCGATGCGCTGCCAAGGCGAGTTCCGGGCCCTCACACGCGGTGAGCCACGTCCTCGGGCCGCGCCTTGTCGCTAGTAACTTCCGCGCCGACCGGCCTCGCACGCGCACAAGGCTGCGTCGATGCGCTGCCAAGGCGAGTTCCGCCGTCGCGGGGTTACCCGCCGTGGTTCTCGTCGTCCAACTTTTGCAGCGCGTGCGCTACCCCGGGCATGTTCCGCCGTCGGCCCTCGTTGTCGCTAGCCGACGTTCGTGTTAGCCGACGACGGTGGCGATTGCCTCTCCCACCGGGCGCAACGCCTCGGGCGCAGCGGTGGTCAGGACCCATGGGCGGCGCGTGCCGATCTCATAGGGGCTGCCGTCCAGGCGGGCGGTGGTCCCGCCGACCTCGGAAACCAGCAGCGATCCGGGAACATGGTCCCAGGGCCAGTCGTTCTTGTAGACCAGGTAATCGATCTCCCCGGTGGCCAGGCGCGGGTAGTCGATGCCGCAGGACCACCACGCCTCTCGAAGTTCGGCCAGACCCTCGGGTTGGTTGCCCAGGAGTTTGCGGTTGGAGGTCGCGCCGCGCAGTTTGGCCACGTCATCGGCGGGTTGTAGCGGGCTGAGCCGCTCACCGTTGCACCAGGCCCCGGCGCCCGCCTCGGCGATGTAGGACCGCTGATGCTGCGGCTGGTAAATCCACGAGCGCACAGTCCGACCCGCGCGAACCTCGGCGACCATGACGGCGTAATCCGGGGAGCCCTCAACGAAGTTCCGGGTGCCGTCCACCGGGTCGATGGTGAACACGTGCGAGGCCTGGCTGGCGCGCTCAGGCACGCGGGGGTCGATCGCGGTGGCCTCCTCACCGAGAATGGTGGCCTCCGGATAGGCGGCCTGCAGTTCCTTGGTCAGGAAGACCTCCGCATCCCGGTCGGCCACGGTGACCAGATCACCGGGTTCCTTCTCCCGCACCTCATCGGCGTCCAGCGCGCGAAACCGCGGCAGAATGACATCCTCAGCGGCCTGTTTCAGCAGATCCAGGATCTCCTCAGTGTCCATACCTCTAAACCTGCCAGGT
>DATGSR010000203.1:0-3480 GCA_035302405.1 Beutenbergiaceae bacterium
TTCCGCTCGGACTACTGATCGCCCTGTGGTGAGGGGCGCCCAGGGGTCTTCCCGGACCTCATCATCGCCCCGTTCGTCGTCGCCCCGTTCGTTGAGCAGGCGCGTGAGTCACTCACCCGGTTTCGTCCGTGAGGATCCACTCGGTGGCGCGGGCAACGTCGCCCGCTGCTCGATCACGTCGCTCAACTCATCGACGTCCCACTATCTCCTGCGGCGCTCCTTGTGGTCCGGAACGCGCCCGCGCCAGTTCCGGGTCGGTGCGCGCGTCCGCCCCGACGTATTCGATGAAAGCGTGGCTGCCGCTCACACCCGAAACGATCACCGGTCGGTTCCGGTTTCGAGCGGTGGTGCAGACCTGGAACATCTGGATGATTTCCTCCGGCAGCAATTGGTCGTTCCCAGCCGGACGCCGTCCTGGAGAAGCAGGCGGGCAGGGGGCGTTCGCGCGGCGCCTCAACCGGGATGGGCGCGTCCTCGAAACGTTGGTAGCGGATCAAGCGATAGGTCACGCCGTCGACCACCGCGTAACTACAAGCACGGCTCAGGGTTCCTTACCTCCCCGGGAGATGGTGTAGACAAAAGCCATGCCTTTAGATGGAGAGTACGTTCCCAGTCCTCGCCCGCACGTGCGTGAGCAGGTGGAGGCGTACGAGCGCACTGACGGCGCCGAGGGCGGCACCCTGCGGGGGTTGCCGGTGATCATCCTGACCACCCGCGGGGCCAAGTCGGGAGCGATCCGCAAGATCCCGCTGATGCGGGTGGAGCACGAAGGTGCGTACGCGGCAGTGGCCTCCATGGGCGGGGCGCCCGCGCACCCGGTGTGGTACCACAACGTCAAGGCCCAGCCCGAGGTGGAGTTGCAGGACGGCGCACACAAGTGGGTCATGCGCGCCCGCGAGGTCACCGGCGAAGAAAAGCAGCAGTGGTGGGAACGGGCCGTCGCGGCCTATCCGCCCTACGCCGATTACCAGGAGAAGACCGACCGGGAGATCCCGCTGTTCGTGCTCGAGCGGGTGTAGGTCCGCGAGTGCCAGTTCCGCTGAGACACGCCTCGGCTGCTACGCGACGGCGCATGCGCGGCTGGGCTAATGCACGACGTCGTAGACGGCTTTGATGATCCCGTTGGCGTAGGTCTGGGACTCCACCACCTGCAGTTTCTGCTTCGGGGCGGTGTCGAACAGGCGCTTCCCGCTGCCCAGCAGCACCGGGAAGATCAGCAGGTGGTAGCGGTCCACGAGCCCTTCGGCGGCCAGGCCCTGGGCGAGCGTGGCGCTGCCGTGCACGATGATCGGGTCGCCGTCGCCCGCTTTGAGATCCCGGACCTCGTCCAGGGAACCCAGCACCTGCGCCGGCCACGGGCTGGTGTCCGTCAGGGTGCGGGACACCACGTACCGGGGCATGGCGTTGTAGCCGGCGAACTCCTCGGTCATCGTCGGCCAGATCAGGGCGAACTCCTCATAGGACCGCCGTCCCATCAGCAGGGCACCGGCTTCCTCCTGTTCCCGGCCCTTGAGCTCGTAGGCGGACTCGTCGAACTCCACCTCCTTGAACGTCCACCCGGCCTGGGGGTGATCACCTCCGCCGGGGGAGTCGATGATCCCGTCCAGGGTGATGAACTCGGTGACGATGAGTCTGCGCATGCCGGGCTCCATTGCTGCTGCGGGTAACTGATCGTAAACGGTGCCCCGCCTCGCCGTCAGCCCTCAGTTCGCTCGGGCTCTTTCACCGGCTGGCTTCCGGAGTTACGATGACCGGCACTGCGCAATGACGTGCACGGGGATGTTCCACGGAGGAACAGATGCAAGCAACGCAACCCCGGGGGCTTCACAGACGGCAGCGGCCGCTGTTCGGCATAGCGGCAACAGTCCTGATCGGCGCCGCGCTGGTGATCCCGTACGGCATCTATCAGGCATTCGACTCCGAGCCGTATCCGGCCATGATCCTGCCCGGTGGCGGTTACATCGAGACCTACGTCTACGACGACCGGGCGGTGTTCGTGGCGCGGGACCTGATCGGATACGACGCGGGCGGCAACCCGATCCGTCTGGATCACGTCACGTTCCTGGACCCGATTCCGCCGTCCTTCTTGGGTGGCCTGGTGGCCACCGGCTTCGGTCAGGACGCCCCGGCCTCCGAACACTTGCACAGCGGCCGGCTGGACTGGGGTTTCGATGCCCGTCTGCACACCCCCAGCGAGGCGGACCAGCGCGAGGCCCGCGCCTGGCTGTCTCGCCGGCTGCAATCCCTCGGCCTGGACCCGGACCGGTTGACCGTGCGTTACGACGAGGTGGAAGTCGACTACGACACCGGCGTCGAGTTGCAGCGGACCACGTTGGAGGAGGTGGAGATCCTTGATTGACAGGGCGCTGCTGCGCATCTGGGGGCGGATCGGCCACACCGTGGGTGTGCCGGCCGCCTCGCTGGTGATGTTCCGGTGGTTGTTCGGCGCCTATCTGCTGTTGTTCGACGCGCGCCATCACGCCTGGATCGATCGGGCACCGGAGGCGTTCTTCAACCCCCCAGTGTTCAGCCTGCCCTACCTGGTGGGCGGGTTCCCGCCCGCGCCCACGTTCCTCCTGCTGGACGTCGTGGGCATCGTGGCGATTTGGCTGATGATGGTGGGCTGGCGGCCCCGGCTGAGCACCACCGTCGTGCTGGTCACCCTGGTGCTGGCCAATAGTTTCGGCTACTCCTTCGGCAAGATCTCCCACCAGATCGCCCCCGTGGTGGTGCTGCTGTGCATGATCATCGCCAACTGGGGCCAGGGCATACCCGGCAAGGACGGCGCCCCGGGTACCCCGCAGTACGAGGCTGCCCGCCGCCGCAGGGTGGAGCGGGGGTTGGCGCTGCTCGCGGTGGCGCTCGCGTTCGGGTTTCTCACCGCCGGGATCGACAAGGCCCGGCACTGGGCCACAACGGACGTGAGCGAAAGCGGCATCCTGTCCTGGTACTACCCGCGAATGTTCGAGTACGAGGGGTACACCGGACTGCTGACCGGAGCGGTTCCCGGAATTCCCCCGGCGCTGCTGAAGGTGGGGGATTGGGCAGCGGTGCTGATGGAGATGAGCGGGGTGGTCGCGCTCTTCGCGGGCCGGGTGCCGTGGCGGCTGTGGCTGCTCGCCGCTACTTTCCTGCACCTGGCCAACGCGTTGCTGCTGAACATCACCTTCGCCACCCAGGCACTGATCTACCTCGCCTTCGTTTCCCTCGTGGGCCTGGCACGCTTGCGGCCGTGGCTCTCCCGCCTCCGGGTACCGGCTGCCATCGCGCTGGCCGGGGTGGCGTTGTGGCACATCTGGGTGCGCGTGGGCGAAGGCAGCTCCGGGTTCTTCCTCTGGGACGGGCGCTCCACGTTCGCCTACGACTTGTACGTGTGCGTGACGATCTGCCTTGTTGTCGCTGCCCTGATCGCCAACGACGTGCGCCGGGAACTGGCGGGACGTCGTCGCTTAGTACGCATGGAGGCACAGGGCGCTGCGG
>DATGSR010000204.1:0-3424 GCA_035302405.1 Beutenbergiaceae bacterium
ACCGACTGGCCGGCGATCTTCGCGGCACTGGATGCCGTCGGATACACCGGGGCGGTGAACATCGAGAGTTTCACCGCCGATAACGCCACCATCGCGACCGCGGCGTCCATCTGGCGGCCCTTGGCTGCCACCCAGGACGAGCTGGCCCGCTCCGGGCTGGCGTTCCTGCGCGAGCACGTGTCCTGAGGCGGCGACGAATCAGCCCGCATTCAGCGGTCCAGTTCCACGCGCTGCCAACTGATCCAGGTGAGCGGCACGAACACGGCTGGGATAACCATCACCAGCGCCAACTGAGCCCCGGTCACGTGTGCGGGGTCCAGCGCCCACATCGCCGGGGCCGCCAGCGGAAACCATCCCGCCGCGCCGGCCACCACACCCACCTGGGCCATGACCACCAGCCCCACGGTGGCACCCACGCCGGCGAGGACGGAGCGGGCCACGGTGGCCACCCATGCCACCGGAACCGCGACCGCGCCGGTCAGCACCCCGAGCCCGAGGAGCCGGCCCAGACCGGCCCAGGTGTCCGGCGTGGGAGCGCCGTAGCCGAGCACGGCGCCCAGCAGCCCCAGCCCAGCGGTCAGCGCCAGGCTCACGCCGAGCACCCACACGGCGTAAACCCCCATTTTCGCCCCGGCGATCAGCCCCCGGCTCACGGGCAGTGCGAACAACCCGGTGATGGTGCCGTCGGTGAATTCCCGCCCCAATATCCACGTCAGCACCACCCCGAAGCCGACCATGCCGCCGGCAGCAATGATCTGCGTACCGATCGCCAGCAGCCCCGGCCAATCCAGCGCCGCGTTCGGGCCCATTTGCGCGATCACTTCCTCGTTACCGCTGCGCAGCGCCGCCGTGATGCCCCAGACCAGCACGAGCGTGCCGCCGATGATGGCCGCAGTGGCCACCAAGCCCACCAGTGAGCGGGTGAGTTTCAGCGCCTCCACCCGGGCCGCCGCAATCACGACTCCTCCCGCCCGGTCACAGCTCTCCTGCACGACCACTGATCCTCCCGCCCGATCATGGCTCCTCCTGCGCGCCCGGCTGGGCACCGGGCTGCTGCCCACCAGCGGACGGTGCCGGGGCCGGTTCGGCACCCCGGCGCTCGTCGTCGGCAAGGACTCGTTGGAAGAACACCCGCTCCAAGTCGGCGGCAGCGGGGTCGAGTTCTCCGATCAACCGGCCGGCGTTCATCACCACGATCCGGTCGGCGATCCGTGCCACTTCATCCAGGTGATGGCTGCTCACCAGCACGGCCGCACCGGCCGCGGCGCGCTGCCGCAACGTCTCCCGCAACACGATGACCGACGCGGGATCCAGGGCGATGCTCGGTTCATCGAGCACGATGAGTCGGGGATCGTGGCCCAGTGCGGTGGCCAGACCCACCCGCTGGCGGTTACCGAGCGACAGGTGCCGGAACCGGCGATCGGCAACCGGGTCCAGACCCCAGTAGTGCAACACGGAATCGATGCGGTTGGCGGGCAGGCCGCGCAGCAGGCTGACGATGCGCACATTCTCCCGGGCGGTCAGTTCGGGGTAAGCGAGCGGCACCTCGATCAGTGCGCCGACCTCACGCCAGCGCGCGGCGGGCAGCCCGGGCAACGGCTCGCCGACCAGGTGCACGCCACCGGCCCTTGGGCGCAGCATCCCCAGCGCCAGGCGCATCAGGGTGGTCTTGCCCGCCCCGTTCAGCCCGATCAACGCCACGATCTGTCCGGCCGGCACGGTTAGAGACACATCCCGCACCCCGGCCCCGTTGGCGAACTCCCGGCTGACCCCCTCCAGGGCGAGCATGGACCATCGACCTCCTCGTCAGGTGCAGCCCATGATGGCATCGCCCAGTGACCTTCGGTGGCACCTCCCCACGACCCCTGCCAGGGGGTAGGCTCCTTCTCACCCAGCCGAGCCCGCCCCCGGGAGTGCCGTGAACCCCAGCGAGGACCAGAACCGCAGGTTGCTTCGCGCCCGGGACGCGATGGACCGCGACTTCGCCGAACCGCTGAACGTACCGGGACTGGCCCGGGTGGCGCTGATGTCTCCGGCACACTTCTCCCGCCAGTTCCGCGCCACGTTCGCAGAAACTCCGCACCGGTATCTGCAGCGGCGCCGGATCGAACGTGCCTGCGCGCTGCTGCGGGACAGCGAACTGAGCGTCACCGATATCAGTTACGCCGTGGGGTTCGAGAGCCTGGGCACATTCAGCCGCACGTTCACCTCGATCATCGGCCGCTCGCCGTCGGCCTACCGGGCGCAAGCCCGTCCGGTGGCGGTGCCGGTCTGCTTCGTGAAGGGCTGGACCCGGCAGAGCAGTTTCGGATAAGCACCGCGGCCACCCGCGGCTCTACCGTGAATTGCATGTTGACAGACATTGGAATTCACGGAATTTACGTTCTCGACCAGGAAGAGGCGCTGGACTTCTACGTCGGCAAACTCGGCCTCGAAGTCACCAGCGATGTGGACATGGGCTTCATGCGCTGGCTCACCGTAGCCCTGCCCTCCGACCCTGATCGGCAAATCCTGCTCGAGGTTCCCGGCCCGCCCGCGGTCTCCGCGGACGACGCCGCCCGGATCCGCGATCTGGTGACCAAGGGCGCCATGGGCGCAGTGGCGATGTTCAACACCGACGACTGCCACGCCACGTACGCCGCGCTGCGTGCCAGGGGCGTGGAGTTTACCCAGGAACCGGTGCAACAGCCCTATGGGATCGACTGCGCCCTGCGGGACCCGTTCGGCAACCACATCCGCATCACCCAGCCCACCGAAACTGCGCCGATCACTGAGGACGATCTGGCCCGCTGGCAGGCCGGCTCGCAGAACTGAACCTCGCCGTCTACCCGCCCGCCGGGGCCTAGCATCGGGAGGGTGTTTCCTCCGGGTCTGTCGATGCTGTGGGAGCCGATCGACCCCGACGACGCGCTGCGCGAACGGTTCGGCTTCGTTGACATGGCCGCGATGACCCGGTGGCTCAGCAGCGCCCTGACCCGTCACTGGGGCCTACCGGTGATTGCGGTCCCTCGGGTGGTGATCAGCGCCGACAACGCCCTTGCCTGGGTCGAGACAACGGCGGGCACGTTCGTGGCTAAGGTCTGCGCCGACCGGGAGCGTTTCGCCCGCCTGGACATGATCGGCGACGTCATCACTCACCTGGGCAGCACCGGTGTGCCGGTGCCCGTACCTCGGCCAACGACCAGCGGCGCCGCCCGGGCGCAAGTCACCGGCAGCACCCGATCGTTGTCGGTCATCCTCCAACCCGCCGTCGCCGGGGACCTGCTGGACGTGACCGATCTGGAGGCAGTAGCCGCCGCCGGAAAGGTACTGGCCCGCCTGCACACCGCTGGAGCTGCGATGGTGCCCGCGCTCCGGTCGGCGGGGTTCCACGCCGGGGCCACCGATCTGCACGTTCGGCTGCACCGGGTGGCACACCGCCTGC
>DATGSR010000205.1:0-2705 GCA_035302405.1 Beutenbergiaceae bacterium
CGCGCAGTCTGCTCAGATCCATCCTGCGATGCTAGTCTCGCCGGCTCACACCGCGGCCCCGCGCCGTGGCCGTGTGCGGGTGCCCAAGCCTGCTCGCACACCACCTCAGCATCCGGTCCCGGAGTGCTCCGGTTTACCTACGGCGCTCATCACTATTCGTGGTGATCGGCCTCATCCGGGGTGAGCGGCCTCATTGGACCGGGCGATGCACGTCGGTGAGGTACGCCGATTCATCCACCGTGGAGGGGTCACTGAGGTAGATGTTGAACACCTTGCCGGTCAAGCCATGCACCTCGACGGGCGCCTCGCTCAAGCCGTTGTCGGTGAGGAATGCGGTGATCCGATCGTGGGCCAGGCTGACCTGGCTGAACGGCCCCACCACCCGTGCCACCACGGCTCGTTGTTCGGGGACGTCGATCACCTCCAACGGGCCTTCCGCCGTCGTCCCGGGTGGCACGGGGAGGAACACGGATAGATCCGGGTCCTCATCGACGTAGGTGGGGTCGTGTTCGAACACGCCCCCCGGGCCGGTGGGAGTCAGGCCCTGACGCTGCAGTTCCGGCATGAACTGCTGCCACAACTGGCCCTCATCGGCGTAGGTGGGCACCGTTCCCCGGTACGCCGCCACGGTCATCGCGGGCATGGTCCGCAATGTGATCTGGTTGGTGGACATTGCACTTCCTCTTGCGTTCTGGAGCATTCTGTCGATGGATCGCAACCGCTGCGTGGCCGCGCGCTTCTCCTGCTCCAACACGTCCCGCTGGGTGAGCAGGGCACGCTGGAATGAGGGAGTGTCGCGGGCGGCGAGGAGCGCTGCCATCGCGGAGACGCCGAATCCCACGTCGCGCAGGTCCCGCACGAGCAGAGCATCAGCGATTTGGTCGCGGGTGTACCGGCGGTAGCCGGTGCCGTCAACGAACGCCGGCACCAAGACGCCACGTTCGTGGTAATGCCGCAGCATCCGCACGCTGAGCCTGGTGAGGGCGGAGAAGGTCCCGATCGTCATCGGTTCGAAGGTCTCGGCCATGGGTAGAGCCTGTCGTCTGACACCATGTGAGAGTCAAGGAATTGGCGGGGAATGTGTCTACCTAGGCCGTACGGCGCTGGGCGCGCCGGAGCCCGTAGTTCGGTGGGCTGGCACACTGCGTCGCCGGCCCTGATGCTGGACAGATGACTGAGTACGCGCGAGAACTCCTGACCGACCACTTCGGGCGGATCGCCGAACTGGTAGAGAACCTGACCGACGGGCTGTCCATGCAGACGGCCACGTGGCGCCCGGCGGAGGATGCGAACTCGATCGCGTGGCTGATCTGGCATCTGGCCCGGGTGCAGGACGACCACATCGCGGGTGTCGCGGGCGTTGAGCAGGTCTGGCCACGTTGGCATGACCGCTTGGGCCTACCTTTTGATGTTGCCGACTACGGGTTCGGGCACACTCCGGAACAGGTCGCTGCGGTGCGGGTGTCGCCGGCGGACCTTCGGAATTACCACGCAGAAGTCCATGAGCAGACCTTGAGCTACGTGAGCAGGCTCGACGGCGAGGAGTTGGCACGCGTGGTGGACTCCAGTTGGGACCCGCCCGTGACCGCATCAGTGCGGCTGGTGAGCGTGATCGGGGACTGTTTGCAGCACGCGGGCCAGGCAGCCTACGTGCGGGGCATCGCGCCGACTTAAGAGCCAGGGAACGGGCCCGCACGGTTCGGCGGCATCGCGCATATTTCGGTGCGATGCCCGAACATCGCCGACAACTCACCTACGCAGCAACTCACCTACGCGGCGTCGTCCAGCCACGCAGGCTCGGCAGCCAGCATCGGCTGGGTGCCCTCAGGGTCCAGGTGCGGACGCGGCGAAACCCGCGCGGCCGGTAGCGGAGCCGACTGCAGCCGCACCGCCGGCGCCCGGAGCAGATCGCCCAGCCGCTCCCACGTCTCGGCTGCGGAGGGACGCCCAGCGGGATCCTTCGCCAACAACTGGTGCACGAGCGCGTCCAATCGCGCCGGTGCTCCGATCAGAGATTCACTTAGCCGGGGCGGCGTGCCGTGTGCGTGGTGGCGCATCGCCACTTCCGGGGAATCGAGCGGGAACATAGGTCCGCCGGTGAGCGCCTCGAAGATGAGGCAGCCGAGACCGTACATGTCGGTCGCCGGCGTCACCGGCTCCGCCCGGATCAACTCCGGTGCCATGGACGCAGTAGTCCCATAGCGGGGGCCATCCCCGTGACCGCTGGAGTCGCTGGCGATCCCGAAGTCGATCAGGGTGGTCCGCTCACCTGCCACCATCACGTTGGACGGTTTCACGTCCCCGTGCACGACGCCCGCCTGGTGCACCGCATCGAGGGTTTGCGCGATACCGCGCACCAGGTTGAGTGTTCGGGGTAGGGGGAGCGGGCCGTCGGCCAGGACGTTGGACAAGTCCCGTCCCGGAAGCAGGTCCATCACCATGAACGTTCGGTCGCGGTGGTCCTCGACGCCGTAGACGCCCACCACCCCCGGGTGTGCGATCGACGCCGTCACGGAAGCCTCGCGACGCAGCCGGTCGGCTGCCGTCGCGTCCCGCGCGCCCCGCACCGATTTCACGGCAACGGCACGATCGGTGCCGACATCCCGCGCCGCCCATACCTCGGCCATCCCACCCCGCCCGATCGGCCGGAGCAGTTCGAAACGATCTGCTAGGAAGGCCATGTGGTTAGTCTGCAACGAGATGGC
>DATGSR010000206.1:0-2379 GCA_035302405.1 Beutenbergiaceae bacterium
GTCGGTGTGGAGATGGACACCAGTGCATCGGAGATCACCGTGATCAGCCCGGTGCCGGCCATGATGCCCATGATCCCGGCATACAACGGGAACTGCAGCAGGATCTCCCCCACGTTGGAGGCGGCCTTCTTCGCCAATGCGATCAACTCGAAGGGGTGGCGCACCAGCAGCAGGATCAGGGCGAGGAAACTCCAGTTCACGATGTCCAGCGTCAAGGTGCCCCCGCCGGAGAAGTGGATCACCAAGTAGGCCACCAGCATCAGCCCGGTCAGCAACGTGGGTAGGCGGGAGGCGTCGACGCGGTCGGCAGGGGTGACCACTTCCTCCTCGGGATCAGCCTCATGGTCGCGAGGGTCGACCTTGAGCGGCACGATCGCCTCCCGCCGGCGCGGGGCCACCAGGGTCAGCGCCACCGCAACCAACACAATGGTCGCTACCGCCGCCGCGATGTTCCACGGGGTGAAGATCGTCTCGGTCACCGGCAAGGGCTCGCCGAGTTGCTCGGCCACGAACGAATCCGGGGTGGCCGCCAGCAACGGTCCGGACGCGGAGTAGCCCATGTGCCAGACCACGAAGCCCGAGAACGCTGCGGCCACGAGCATCGCGAAGTGCACCGGTTCCTCCCGGCGCCGAAACTCGTAGGCCACTTCTCGCGCGAGCAGCGCACCGGCAACCAGCCCGAGGCCCCAGGTGATGAGGGACGCGAGCGCCGCGACGACGAACACCAACAGGTAGGCCTGCATGGCGGTGTTGGGCCGTTTGGCCAGCCACACCAGGATCTTGTGGACCGGTCGCGTACTGGCCAGGATGTAGCCGAGGAACAGGATCAGGGCCATCTGCGTCATGAACGCCAGCAGCCCCGCGAGCCCGTTACCCCACTCCTCCACCACGCTCACCGGTCCGGCGTCGGTCAGCAGCAGCGCCAGGAGCACCACCACAAACGTCAGCACGATCGCGAACACCAGCGCGGAGGGGATGAACCTCTCCACGAGGTTGTTCAAGGGGCGCATCAGCCCCGACAGCACCGCACCGCCACCGGATTTAGTCGTTGTCTCGGCGCCGCGGCCGTCCCGGTCTGCATCCGTCATGTCTCCTCCTCGAGCACGTCACGTGATGTAGATCACCATTCTGAGCCCACACTGTAGCGCCCCGACCCCGGGAGACCCGGGATCGTGCGCCACCGGCGGGCCGACGGGGTGCCTCAGGGGTGTGGGTGCAGCCCGTTAGAGTCACCTCGGTGACGTTGGCGGACGTTGCAGGCGAGTGCGGGCGAGTGCGGGCAAGTGTGGGCGAGTGCGGGAGGCTAGCCGTGGACCTGGATGAGGCGATGAGCATGGGACGGCGGTTGCTGGACCGGCACGGGTTGGAACACTGGGACCTGCGGTGGGATCGCGCCAAGCGTCGGGCCGGCATGTGCCGGTTCGATACTCGGGTCATTTCCTTGAGCCGCTACCTGACCGAATTGCACGACGCCGAGCAGGTGCGGGACACCGTGTTGCACGAGATCGCGCACGCACTGGCAGGCCCGGACGCCGGCCACGGGCCACAGTGGCGTGCGAAGGCCGAACTGGTGGGTGCCAACCCGCGCCGAACCCTCCCCCCGGAGGTTCCGCTGCCGGATGCACCGTGGCAGGGGCGTTGCCCCGGTGGCCACGAGCACGTGAGGTTCCGCCGCCCCACCCGCCCGTTGAGTTGCTCCCGCTGCTGCCCGCGGTTCTGCCTGGCGCACCTGATCACCTGGACGAACCGCGGCGAACCTTTCCATCCCGATGCGCGGTACCACCAAGAACTGCGGCGGTGGCGACGGCGCAGAATGCCCGGCGCGGCCTGCCCCCGGTGCGGGCGCACCGCGCGGCAGGTACGTTCGGCCTAACTGCAGCGAAACTTCGGCGCCCCGGTGGCCGGGGGCATATGGCGCCGGTGCAGGAGGCGGGAAGTGGGAGGTCGTATGGGTATCGAACCGGACACCAAGGACTGGACCTGGGTGGTGCGCCGCCGGTGCCCCGAGTGCGGCCTGGACGCTAGCGCGGTACCGCCGGAGCAGATCGCCGATCAGATCCGCTCCAACGCCGCAGCCTGGCACCAGGTGCGGGAGCGCACGGACCCGCAATGGTGGTCCGAGCGACCGGACCCCGGCACCTGGTCCCCGCTGGAGTACGCCAGCCACGTGCGGGATGTGCACCGGGTGTTCACCACCCGGTTGGAGGCACTGCTCACCGAACACGACCCGCTGTGGCCCGATTGGGATCAGGACGCCGCCGCGGTGGAGGGCGACTATGCCTCCGGTGACCTCGATGCGGTCCTGGATGACTTATCGGCGGCTGCCGAGTACATCGCTAGCCAGTACGACGCGCTCACTCCCGAGCAGTGGCAACGCCC
>DATGSR010000207.1:0-26373 GCA_035302405.1 Beutenbergiaceae bacterium
CCGGACCTGATCGTGCTCGGCGGCGGCGTCAGCCGGGACCACGACCTTTTCATCCCGCTGCTGCGCACCCGGGCACCGATCGTGCCAGCGCACTTGCGGAACAAGGCGGGCATCATCGGCGCAGCGATCATGGCGGCCGAAGCGGAGCCCGACGCACCCTCGGCGACCGATTAACGCCGGCGCTGACGCGCCGCGGGAACGCACTAGACCCCCATGACGCGCCGCGCTAACGCGTCTGCAAGACGCCGGCGACCGAACGGGGATGAGCCGGCCGATACGCCGGATCCTGTCGCCGGAACCTGAGTTCCGGGGGCGGCCATCCATCTAGGACCTGCGTTGCCGCAGGCCTCAAGCGGCCTACCCGGAGACTCGGGCGGGCTACCCTCGAACGTCTCCTGTATGGCCTTGCTCCGGATGGGGTTTGCCGAGCCACACCGGTCACCCGGTGTGCTGGTGGTCTCTTACACCACCCTTTCACCCTCACCGCACCGCAGTGCGGCGGTCTGCTTTCTGTGGCACTTTCCCGCGGGTCACCCCGGGTGGGCGTTACCCACCATCCTGCCCTGTGGAGTCCGGACGTTCCTCGGCACAGATCTCTCCGTGACGCGGCCGCCTGGCCGGCTCATCCACTTCCCATGGTACCGCCTGGCATTCCGTCCCGCCGGGCCGCGGCACGCTCCGCCGTCAGCCCGCGGCGGCGACCGCCCGCAGCAGGTGCTCGACGTCGGTGGTGCTGTGGTACACACCGAACCCGAAACGCAACCGGTCACCACGGTGATCCACCCGCACACCGCGCTGGGCAAGCGTGGCAGTGATGCGCGCCGCATCGGGGTGGCGGTAGGTAAGGAAATGTCCCCGCTCGAAAGTCCGCCCGGGCAACAGTTCGGCGCCGGCAAGCGGCCCGGCTACCCGCTCGGCGCCGGCCACGAACTGTTCCTGCAGCCCTCGGACGTGCTCGTGGATATCCCTCACCTCCACGCCCAGGTCGTTGAGCCACTCCTGCACCGCATTGAAGCGGAACAGACCGGTCGGGTCGAAGGTGGAGCCGGCAAGGCGCCACCCGTTCGTGCTGTACTGCACCGTGGCCGGCACTGCGCCGGCGTGTGCCAACGCGCCGAAAGAAGCGAACCAGCCGGTGTCCACCGGGCGCGTCGCGTAACCGGGCGGGGCGACGGCGAATGCGGCGCCTTCTCCGGACATCGCGTACTTGTACCCGCCGGCGAGATAGAACGCCCGGTCCTGGATCGCGGCCAGGGAGGTCGGCAGCGCCATGAAGGCGTGGTAGCCGTCGACGATGACGTAGGTGTGGTCGCTAGGGACTCTGCCCACGATCTGGGCGAGGTCGGGCAGCACGTATCCGGAGTTGTAGAACACCTGTGAGACCAGAATCAGATCGAACGTGGTGTCCATGGCGGCGATGAACCGCTGGGGGAACGTGTCGAAGGGTTCCACGGACACTCTTTCGACCAGCGCCAATCCGGCCTCGGCCCACCGGTCCAGTTGTCTGGCCGCGCTGTGGAATTCCCCGTCCGTGGTGAGCACGCGCATCGGTGCGGGCAGGTCCGAACAGATCCGCACGAGGAGTTCGTGGGTGTTCTGTGCGAACGCCACTGTCGTCGGGTCCAGGAGTCCCAACCGGTTGGCCACGTGGCGCTGGGCGCGCGGAACCTCGTGCTCCAGCACGGCGGGCCATTTGTCATCCAGTTCAGCCGCGGCCACTTCCCATGAGCGCAGGTGCGCCGCGCGTGTCACGTCCGGCCAGGGGTGGTGGCTGTGCGCCGCCATGTGCAATCCCGCGCCGGACAGGGCAGCACTGAAGTGCTCCGCCAGGCTCTGCCTACCGGCGATCATGCGCCGTCCTGCTCGTAACGGAATCGCAACTGGGTGGAAACCTCCTCGGGCAGGGTGGGAAGAGCGGAGCGCGGTACGAAATAGGTGGGCAGGTCGAACAGGTCGGAGAACACCCGGTGCCGGTTCGCCGCGGCGCTCAGGTACGCGTGCCCCGATGTGCCGCCGGTGCCGATCTTCGCGCCGATCATCCGGTGCACCATCAACGCATGCCGCTGGCGCCACGTGGTGAACCCTTCGTCGATGCCTACCAGCGCGGTGAGTAATCGGAACGGGGTCTGGAACAGGGGCTCGTCGCGGTACAGGTTGATCAGCAGGGCGGCCAGGAACGCTTGATGGGAGAACTGCCGGTGCCCGCGGCGCTGCAACTCAGCGTATTGGTCGGCGTCGAAGAGCGTTTGGAAGGAGGCGGCGGTCTCCTCCAAGGCGGCTAACTGCTCCGCGCGCCCCGCATCGGTGAGGGTCTCGAGGTTCTCGATGGCGCGGCGCTCCCCGGCCAGCATCTCCTCCACGGCGCGGGCGTAGGCCGCCCAGAAATCGAACTGGCCGAACCTCAGGAACGGGGTCCGCGACAACCACCGGTCCACGCCACCGTGGACCGTCGGCGCGTCCTCCGTGCCGGAAAGTTGCGCGGCGTGCTTCTCGGAAAGCACCGCGGTGTAGGGAGCACCGTGGATCTTCAGCCGCCGTTGCGGGTTCAGGCCCAACCGGTTCTCGATGAGCCGGAACTGCACGCTCTGGAATCCCGACGCCGGTACCAGGGCGTCCCGGAAGTCGAGGAAGTCCAGGGGTGTCATCGTCTCCAGCACCGTGATCTGCTCCACGAGCAGCCGTTGGATGGCAACGATACGTTCGAGCCGATCGGCCACCTGACCCATGGCCTTCTCCGGTACGTGGTCGGCGTCCATGATCGCAACCACATCGTCCAACTCGTGCAGGATCTGTTTGAACCACAGTTCGTAGGCCTGGTGCACGATGATGAACAGCAACTCGTCGTGGGCACTCTCGCCGGCCAGGTTGCTGCGCGGTTCTTGGGCGCTCAGGAGTTGATCCAGCCCCAAGTAGTCCCAGTAGTACAGTCCGCCGCTCTCGGCGGCGGCCTCCGGCCCGGTGTGATCGCTCATGGGCCTAGCCTGGCACTCCGGGTTCGCCGCCGGGAAGGATTGGACCTGCCAGCGGTAGGCTCGGTGGAAATCGACCCGCGCACATAGGAGGCATCGTGGCCAACCTGGAGGCTTTGACGGCCGATCACCTGCAAGCAGCCCGGGCGGATGTTCATGGGCGCAGCGCTGAGCTGATCGTCCGCGACGGCGTCCTGCGCCAATCGGTGATCGCGTTGCGTTCCGGAGCCGAACTGGCCGAGCACAACTCCCCCGATGCCGCCAGTATCCAGATTCTGACCGGGCGGGTTGTCATCACCAGCCAAGGCGATCGGGATCTGGAACTGACCGCTGGGCAACTCACTGCCCTGACCCACCACCGGCATGCGGTCCGGGCGCTGGAGGATGCTGCGTTCTTGCTCACCACTGTCACCAGTGTGGGCCAGCAGGAGGGTCCGGAACGGGGCGCACCGCCCGCCTGAGCGGAGCGTGCCTGCCGTCACGAGCAACTCGCTGCCACGACGCGCCGGTGCGGCGTGCGGCCTGCGCAGGTAACCAGGTCTATGCGCCCGGGTGGCTGCGTGGGGCCCGGGTCTACACGCCCGGCCGGTCCCGGGGGCGTCGGCCTACACGCCCGGCCGGTCCCGGGGGCGTCGGTCTACATGCTCGGATGGCCGCGCGGGGTCTACTACTCGCCCGCATGGTCCGGTGCGGGGCTGTCCTGGACGGCCTCGGCAGCGAACCGTGAATCATGCAGATGGCAGGCGACTTCCACTCCGCCAGCAGGGCCCAGTGGCGGATCCACGCCCCGGCGAAAACGCACCCGCACGTCGTCGGCGCCCGTCTCCAACGCCTCCACACCGCGCCAGAGCGGCTCTGCCGGGTCCTCGGTGCGTGTGCGCTCGAGTACCTCATGCACCTGCTGCGGGGTATGCCCGGACGGCACCGGCAGGGAGACCTCTTCCTGGCCCGCTGGAAGGTTCTCCACCGCGGCGACCAGGGGTTGTTCGGCTCGGTAGATGTCCTCGCCTCGTTCCAGCCAGCGCCGTTCGAACATCGCGGCCAGGTCTCGGCCTTCCCAGCCGCAGGGCCCGAACGCCGCCGGACACCGGGGGTGAAAGGAACACCCGTGCGGTGGTGCCGCAGCGTCGGGGATCTCCCCACGCGGCAGGTCGCGCGGCACGCTCCGAGAAGGGTCGGGATCCGGCACCGCTTTGAGTAGCGAACGGGTGTAGGGGTGCTTGGGGTCGGCGAAGATCTCCTCGGTGGGGCCGATCTCAACGATTCTGCCCAGGTACATGATCGCGACCCGGTCGCAGAAGAATTTCGCGGTGGCGAGGTCGTGGGTGATGTAGACGTAGGTCAGGTCCAACTGTTCGCGTAAGTCCAGCATCAGTTGCAGGATCTTGTTGCGTACCGACATATCCAGCATGGAGATCGGTTCGTCGGCGACGAGCAGTTCCGGGCCGCAGATGATCGCCCGCGCGATCACTGCGCGTTGCTTCTGCCCGCCGGAGAGTTCCGCGGGCAATTTGTCCAAAAACTGTTCGGCCGGCACCAGCCCGGTGCGCTCCAACGCTTGGACCACCCGGGCTTCCTCTTCTTCCCGGTTGTCCACCAGGCCTTGGATCCGCAGTGGGTGGCCGATCGCCGTCCGCAGATCCATCGTGGGGTTCAATGCGGCGTGCGGGTCCTGGAACACCATCTGCAGGCGGCGGCGCAGTGTGCGCAACTCACTTTGTTTCATCCTCGCCAGATCGGCGTCGCCGTAGCGGATATGCCCGGAGGTGGCGCCCACCAGTCCCAGTAGCGCTCGACCGAGGGTTGTCTTGCCGCTGCCGGACTCCCCCACCAGGCCCAGCACCTCCCCTTTACGCAAGGTGAGGTTCACGCCGTCGACCGCTTTGACTTTCTGCCCGCCGCTGCCCAGTAATCGCGCGAGAGCGTTTCCCCGCAGGTCGAAGTGCACCTGCAGGTCCTCGATGCTCATCAACGCCTCATCGGAGCCCGACGATGGGCTCGCGCCGCCGGGGCGCTGGGGCCGCGCCGCGGCGCCGGCGGGCTCAGGCTTCGTCGGCAACGGTCAGCTCCTCTCGTTCCAAGGGCTGCGTCCCCCCGGGTGGGATGAGGTCCTCGGGGCCGTGCAACCAGCATTCGACCACCTGCGTGCCGGTCTGGACCGGGCGAGGGAACTGCTCGGCGCACACACTCATCGCGTGCGGGCAGCGGGGATGGAAGCGGCATCCCGACGGCGGGGTGATGAGGTCCGGCGGGGCGCCTTCGATGTAGTGCAGCCCAGTGGTGTTCAGCGAGATCGTGGAGGCCAGCAGCGCCTGGGTGTAGGGATGTTGCGGGTTGGCGAACACCTCCGCCACCGGCCCTTGTTCCACGATTCGGCCGGCGTACATCACCGCCACCCGGTCGCAGGCTTCGGCCACGATGCCCAGGTTGTGCGTGATGAACAGCAGCGAGGTGTCGAAGTTGCGCCGTAGATCGGCCAGGATCGAGATGATCTGCGCCTCCACCAGCACATCCAGGGCCGTGGTGGGTTCGTCCGCCACGATGAACGCCGGCCGCAGCACCAACGCCAGCGCGATCATGATCCGCTGACGCATCCCGCCGGAGAACTCATGGGGGTAAGCCCGGTACCGGGTCGGTGGGATTCCCATCGCTCGCAGCGTTTCGATCGCGCGTTGCTGGATCTCGGCCTTCGGAGTTTTGGGTTCGTGGGTGCGTAACGCTTCCTCGAAGTGCTCCGAGACACGCATCAGCGGGTTCAACCGTGTCAACGGCTCCTGGAAGATCATGCCCAGGTCCGGTCCGCGCAGCCGTTGCAGTTCTTTGGGTTTGGCGCGCACCAGGTTGCGGCCGGCGTACTGCACCACCCCGTCCACGGCGGCCGCGCGCGGCAGGAGTCCCAGCACGCCCCGTCCCAGGGTTGTCTTCCCGGATCCCGACTCTCCGACCAGTCCCAGCGTCTCACCGGGGAACAGGTCGAACGATGCACCGTCGACCGCGCGTACCGGGCCGGCGTCCGTGCCGTACCAGACGCGCAGGTCCTCCACCGCCAGGACCGGGTCGAGGGCAGGGGCACCATTTCCCCCGGCGGTGCCGGCCGGGTGCCGTCTGGGGTCAGTCATCGCGAACCTCCGGAGTCGTATCTCCCGGGTGTGCTGCGGGTCCAGTGTCGCTCTCCGGGGACGCTTCCGGTGCGGAACTCCCGGACCGAACGGCCTGGCCGGCGGGCGGTTTCATCGATGGTGGAACGTCGTCGGGCATGCGCACCTGGAGCAGCCGGCGCACCCGCACAGCCGGGTTGAGTGCCTCGTTCAAGCCCTCGCCCATCAGCGTCATGCCCATCACCAGCAGCACGATCGCCACACCGGGAAACAACCCCGTCCACCAGATACCCGCACCGGCATCGGCGACGGCTCGCTGGAGGTCATAGCCCCACTCAGCGGCCTCCGTCGGCTGGATCCCGTATCCGAGGAAGCCGAGCCCGGCGAGGGTGAGGATGGCGTCGGCGGCATTGAGTGTGGCGATCACGGGGACCGACTGGATGACGTTGTTGAGCAGGTAGCGGAACATCACCGTCAGCGGCCTAGCGCCCATCGCTCGCGCCGCTTCCACATAGGTCTGCTCCTTGGCGCTGACGGTCGCGGCGCGGACCACCCGGAAATACTGCGGTACGTACACCGCGGTGATCGCCAACGCCGCGGTGGTGGCCCCGCCTCCGATGCGCTCGGACAGCAAGAAGGCCACCACGATCGCCAGCAGCAGCGCCGGCAGGGTGAACAGGGCGTCCATGATCATCACCAGCACCCGGTCCAGCCACCTGCCCACGAACCCGGCGAGGAGTCCCAACAGCACCCCGATGGCCAGGGAGAAGGTCAGCGCCAGCAGCACCACGGTGACGGCGGTCCGGGCACCGAACACCACGCGGGAGAACACGTCGTAGCCCTGGGTGGAGGTACCGAAGATGTGCTGCCCGCCGGGGGGTAAGTGGTTGGCGAAACGGCCGGCCTCGTCGGCGACCTGAGCGTGCCCGAACGGAGCGATCGCCGAGGCGGATACGGCCACGAGCAGCATGAGGATGGTCAGAACTGTGCCGGTCACCAACATGAACCGGCCCACCCCGTGGGAGGCGGTGTAGGGGCGGGCGATACCGCGCAGGATGCGCCGCAGCCGGGACCCGCCGGTGCCGCGGGCCTGGGACGGGGGCGGTGTGGGGACCGCTTCGACGGCCATCAGTACCTCACCCTCGGGTCGATGATCGCGTTGATGATGTCGATCAGCAGCGAGACCGTCACCACCGCCAGGGCGAAGAACGTGATGATGCCCTGCACCGCGGCGTAATCACGGGCGTCCAGGTAACGCACCAGTTGCGAGCCGATGCCGTTCCAGTTGAAGGTCTGTTCGGTCAGGATCGCTCCGCCCAGCAGCAGCGCCACCTGCAGGCCCAGGATGGTCACGAACGGGACCATCGCGTTCTTGAAGGCGTGGGCGACTACCACCCGGGGCTCGGGCACCCCCCGGGCCCTGGCCGCTTCAACATAATCGCTGCTGAGGGTTTGGATCAGGTTGATCCGGATGATGCGGATGAACACCCCGGTGAGAAGGAGTCCGAGTGTGACCGCCGGCAGGACAAGGTGTTGTAGGCCGTTGACGAACGCTGCGGTGTTACCCGCCAGCAAGGCGTCCAGGAGGAAGATGTTGGTGCGAGGCGGCACGGATGCGAACATCACCGGCGAGGCCTGGGAACTGGAAGGCAACCAGCCCAAACTCCGCGCGAATAATAGTTGCAGCAGCAACCCGAGGAAGAACACCGGCGCGGCGTAGGTGAGGATGCCGAACACCCGCAGCACCGCGTCCAGGGCGGTGTCGCGGAACCGGCCGGCCAGCAGTCCCAGCGGGATCGACAGCACCAGTGCCACCAGGAACGCCGCCAGGGTCAACGTCAACGTGGCTCCGCCGTTGACGGCGAAGATCTGGGTAACCGGCCGGTTGTCCACGATCGTGGTGCCCAGGTCGAAGGTGAGGACTCCGCCGATGTACTCCGCGTACTGCACCAGGATGGGGCGGTCGTAGCCGGCTGCTTCGCGCAGCGCCTGAAGTTCCTCGGCGCTGCGCTGCCCCCCGAGGGCCACACTGACCGGGTCCCCGGGCGCCACCCGCATGAGGATGAACACGATGGTCAAGATGACCAGCACCTGGGGGATGAACAGCAGTAACCGGGTGATCAGGTAAGTGCGCAGCGATCCAGTTGCCTGCCTCGACACTCACACCTCCTGAAGGACACGAACGAGCCGGCGCCGGGCGCCGTTGCGGCACCTGGAGCGCCGACCTGCCCGGACGCCACCCGCAACTGCGGGGCCGCCGTGCGGCAGCCCCGCAGCACCTGGGCTATTCGACGACGCCGCTGACCCCGGCGTAATAGAAGATGAAGGACGGATCCAACGTCTCCTCCACCCCGGTGACGCCCTGGCGGACAGCGGCGATCTGGTCGCGCTGCCACAGTTGCACGATGGGCACCTCCTCGGCAGCGATCTCCGAGGCGCGCTCGAAGGCGGCCAGACGGTTGTCCTCATCGGTGTCGGTGAGGATGGTGTCGATCAACTCGTCCATCTCCGGGTTGCTGTAACCGTTGTTGAAGATGTTCTCGGAGCCGTAGAACGGTTCGATGTAGTTGGCCGCGTCGGGGAAGTCGGGGAACCAACCCAGATCGAAGGCGTCCATCGACTGGTCGGAAAACGTCTCGGCGTACTGCGCCCAGGACAGTTGCTCCAAGGTCACGTCGAAGAGTTCCGAATCTTCCAACTGGCGTTCGATCTCACCGAACATGTCACCGATCTCCTCGCCGTAGCGGTCCGGCATCCACCAGGCGTCGAACGTCACCGGGATATCCACTCCGGCGTCCTCCAGGGTCTGACGGGCGGCGTCGATATCCGGGCCCTCACCGTAGGCGTC
Source organism: Beutenbergiaceae bacterium (assembly GCA_035302405.1). Classification (GTDB taxonomy): domain Bacteria; phylum Actinomycetota; class Actinomycetes; order Actinomycetales; family Beutenbergiaceae; genus CALKWS01. The sequence continues at coordinate 8,916 of DATGSR010000207.1, forward strand.
GGCGAACGACGGCACGTGGCCGGCCACGCCGTCGGGGATCGGCCCATACAGCGGGGTGACGGTGTCGCGGTACACCGAGGCGGCGATCGCCTCCCGGTCGATCACCTGCGCCACCGCTTGGCGCACCGCCGGGTCGTCGAACGGTTCCCGTGAGGCCTGCAGCACCAGGTAGTTGATCTCGGTGCCCTCCCCGACCACCACCTCCACGCCGCGGTCGGCTCCGTTCTCCCGCAGGTCTTCGATGTCGGTGACCGCCAGCGACCGGTAGGCGACCATCACGTCACCCTCCTCGATCGCCTGCTTCAGCGCTGACTCGGTTTGGTAGAACTGCACGATCACCCCGGAGTTGGCCACTTGGGAGTCTCCGGCGTAGTTCTCGTTCAAGCCCAGTTGGATCTGCTGCGTCGCATCGAAGGCCTCCACCGTGTACGGCCCGGATCCGAACACCTCGGCATTGGGCTGAAGTTCGTCGCCGGGGAAACTCATCGGCACGATCGCGGCGGCCGCGGTGGTGAGGATGTAGGGGAAGGTGGCGTCGGCCGATGACAGCGTGAACGTAACGGTGGACTCATCAACGGCCTCCACCGATTCGATCCCGGTCAGCAGTTGCCACCCGTTGGAGGCGTGCTGGATCTCCAGTTGCCGCTCCATGGAGTGCACCACGTTCTCCGCGGTCAGTTCACTGCCGTCGGCGAACGTCTGCCCGGATTTCAACGTGCAGGTGTAGGTGACGTCATCGTCCCAGTCGCAGTTCTCGGCGGCATCGGGAGTCGGTTCGGTCTCCCCGAGAGGAACGGAGAGCAACCGCTGGAAGGTGTTGTAGATGATGTTCCAGGACGGTTTGTCGTAGGACCCGGCCGGGTCGATGTTGGTCACGGTGTCGGTCGTACCGATCACCACCGGCAGTGCCGTCTCGGCGGCTTGGTCGGTGACGTCGCCGCCGTTCTCTGCGCCGCCCTCGGTGTCGCCGTTCCCGCAGGCTGCGAGGACTAGGGCACCGGCGGTGGCCAGCGCCGCCAATGCCATGACTCTACGTTCACGCATGTGTCCACCTCGATGTAGTGATCGGACGTCGCCCCTGAGTCCGGTGCCTGCCTGGGCGCCGGTGCCAAGAGGTTAGACGGGCAGACTAACGCACAGATCTCATCTGTCGAGATACCCGCGCGCAGTCGTGTCCAAACCGAGACGTTTCTGCGAGGCGAGACCACCGGCGGCACCCTGCAGCCCCGCAAGGCCGGTGCGCAGTGCACCCCGCACAGTGCACCCCGCACAGTGCAGCCGCACGGTGCAGCCGCGCGAGGCACCCGCGCAGGGCAGCAGGCGGCGCGAGTAAATGCCCGCACGGTCCATCGGTTCGGATCCCGGGCCCTCCCCCGCGGGCCGACCAGTGCAGTCCCATTAGGCTTCCGGAGTGCTCATCCTTCTGCCGCCCTCCGAGAACAAACGCGTGCCCGCGCGCGGCCGGCCCGTGGACCTGGGCTCCTTGGTCTGTCCGGAGTTGAGCCCGGCGCGCGAGCAGGTGCTCCACGCGCTGACCGTCGCCTCAGCCCGCCCGGACGCCACCGATGTGCTGAAAGTGAGTTCGGCACTGGCCGACCAGGTAGCGGCCAACACCGGTGTGTACCGGGCGGCGACCGCGCCCGCGGCGCAGGTTTACCAAGGCGTGTTGTATGAAGCGGCCGGTCTGGCTGAAATCTCCGGAACGGCTCGACGACGAGCGAACCGGCACGTGCGGATCGCGTCGGCCTTGTGGGGGATCTTGAGTCCGAACGACCGGATACCGGCGTACCGGTTGTCGATGACCGCGGCCTTGCCGGGCGTGGCGCCCCTTGCCGCCTTCTGGGCCCGCCACCTGACCGGCGTGTTCGACCCGGCCGGGCGCGACGTCGTCGTCGACTGCCGCTCCGGTGCCTATGCACCGGCCTGGTCTCCCGCGCGCGGACGTCCGTGGATCACCGTGCGGGTGGTGGCGATCCGCAACGGGCGACCGAAGGTCGTGTCCCACCACGCCAAGCACGCTCGAGGCGTCCTTGCCGGCCACCTTCTGCGGCGTGCAGAACCTATGCCGCGGACGGTGCAGCAGGTGTTGGAAGCGGCCTCGGAACTCGTGGGCACCTTCGCCAGGGATGTGTTGCTGCACCCTGCCAAGGGCAAGGGCCCGGACACGCTGGAAATCGTGCTCGCGGACTGACGGCACACCTGCGGGGGCGGGCCGACGCCGCCTTACTCCGTCCCGCCGTCGTCTTGCTCGGCCGGCGCCACACCTGCGACAGGGGCGCACAGCCCCGGTTCAGTCGTCCAGGCGCACCAGGATGTAGTCGTAGTCCTCGCTACGGATCACTTGCTCGGGTGGTGCGGCCTCGATCGCGGACTTCTCGGTCAATGACAGCGGGATCTGGATTCCCTGGGTGGCCCCGCCGCGCAGTCCGACCGCGCCCAATCCCCCGCTCTTGGCGCGTACCCGCTCGTACAGCGTGAGCAAGTCGGCGTCGACGCCTTCAGCGAGTTCCTCCCGCTTCGCCCGGGTCTTGGCGATCTCCTCGTCGAGTTCAGCGAACGCCTGATCACGTTCCGCCTCAACCCTGGTGATGTCGGCGCGGATCGCCTCGAGTTGCTCAGTGATGGCCTTCAGTTCACTCTCGGCGTTCTCCAGGCGTTCCATCACCTCCAACTCCACGTCCTCCAGGTCGCTTTGGCGCTTGGCGAGTGACTCAAGTTCCCTGGTCAGGGCTTGCAGGTCCTTCGGTGAGCCGGTGCCCGACTCCAGGCGTTGGCGGTCGCGTTCGGCGCGGTTGCGCACCTGCTCCACGTCGGTCTCGGCCTTGACCAGTTCACGACGGGTGTCCGACACCAGAACCTGGGTCTGGGCGCGGTTGCGGTCCAGGTCCTCGGCCCTGCCGGTCAATTCCTCCAGCGTGCCCAGGGTGGGGTGGGAATTCTTCTGGTGGGTCAACTTGGCCAACGTGGTGTCCAAGGCCTGGATATCCAGCAACGTGCGCTGGTCGGACACGGGCGCTGTGCTCACGGCTATCACACAGCTCCTTCCTGACGGCTTTGCTCCACCCTATCGCTCCACGGGTCAGTGGGGCGGGTGCTCACGCGCACGTCCAACGGCGTTCCGGACGCGTCGACCCGGGCGCGCAGGTAGTCGGCTGCGATGGGCAACCAGGGCCACTCCGAGGCCCAGTGCGCGACGTCGAGCAACCCCGGAGCATCGGGGTGTGCAAGGGCTTCGGAGGCCGGGTGGTGGCGCAGATCCGCCGTCAGATACGCATCCACCCCCGCGGCCCGAGCGGCCTCCAGCAGAGAATCGCCGCTCCCGCCGCACACAGCGACGGTGCGAACCAGCGCCTGTGGATCCCCGCCGATGCGCACCCCGTGGGCGGTAGCCGGCAACACCGAAGCCACATGTTCGGCCAGTTCGCGCAGCGTCATCGAGTTCGGCAGGGTGCCGATGCGTCCCAGTCCCGTACCCGAGGGGGCGGGCGCGGTGGGCACCACCGAGAAGGCCGGTTCCTCATACGGATGGGCATCGCGCAGCGCGGTCACCACCTGGGTCCGCCGGGAGGGCGGCAGCACCATCTCCAGGCGCACCTCCTCCACCTTGGTGTGCTCCCCCACGGTGCCGATGGTCGGGTCGGCAGAGCCCACCGGCGTGAACTCTCCGGTACCCGTGACCGACCAGGCGCATCCGGTGTACTCCCCCACCTGCCCGGCGCCGGCGGCACCGAGTGCCTGGCGCACCTGCTCCGCCTGCGGGGTGGGCACATAGGTGATGAGCAGGTCGAGGTCCTCGCCGGGGGCTGGCTGCAGTGGTCGGGCATCTTTCAGACCGACCAGGTCCGCCAACGCCTCGTTGACGCCACCGGCGGCGATGTCGGCGTTGGTGTGCGCCACGTACAGGGCGATACCTGCGCGGATCAGCCGGTGCACCAGGGCACCCTTCGGGGTGTCGGTGGACACGCTGGTCACCCCGCGCAGCAGCAACGGGTGATGGGTGATGATCAGGTCCGCACCGATCTCGATCGCTTCGTCCACCACTGTGTCCACCGGGTCCACCGCCAAGAGCACGGTGCCGATCGGGGAGCTCCGGTCGCCGGTGACCAGACCGACGGCGTCCCAGTCATGGGCGGTCGACGGCGGGTACCGCTGTTCTAGCAGGGTAATAACGTGATGCAGCGTGAGGGCGGTGTCCATTCCCCCAGGCTGGCCGTTCCGCCTCTGGCAGGCAACCTTCGCCAGCCGGTCACCGTCGGGTGCGAACTGTGCCCGGGCGGGGAGGCTTGAGAACCTAGCCGCCGGGCTTGGGGTCTCGTCGGCGGTCACCGTGAACCACCCGCGGGGGGATGGCCGGCCGTTCTGAGTCCGAGGTCCCCGTTCGAGCGAGGCCATGCCACGCGCCGATAGGCGAGCACGACCGCGACGGCCGCGGCGATGTAGAGCAGTTGCATCAAGGTCCGCGGCACCAAGGGGGTCGCCGCCTCTCCGTTCATCGTGAGGCCGGAGAGAGCGGCGTAGACGTTGGCCGGGAACATCGTCACCATCAGGGTTGCCAGTCCCCCGGCGGCCCACACCGCGGCGCGTTTGAGCAGCAAACCGACGGCACCGGCCAACTCGAGTACGCCGGTGAGGGTAACGAGCAGTTCCGGGGCCGGCAGGAATGGCGGCACCATCGCAACCAGGTCCTCGCGCAGCAGCACGAAGTGGGTGATGCCGGTCATGAAGAACATCGCCGACAGGCCCACCCGCAGCGCCGACGGCCATGACCGGTACACACGCCGGCGGCGGATCCAGATCAGCGCGAACGCGAGCCCGGTCGCGCCGAGAAAGACGAACAAGACTTCCATGGGGCTCCTTCAGAGAGGGGTGCGCACCGACAGTGACGAAGTCGGCGCTGCGCGCGGGCGAACGATCCACCCCTGCGAGCGGTCCGCCAGTTCCGGGAGGCAGGCCAGACCGACGCTGTAGCGGCTGACGTTGACAGCCGGGACGCGGCACTCGGGGCGAGGTGCACCGTCAGGATGATGCCTCCTCCGGGGTGGATCGTAGAAGCGGATTTCGTGCGCCCACTCCCCACACCGCTGCCACCCGTTGCGCTTAGGTCTGCGACCATCCCCGTGCCTGGGCAGCCACCCTCGCCCCCCACGGCCGGGAGGCTCGGCCAGACGACCGGTACGTCGGCGTCCCGGACGGAGGTGCCGGCGCCCCCACCAGCGGAGGGCCGGCGTTGGGGCCAGCGGGCAGCCGGCGTCGGAGCCAGCGGACGGCCGGTCCGCCTTCCGGGTAGGGCCGCCCTCAGCCCATACCGGTACGTATGGCAGAAAGCCCAACCGTGGCGAAGGCCACTCCGCAGGTAACGATTCGGGAACTAACGGACATCTGGGTCGAGCAAGCCGCGAGTCAGGGTAGATTCATGTGCGGTCATTCTGCAGGTCTTCGTGGCTGATAACCGGGTGCTGAAGCCTGCTGCAGTTTGCGTTGAAAGGGAGCGTGGATGGCGACACCCCAGGGTGCGAACGATTCCGCCGCGCCAGGGACCCTGACGTCGTCACGTGCCGGCGCCTCCGTTGCGCCGGGCGGGCAATGGGACGATCCGACAGGCGAACGTGCGCAGGCTCGCAAGAAGGCGCACCGGCGGCGGATGTCGAAGAACTGGTCGCTGTTCGTGCTCTTCGCCGGCCCCAATATCTTGCTGATCCTGGCGTTCATCTACTTCCCGCTGGTCAGCAACATGTACTACTCCACGCTCGACTGGCGGCTCGGTTCACCCCGCGCGACCCCAGTGGGCCTGGACAACTACGTCCGGTTCTTCACCTCCGAGTCCGGCTTGGAAGTATGGCGGGTCACGGGCATCTTCACCGGCGCTGCGGTCGTGGGCTCGATGGTGCTGGGCATGCTCATCGCGCTGGTGCTGAACAAGAAACTGCCCGGCCGCACCGCCGCCCGCACCGCAGTGTTCGCACCGTATGTGCTCTCCGGAGTCGGCGTGGCGATGGTGTGGAACTTCATCTTCGACCCCACCCGCGGGGCGCTCAGCCACCTCCTGGGTTTCTTCGGCATCGCTTCGCCGCAGTGGTACCTGAATGAGAACTGGGCGCTAGTGATGGTGATCATCGTCTACGTGTGGAAGAACCTGGGCTTCTGCGCGGTGGTGTTCCTCGCCGGCCTCCAGGCCGTGCCGCAGGAGCTGATCGAGGCCGCAACCCTGGACCGTGCCGGTGCGGTACGCAGGTTCTTCTCAGTGGTGTTGCCACTGCTGACTCCCACGGTGTTCTTCCTACTGGTCACCAACATCATCTTCTCCATGACCAACGCCTTCGACATCCTGCGCATCATGACGCCCACGGGGCACGGCACGAACACGATCATCTTCGAGATCTACCTCCAGTCCTTCGGCGCCTACCAACGGGCCGGCTACTCCGCTGCCATCGCCGTGGTGTTGTTCTTCACCCTGTTCCTCATCACCGCGGTGCAGTTGCGCTATGTGGAGCGGAAGGTGCATTACCAGTGACACACACGCCCATCGCCACTCCAGCCGGCCCGAGCGGCCCGGTACAACCCCGCCGACGACAGAAGGCCCGGCCGGACTGGGTGAAGGCTTTCGCGCCCCGCAACCTGGCGGACACCCTGCTTGCCGGCTACCTGCCCATCCTGCTGGCCTTGCTGATCATCGTGCTGCCGCTGGCGTGGATGGTCCTGTCCAGCTTCAAACCGCCCGGTGAGATCCTCACTCTGAACCCGACACTGCTGCCGCAGGACCCCACCCTGAGCAACTACGTCGCGGTCGGCGAACGGGTGCCGCTGCTGACGGTGCTGCGCAACAGCGTGGTGGTCACGGTCATCGGTGCCACCGTCAAGGTGGTGCTCGCGGTAACCACGGCCTACGCGCTGGTGTTCATCAGGGTGCCCGGTGCAAACATCATCTTCCTCGGGATCCTGGTGGCACTCATGGTGCCGCCGGAGGTGTCGATGTTGCCGAACTACCTGACCATCACCGCGTTGGGCGGCCGCAACACCCTGTGGGGCATCATCCTGCCCGGCCTGGGTACCGCCTTCGGCACCTTCCTGCTGCGCCAGCACTTCAAAGCGCTGCCGAAGGAGTTGTTCGAAGCCGCTGAACTCGACGGCGCCGGACACGGCCGCAAACTGCTCCAGATCGCTGCACCGGTCTCGCTGCCAGCCATCGCGACCGTGGCATTGGTCACGATCGTCAGCGAGTGGAACAACTTCCTGTGGCCGCTGATCATCATCGACTCCCCCGACAAGATGACCCTGCCGGTGGGGCTGAACCTGTTGCAGTCGATCGAGTCCCAGACCGGTAGTTACGGCATCCTCATGGCCGGTGCGGTGCTGGTGATCGTGCCGGTGCTGATCATCTTCGCCGCGTTGCAGCGGTACATCGTGGCCGGGCTGACCCAGGGCGCGGTGAAGTGAGACCGGCGCATTCCCGCGGCTCCGATCCGTACGGATTTCATTTCAACCACCGGGTTCATCACGGACCCAACCAACAAGAAGGAGCAAGATGAGCAAGTCTGTTTCGCGCACCGTGCGCGGCCTGGCAGTGCTCGGCGCCGCCACGCTGGCGTTGGCCGCGTGCGGTCCGGACACCTCCGGAGAGGTCACCGAGGCCGAAGACGTCGACGTCGAGGGTGTCGAGCCCGCAGATGAGATTACCTTCTGGACCAACCACCCCGGCGGGTCCGCGGACGTGGAGAACGAACTGATCGAGGAGTTCACCGCGGAAACCGGGATCACCGTCAACGTGGTGACCTCCGGAGCCAACTACGAGGAGACCTCCCAGCGGTTCCAGACCGCCCAGGGCAGCGCCGAGGTGGACGTGGTGGTCCTCTCCGACGCCACCTGGTTCCCCAACTACCTCAACGGTTCCCTCGTGGCGGTGGATCCGCTGTTGGAGGAGGCCGGCATCGACACCTCCGGGTACGTCGAAGCGCTGTATGAGGACTACCTCTACGAAGGCAGCCACTACGGCGTCCCCTACGCCCGCTCCACCCCGCTGTTCTATTACAACGCGGACCACTACGCCGAAGCCGGCGTCGACGCGCCCCCGGAGACCTGGGAAGAGGTCGCTGAGGTGTCCCAGCAACTGATGGACGCCGAAGTGGCCAACTCCGCGTTCACCTTCCCGCCGCAGGAGGAGTACCCGGCCTGGTCCATGGCCAACCTGGTGTGGGCCTACGGCGGTGCGTGGTCGAACGAGTGGGACATGTCCACCCTGACCTCCGCCGAAACCATCGAGGCACTGGAGTTCGCCCAGGAAGCCACCAGCGACTGGGCCACCGTCGCCTCGGGCAGCCCCGCGGACGACTTCTCCGCCGGTGCGACCAGCCAGATCGTGCAGTCCACCGGTTCCCTGGGCGGGATCCTGGAATCGGCCGACTTCGAAGTCGGCACCGCATTCCTGCCCGGCGGTCCGGCTGCCGAGGGGCAGACGCCCACCGGTGGTGCCGGTCTGATGATCGCCTCCGACAGCACCCCGGAGCGCCAGTTGGCGGCCGCGATGTTCGCCGCCTTCATGGGTAACCCGGAGTCCACCGCGAAGTTCTCCGCCGCGACCGGCTACGTACCGGTCCACCAGGACGCGGACATGTCCGAGGTGTACGCCGAGACCCCGCAGTTCGAGACCGCAGTCGACCAACTGGAGCGGGCCCGGGTGCAGGACTTCGGCCGGTTGTTCATCCCGGGCGGTGACCTGGAGTTGTCCCAGACCTTGCAGCGGATCCTGACCTCCGACGTCGACGTGGCCGAGGAGATGGAGCAGTTGCAGTCGGAAATGGAGAACCTCTACGAGTCCGACGTGGCTTCCGAGGTGGAGGGCTGAGCACCTCCAACTGACCGCTTGCCGGTCACCATCTGAAAGTGACGGGCCCGGGGCCTCCCCCAGATTCTGGGGCGAGGTCCCGGGCCCTTCGCATCTCGTGGACCGCAGGTGCCCTCCGCGCCCCGGGACCGTAGGCGCCCTTGGCATCCCGGGGCCGGAGGTGCCCTCGCGCTCCCGAGCGCCGATATCGTCCACATCGTGGGCGGATGTGCCCCACGTTGCGGGGCGTGGGACCATGCGGGCTGCATCTGATCAGCGAACCGTTTGGGGAAACCGACTATGAGAATCACATCCGCAAGACGCCGGATCCTTGCCGTCAGTTCAGTGGGTCTGCTCGCCGTGGGCCTGGCCGCCTGCAGCCCGGAGGAGGAAGACCAGAGCGCCGCACCCGCCGACGGTGACGAAGCGCCCGACCAGGGATCGGCCCTGGACGTGGAGGCCTACACCCAGATCGTGGAGAACGGTCCGGTAGCCGATGACGCCGACGTGGAAGCCAACGAGTGGGCCAGCGGCGTGCGCGAGGCCGGGGTCCTGCATGTGGGCGGGACAGAGACCTCCGAACTCTTCTCCCAATTGGACACCGCCGACAACATTGCCCGCGGCTTCGACGCCGGACTGTCGCAACTGCTGGCCAATTACATCCTCGGGGAGGCCAACACCGAACTATCCCAGGTGAACGTGGACACCCGGGAAGAGGTGCTGGTGAACAACACCGTCGACGTGGTGTTCGCGACCTACTCCATCACCCCCGAACGAGCCGACCGGATCGACTTCGCCGGCCCTTACTACGAGATCCAGAGCGCGATCCTGGTGAGCCAGGACACCGACGACATCAACGGCGTCGATGATCTGGGCGGCCGCACTGTGGCCACCCAGGCGGCCTCCACGGGGGTGACCGTGTTGCAGGATCACGCCCCCGACGATGTGGAGATCCTCGAACTTCCCGATCACGCCCAGGCGCTCTCGGCGGTGCAGCAGGGCCGCGCGGACGCCTACGTGATCGACGAGAGCCTGCTGCTGAACGCCGTGGTGGACAACGATGACGTGAAGATCGTGGGTGAGCCTTTCGGCCCCGGCGACCTGTACGGCATCGGTCTGAACCAGGACGGTGACGCGCTGGAGTTCGTCAACGACTGGTTGCAGCAGGTCTACGACGACGGCACCTGGGAGGAGTTGTGGCAGGTGACCATCGGGGACCGCACCGGTCTGGAGGAGGCCCCCGAGCCTCCCGCGATCGGTGAGACCGGCCTCGACTGAGGCCGCGCTGACTCATGCGCGTCCTGCTGGACGACTACGTCGGTGAGTTCGCCGCCGCCCTGGGGCTGACGGCGCAACTCACCGGGGTGTCCTTCGTACTGGCCGTGGCGATCGGGTTGGTGCTGGCCACCTTCCGCATCAGCCCGATCGCCCCGCTGCGCGCCTTCGCCACGGTGTACGTGGAGATCTTCCGGAACGTGCCGTTGGTGGCGTTGGTGCTGCTGGTGGTCTACGGCCTGCCGGAGATCGACATCAACATCGACTTCGTGCCGTCCGTGATCGTGGCGATGACCGCAGTGGGCGCGGCCTTCGCGTGTGAGACCATCCGCACCGGCATCAATACCGTCGATGTCGGCCAGGTGGAGGCGGCCCGGTCCATTGGGCTGACGTTCGGCCCGATCGTGCGCACGATCGTGGCGCCGCAGGCGGTGCGGTCGATGATCTCCCCGTTCGTGACCCTGTTCATCGGTGTGCTGCTGTCCTCCTCCCTGGCCGCGGTGGTCGGGGTGGGCGAACTGACGTTCACGGTGTCATCGATCAACAACCGGGAGGCGCTGGGGCTGACCACCTTCCTGGTTGCCGCCGCCCTGTACGCGGCCATCTCCCTGGGCGCGGCGTGGCTGGGCAACCGGGCCGAGCGCCGCTGGCGGGTGACCCGATGAGCGCGACGCATTCGATGTTCGACACCGTCGGCCCCCGTGCCCAGCGGTGGGTACGCATCGTGACTGCCGCTTCGGTGTTGTTCCTGCTGGGGCTGTTCGCGGTGGCCTACTGGCGGTTCTACGAATCCGGGGCGCTGGCGCCCTCACGGTGGTACGACCTGTATCAACCCCACAACGTGCGCTACTTGGGCAACGCATTGGTGAACACCGCCAAAGCAGCCGCCGGTGCCGCGGCGATCGCCTTGCCACTGGGGTTGGTCCTGGCTGTGGGGCGTTTGTCCACCCGGTGGTGGTGGCGTTGGCCATGTGCGGCGGTGGTGGAGCTGTTCCGGGCGGTGCCGGTGCTGCTGGTGATCTACATCTTCATGTTCGCGTTGCCCGCCTACGGGTTCGACCCCGATGTGTACTGGAAACTGGTGCTGCCGATCGCGCTGTGCGCCTCGGCGATCCTTGCCGAGGTTTTCCGCGCCGGGGTGCTCGCCCTGCCCAAGGGGCAGAACGAGGCGGCCCTGGCGGTGGGGATGACGAAGGGCCAAGCGTTCCGCCAAGTGGTGTTCCCCCAGGCGCTCCGACTGGTGGTGCCCGCCCTGGTCGCCCAAGCGGTGATCGTGGTCAAGGACACCGCGTTCGGGTACGTGGTGTCCTACGCCGAATTGATGCACTCCGGCCGGGTGCTGGTGTCCAACACCGGGAACCTGGTGCAGACCTACCTGGTGATCACCGTGGTGTACATCCTGGTGAACGTGATCATCTCCCAGGTGGCCCAGCGCCTGGATGTGGCGTTGGCCCGCCGCCGCTCCGGGCGGTCGCAACTGTCCCTGCTCGCGGGCCGGTTCGGGCGTAGACCCGCTCCGTGACCGCGCCCGCTCACGCCGAGCACGGCCTCGGCCCGGCACGCACCCCGCTAGGTGGGCCGTCGTCGGCTCACTCCGAGCGCAGCACTCGCCCGGCACGCACCCCGGTTGGTGCGCCGCCGTCGAACGCCACCTGACCGGCCACCAGCACCGCGTGCATGCCGCCGGCCAGATGCCACGGATCGGTGAAGGTGGAGTTGTCAGCGAAAGTATCGGCATCGAACACGGCGACGTCGGCCACCGCGCCGGCGCGCAGCACCCCGCGGTTCGCCCACCCCAACCGGGAGGCGGGTAGGGAGGTCATCTTCCGGATCGCCTCGGGCAGGCTAATCAGGCCCAGTTGGCGCACATAATGGGCGATCACTCGGGGAAAGGTACCGAAGCTGCGCGGGTGGGGGCGACCTTCGCCGGTAGGGGTGAGCACCCACCCGTCGGAGGCGACGGCCACCTTCGGATGGGCGATCACCGTGGCGACGTCGTCCGGGCTCATTGAGTGCAGCACCACGCTGGCGTTGCCGTCGTGTGCGTGCAAAATACGCAACGTTGCCTCGGCGTCGTCGACTCCTTCCTCCTCGGCGATCTGCGCGAGCGACTGCCCGGCCATCTGGGCGTACCGCCCCGGGCCCACGTGCGCGATCATCACCCGGTCCGCGGGGGTCGCCTGGCCCTGACGCATCTCGGTGAGTACCTTCTCCCGTGCGGCCGGATCTCCCAGCCGCTGCAGCATCGCCCGGGTCCCCCCGTCCAGCGCCCACGTGGGTAACCGAGTGGTGAGCGTGGTGGAGGAGGCGGTGTAGGGATAGACGTCGGCCGCTACGTCCAGGTCGGCCTCGGCCGCCTCGTCAATCAGGTCCAGCGCTGCGTGCACCCCACCGTGGTTCCCAAGCCCGGCGGACTTCAGGTGCGAGATCTGCAGGCGGGTGCCCCCGGCGCGCGCCAACCTGATCGCCTCGGCCACCGCGTCGGTCAGCCGCGCACCCTCGTTCCGGATGTGGGTGGAGTACAGCAATCCCCCGCGACCAGCTGCGCCGACCAGATGCTGCAGTTCTCGTTCATCGGAGTAGGTGCCCGGGGCATAGATCAGCCCGGTGGAGAACCCTTGTGCGCCCTGCTCGGCCGCCTTTTGCACCAACGTGGCCATGGCCGCCAGGTCATCGTCGTCGGCCAATCGCTGGTCTCCGCCCATCACCGCCTCGCGCACCGCGTTGTGACCAACCTGGGCCACGATGTTGATCGCGGGTTCGGCGGCATCGACGGCGGCGGCGTAACCGGCCGCGTCGGTCCAGTCCCAGCCCAGTTCCGGTTCCAGGAACGCCGAGGAGGTACGCATCCGTTCGGCATCGGCGATCGGGAAGGGTGAGAAACCGCAGTTACCGGTCACCAGCGTGGTCACACCTTGGTGCAGTTGGGTATCGGCCTGCGGGTGCCCCTGGACCCGGAAGTCGGCATGGGAGTGCAGGTCGATGAAACCGGGCGTGACCGTCATGCCAGCGGCGTCGATCGTGTGGGCGCCCTGCAGCGGATGAGCACTGATCTCGGCGATCCGGCCCTGCCGAATACCCACGTGGGCGGGGACCGGCTCGGCCCCGGTTCCATCGATCAGAATGCCGCCGTCGATGACGACGTCGAACTCACTCATGGGCGTGCGCCTCCTTGGTCTGGAGTCGGTTCAGCGGGCTGGGAGCGTGCGGCGGTGACTACTGCGGCGGTCGCGCGGGCGACGACATCGTCCACCGGGCCGGGGCCCTGGGCGTCGATGGCGTCCTGCAAGTCGGTGCCCAGCGCGGCGAAGGCGATCTTCCGGTCATCGAACTCCAGGATGCCCACGTCGTGGCGCACCCCGATGATCTCCCCCGTTTTGTGCCGGCAGAGCACATCGGGCCCCAATCGGGCCGGCATCCGGGAGTTGAACTGTTGGCGTAGCAGCATGTCCAGGGCGAAGGTGCGTAGCCGGTCGGGAAGCAGGTCCGCGCATAGGCGGTCCAGCAACACCGCCTGGTCGTGAGCGGTGGTCTGGTTGCGGCCCGGAAGGTGGGTGTCCATGAGAGTTCGCTCGATCCGGGTGGCCGTCATCCCCAGTTCCGGTAATCGGTTCGCGATGTGGTCCAGGCCGAGCAGACGGATGAGGATGTTCGTGGCCTCGTTGTCGCTGACCACGATCATCAGTTCGGCGATCTCCGCCACGGTCAGGCGCTGCACCGAGGGCAACACCACAAGCACCCCACTTCCGCCGACCCTGTCATCCGGAACGGGTATCTCGTCCTCCAACCGCAATCGGTTGGCGGCCACCTCCTGGAGCACCAGCACCAGCACCGCAACTTTAATCGTGCTCGCGGGTGTCGCGATGCGGCGGGGGTCCACACCGGCGATCTGGGTTCCGCTTTCCCGGACCGCGAAACTCCAGTGTCCAGGGGCGTGATGGGCGATCGTCGTCAGCTCCTGCTGCAGTGTGTGCTGACTTTCGGGCGGCCACGACATCATGAAAATCTCCTCCGGTTCACATCATGGCGTACCTGCTGGGCTCGGACCGGTGCGGCACGCGGCGCGGCGTTCGACCCGGCCCTGTGGCTCTCACCCTCCCGGCACCTGCCTCGCACTGCACGCGCCAACGGCCTCCTGTGCGCCTTGATTCACCCGAATCAAGCCGGATGCCTTGTTGATTGCGGCTCGACGTGCCGAGCCTGGGACGGAATGATGGCGGGATGAGCGCCGATTGGTACCACTCCCCCGCCGCCCGCACCTGGACGGGCGATTCAGCCGCCGCCCCGGTGCGGCAGTTTCATCGGAGCATGCCCGGCTACGCCCCCACCGCGCTGCACGATGTGCCCGATCTGGCCCGGGAACTCGGCGTGGCATCGGTGCGGGTCAAAGATGAATCGGCACGGCTGGGTCTGCCGGCGTTCAAGATCCTCGGCGCCTCGTGGGCGTGCGCCAATGTGGTAGCCGCACGCTTCGGAACCGACCCTACCGACCTGGCCTCGCTGCGCCGGGCGGCCGAGGGTGAGCGGATTGAGTTCGTCACGGCAACCGACGGCAACCACGGCCGGGCGGTGGCTCGAATGGCGGCGCTGTTCGGCATGACGAGCACAGTCTTCGTTCCGGCCGCGATGGTCGCCTCCGCCGCCCAGGCGATCGCGGATGAGGGCGCGAGAGTGGAACGCTCCAAGGGCGATTACGACGAGGCCGTCGCCGAAGCGGCCCGATACGCGGACCAAGCCCGCGAACGGGCGCTGGTGCAGGACACCGCCTGGGACGGGTATGTGCAGGTACCCGAATGGATTGTGCAGGGCTATGAGACGTTGCTCCTAGAGATCGATGAGGCCCTGCCGGAGCCACCGGATCTCGTCGTGGTCCCAGTGGGTGTGGGCTCCCTGGCCCAGGCGGTGGTGTCCCATTACCGGCGCGACTCCTCGTCCCGCCGCCCGGCGTTGCTGTCCGTGGAGCCGCGGACCGCCGCCTGCGCGCTGGCCAGTCTGAGCGCCGGCGAATCGGTCACGGTGGCCGTTGGGGGCAGCGTGATGGCCGGGCTGAATTGCGGCACGGTCTCAGCCAGCGCCTGGCCCGTGTTGCGCGACGGCCTGGACGGGGCGATTGCCATCAGCGATGAGCAGGCATTGCACGCGGCAGCTGACCTCAATCGTGCCGGAGTTTCCTCCGGGCCCTCGGGGGCGTCGACGTTGGCCGGCCTGCGTGCGGCATTGGCCGTTCCTGAACGACGCCGCGCCCTGGAGATAACGACAACGAGCACGGTGGTGTTGCTGAACACCGAGGGGAGCCGGCAAGCGCCGCGCGCCGACACCGCCGGTTCGCCGGCGCCGTCGTGACCAGCGGATACGTCCCCGCCCGCGGCCCATGGGATGTTGATGCGACCCTGGCGAGTTTGGCGCAGCACGACGTACCGGGCGTGCATCGAACCGAGGGGCGCACGCACACCCGCGTGCTCGCCGTCGGCCGGCAGCACCTGCTCATCCGCCTCCGCCTGGAGGAACCCGGCGTGCGGTGGCAGGCCTGCTGTTCCGGGGCGGACGGAATCGACCCGGCACTTATCCAGGGTCTGGTGACGTGGTGGTTCGACCTGGCTACCGACGCCGCGGCAATCGATGAAGTCCTCGAGGCAGATGCCCATGTCGGCGACCACGTGCGGCGCAGACCCGGAGTGCGGATCACCCGCCATCCGGACATCCGGGAGGGTGTGCTCACCACAATCCTGGGCCAGCAGGTATCCCTGGCCGCCGCCCGCACGTTCACCGGTCGGTTGGCCGCGGCGTACGGCACCGAGATCGACCACACTGCTTGCTCCGAGGACTCTTGTGCCGCCACAGCCTCCGCCCCCACACGCGCGTTCCCGGAATCACACCGGCTGGTTCAGATACCGCAAGAGCCCCTGCGCCGCACCATCGGCCTCACCGGCGCGCGGGCCCGGACGCTACAGGCAGCGGCGGCGCTCCTGGCAGACCAGGCCGCCGGTAAACCGGCCTTCCAACCGGCGCCGCACTCGCCCGTGTCCGGTTCACTGGACCTGCCGCTGGCCGGAGCGGTCCTCGATGACCTTGCGAAATTGCCCGGGATCGGCCCGTGGACGATCTCCATCCTTGCCCTGTGGGCAGCGGGCGACGCCGATGCCCTGCCCGCTTCCGACGGCGTGCTACGCCGGGCGCTCGGTGGGATCGGCCCACGCGAGGTGACTGCCCTCGCTGAGTCCTGGCGCCCGTACCGCAGTTACGCCGTCGTGCGGCTATGGGCGCAAGCGACGATGTCCTGATACCGCCGACCATGCCTGTGCCCCTGACGCAGGCGACGATGCCCCGATACCGACGACCACGCCGGTGCCCTCTTGCTCCGGCGACGACGGTCAGCGCTCCGAGGCCGCTGGTCGAGCACAGTCCGGGCGCGTCCGTGCACTTCTTTGCGAATGCCGCGCAGACAGCATCCCCCTACCGTGGAACATGCCGCGATACCGGCCATCGCGCCGACGGCGGCGACAGGTGAAGGAGGCATGGTGACCGACAAGCGCACCGCCCAAGTCTTACTGGACCGGCACGGCACCACGTACGCCGCTGACGCGGGCATCACCTTGAGAAATAAACCGGCAGCGCTATACCAGTTGCTGGTGCTGAGCATGTTGCTCTCGGCGAGAATCAGCGCCGATATCGCCGTCCGGGCCGCGCGCGCCCTGTTCGACGCCGGGTTTACCACCGCTGAGAAGATGTCCGATGCCACGTGGCAGCAGCGCGTGGACGCCCTGGGCGAAGGCGGGTATCGGCGTTACGACGAGCGCACCTCGACCATGCTCGGTGAGGGCGCTGCCTTGCTGCAGGAGCACTGGCGCGGGGACCTGCGCCGGATGCGGGACGACGCCGAGTCCACGCAGGATATCCGCGCCGGCCTGCAGCAGTTCCCCGGGATCGGCCCGACTGGGGCGGACATTTTCTGCCGTGAGGTTCAGGGAATATGGCCCGAACTTGCCCCCTACTTGGATACGAAGACACTCGACGGTGCTGAACGGCTCGGTCTGCCCACCACTCCTGGGCGGCTGGCCCGCCTCGTCAGCGATGACGACCTGCCTGCGCTAGCCGCCGCCTGCGTTCGGGCCGCACTGTCCCGCGAGGTGGTGGACGACGTGCACGAGCAGATCGCCTGACATACCCAGGTCAGAACAACTACCGAGCGGGGGCGAGAAGTCAGGTCGGGCGCATTCCGCACGTCGGGTGAGTTCGCGATGCCGCTCGTCGGGCATCGGTGGAGCCCGTCATTACCGCTGCGGGATGCGGAGTCTCCACCGACGCGACGCACTCCAACCACGGTGTGGGAAGTTGTGGCCGGAGCGACCAATTGCCTCGGAGGCC
>DATGSR010000208.1:0-3323 GCA_035302405.1 Beutenbergiaceae bacterium
CAACTCCACGAAGTACACCGCCGCGGCTTCGGCACCTGCCTGCCCCTCATCGTCGATGTCCTCGCCAGGTTCGGGGTGCTCATAATCCTGCGGTCCAGGAGGTTCATCGGCGGAACCGCCGGACTGGTCGTCAGCCGACTCGTCGTCTCCACCCGCGGGCTCGGGCTCCGGCGCGACCGGCGTCGTCGGATCAGGCTCGGGGGCGGCATCGGCGCCGTTGCAGGCCCCCAACCCCGCGATCGCGACGACCCCACTGGCCAGCATGACCGCGAGCCGCCGCCAGCCGCGCCAGACCTCTGTGGGCGCCCCTCGACCGGTCCCGCCACCGCGCGGTTGTCCCCTCAGCATGCCCGACAGGCTCCCACATCCGTGCCAGCCGCAACCACCCAATCACCTGCAACCTGTGGACAACCGCATCCCGCCAGGGCTCGACTGCACACCGTGCGGCTGGAACTGATCAGCCCATCATTCCTCGAGGTGACCGGCCACGGCCGGTAACGTACGCGACTGCCGGTCTGCGCCGTCGTCGGCTATTCAGTTCCGTTGTTCACTACGAAGTCCCGCGCGCGGGATGAGTCGCTGCATCTGGGTGACGTGTTCGGGGCCCAGGTCGGCCAGTGATGCCGCCCCGAGCAGGCGCATGGTGCGTTCGATCTCGGCGCGCAAAATCTCGATCATCCGGTCCACCCCCGCCCGGCCACCGGCCATCAACCCGTACAGGTAGGCGCGGCCCACCAAAGTGAAATCGGCCCCCAGTGCGATCGAGGCCACGATGTCCGCCCCGGACATGATGCCGGTGTCCAGGATGATCTCCACCTGGTCACCAACCTCGGCAGCCACCTCGGGCAGCAGGTGGAAGGGCACCGGCGCGCGGTCGAGTTGGCGCCCGCCGTGGTTGGACAGCACGATCCCGTCCACGCCCAGGTCAGCGACCTTGCGAGCGTCCTCCAGGGTCTGGATGCCCTTGACCACGGTCTTGCCGGGCCACTGCTTGGCGATCCAGGCCAGGTCGTCGAAGTCCACCGTCGGATCGAACATCGTGTCCAGCAGTTGCGCCACCGTGCCGGACCAGCGGTCCAGGGAAGCGAAGGCCAGCGGTTCGGTGGTGAGCAGGTCGAACCACCACTTGGGGCGGGGGATGGCGTTCACCACCGTGCGCGCGGTGAGCGTAGGCGGGATGGTCAGTCCGTTGCGCACGTCCCGTAACCGGTTGCCGGCCACGGGCACGTCCACGGTCACCAACAGGGTGTCGAACCCGGCATTGGAAGCGCGCTCCACCAGCGCCATCGACCGGTCGCGGTCCTTCCACATGTACAACTGGAACCAATTCCGGCCGGTGGGATTGATCATCGCCACGTCCTCGATGGAGGAGGTGCCCATCGTGGACAACGAGAACGGGATCCCCGCGGCTCCGGCGGCGCTGGCACCAGCAATCTCGCCCTCGGTTTGCATCATCCGGGTGAACCCGGTGGGCGCGATGCCGAACGGCAGTGCGCTGCGCCCGCCCAGGATCGTGGTTGAGGGGTCCACCTGAGCCACATTCCGCAAGATCGAGGGATGGAACTCAACGTCCTCGAACGCCTGCCGCGCCCGGGCCAGGGACAACTCCTGTTCCGCCGCGCCCTCGGTGTAGTCGAACGCGGCACGAGGGGTGCGCCGCTGGGCCACCGTACGCAAATCCGCGATCGTCTGCGCCCCCTCCAGACGCCGGCGAAGCCCGCTGAACACCGGCGGTTTGAACCGCAACAACGGCGCCAGATCACGTACCCGCGGAACTCGTCGCTGAACCATCCAGGCCATCCTCCTGTTTGCGCGTTAGCCGGTGAGGCCCAAACTAGCCCACTCATCCCGGACTCCAGCACGCCAGCCGACGTGATCTAGGCCGCGAATACGCTCCCGGACCCCCTCCGCTACCGGTGCTGCGATTGAGTCACTGGCGGCAAATCCGCACCGCCCGCTGCGTTCGGCACACCCGGCGCCCGATGCCGGGGCTCGCCAGGAACTCCAAGTGCTACGTCACCCGAACGGGACTGTAGGTGCGCTCATCGACGCGGCCATGGTTCTGGACGGGCAGCATTCTCATCCAGTACATGGAGGAGAGCCACGATGGCCTGTGGGACTTCGGCCGGAGCCGGTCACTTCAGGCGTCCATGTCCCGCTGCCTCAGGGCTGCGGCCCCTCCTTGAGCGGGCCGGTGCTCCGCGGGCGGTTGAGCGGGTCGGTGCTCCGCGGGCGGTCATGAGCCCGCCCATGTCTCATGACGACATGAGCCCCTGGGATAATTGCCGGCATGCCCCATCGCCGGCCCGGCACCGATCACCACGCCGACCCAGCGCTCTTCGACATCCCGGAAGGCGCACGTCAGGTTCCCCGACGAGTTGTGTTGATCACCGGCCCATCCGGATCGGGAAAGAGTTCGCTGGTGCGGCGCTTGGGCCTGCCCGCCGTGCAGCTCGATGACTTCTACCACGACATCGATCACCCCGGGCTGCCGCAACGGTACGGCAGCGTCGATTGGGACTCGCCGTTGACGTGGAATGCCCCCGAAGCGGTCCGCGCCCTGGAGGAGTTGTGCCGCCACGGCGAGGCTGAACTGCCGATCTACGACATTCCCACCTCCCGGCGCACCGGTGCCACCCGCATGGCAATTCCCGACGCCCCGGTGGTCCTGGCCGAAGGCATCTTCGCCGCCGAACTCATCGCCAAACTTCGCCGCCGGGACCTCCTTGCAGACGCATTGTGCCTGGTGCGCCCCCGCATTCAGACGTTCTGGATGCGACTCCTTCGCGATGTGGCCGAGTCCCGAAAGCCGCTACCGGTGCTGCTGCGCCGCGGGTTGGCACACACCCGCGCCGAACCTGCGCTCATCCGGCGCTGGGTGTCCCAGGGAGCACGAGAGGTCTCCGTGCACCAGGCCGAACGACGGATCCACGATCTTGCCACGCGGGCTCGCGCCCAGGGGTGACGCCGCCCGACCCGCACCTGCTTCGAGGCTGATGCTGCGGTCCCTACTCGCCCGAACCTGCTGCCGCTCCGGTGCCGCCCCTGCGGCGCCCGCGCCTGAGCCTGCCCTGCCAGCCGCTTGACGTGCACCGCCGTCACCTCTAGCGTCGCCCCCGTGTCTGAACTATCGGACTTAGTAGCGAAACTTTCGACGCGTGTGGGTGTGTGATGACGGCTGCCTCGTACTCCCCTGATGTGCCAGTTGAGCCCTGGGTGCTGAACCGCAACGGCGCATGGTGCTGGTACCAGGATGAACGCGCACTGGTGGATCCCGAGCACAACCTGCTCGTAGTGGGCTCGGTGGCTGCCCCAGAGGGTGC
>DATGSR010000209.1:0-39581 GCA_035302405.1 Beutenbergiaceae bacterium
CGGGCTGGCAGTGGATGTGCAGGACGGTGAGGGCAATACCTTGCTGATGCTGGCGGCCTACCACGGGCACGCGGAGACGGTGCAGGGCCTGATCGACCGGGGCGCGGACGTGGACCTGCCCAACAACCGCAACCAGGCACCAATCGCCGGGGCGATCTTCAAGGGGGAGGATGAGATCGTGGCGCTGCTGCGCGCCGCCGGGGCGGATCTTGACGCCGGGACGCCCAGTGCGCGCGAGACCGCGGAACTGTTCGGCCGGGCCGAGTTGCTGGAGTAGGCCGGACGGATAGGCCTGCGCGAGCGGGATCGCCGGAGTAGGACTGAGGAAGCGTGCTGGCCGAGTAGGCCTGCGTAGGTGTGCTGGCCGGAGTAGGCCTGAGGAAGCGTGCTGGCGGGCGGGCTTTGCGCGGCCGACGGCGTGCGGCCTCGGACACGACATCGCCCGGGCGACCTGGGGTCGCCCGGGCGATGTGCTATCCCGCTGGATGTGGCCCGGTCACCGCACGTGGTGCCCTGGCTCGCTCAGCGGACCGGTTCGGTCAGCGCACCGAGGAGGTCTCTGCGGGAACGTTGTCGGTGTTGGGCTCGGCGTCCTTCAGGGTGCCGGCCTTGAGCGCCTCGATCGCGCGGCGCACGCCTTCACCGTAGGCCGGGTCGGCCTGGGTGCAGTTGTGGATGTGCCGTTCGATGGTGGCATCGGAGGCCCCGTTGATGGCCCGTGCGGTGTTGGCGAACAGGCGCTGTTGCTCCTCCGGGCTCATCAGCCGGAAGAGGTCACCGGGCTGCTCGAAGTAGTTGTCGTCGTCCTCCCGGAAGTTGAACCGGTCGGCGTAGTCACCCACGGCGATGCCCGGCTCCCGGTAGGAGGGGTCGGCTTCGAGCCGTCCGTAGTTGTTCGGGGTGTAACTGGGCATCGAGCCCGCGTTACCGTCCACCCGGCCCTGACCGTCACGGTGGTAGGTGTTGACGTTCTGGGCCGCGCGTGGGGCGTTCACCGGGATCTGGTGGTGGTTCACGCCGAGCCGGTAGCGGGCGGCGTCACCGTAAGAGAACAACCGGCCCTGCAGCATCCTGTCGGGGGAGAACCCGATGCCGGGCACCACGTTGGCCGGAGTGAAGGCGACCTGCTCCACGTCCTGGAAGTAGTTGTCCGGGTTGCGGTTCAACTCGAACTCGCCGACCTCGATGAGCGGGTACTCCTTCTGTGACCACACCTTGGTCAGGTCGAACGGGTTGAACCGGTGGTTGTCCGCCTGCTCGGGAGTCATCACCTGGATGTACATCTTCCACTTGGGGAAGTCCCCGCGCTCGATGGCCTCGTACAGGTCACGCTGGGAGGACTCACGGTCCTCGGCGATCACCGCAGCCGCCTCGGCGTCGGTGAGGTTCTTGATGCCCTGCTGGGTCTTGAAGTGCATCATCACGTACACCCGCTCACCCTGTGCGTTGATCATGGAGTACGCGTGGGAACTGAACCCGTGCATGTGCCGGTAGCTGGCGGGGATGCCCCGGTCACCCATGACGTAGGTGACCTGGTGCAGGGCCTCGGGCAGGTTCGTCCAGAAGTCCCAGTTGATCTCCGCATCGCGCAGGTTCGTGCGCGGGTTGCGCTTCACCGCACGGTTCAGGTCGGGGAACTTGTGCGGGTCGCGGTGGAAGAACACCGGGGTGTTGTTCCCCACCATGTCCCAGTTGCCCTCCTCGGTGAAGAAGCGCAGGGCGAAACCGCGGATGTCACGCTCGGCGTCAGCCGCGCCACGCTCACCGGCCACCGTGGAGAACCGCGCGAACATCTCGGTCTGCTTGCCGATCTGGGAGAAGATCTTGGCCCGGGAGTACTGGGTGATGTCGTTGGTCACGGTGAAGGTGCCCCAGGCGCCCGAGCCCTTGGCGTGCATCCGCCGCTCGGGGATGACCTCACGGTCGAAGTGGGCCAACTTCTCCAGGAACCACACGTCCTGGAGCAGCATCGGCCCGCGCGGGCCGGCAGTGACCGCGTTGTCGTTGTCCCAAACGGGTGCGCCGGCGGCGGTCGTCACCGGTCGGGTGTTGTCGTGGGTCATTCCTTATCTCCTTCGTCGGGAATCTGGCGGATCAGTGAACAGGGGCATGGTGGTCTCATCGGGCCACTGCGGCCTCGCGCGTTAGTCGCCGGTGCGGGCCAGTTGGCACTCGGGGCAGGTGCCCCAATAGATGACCTCGGCGGCCTCGATGGTGAAGCCGTGATCATCGCTGGCGTGCAAGCATGGGGCCTCACCGACGGCACACGGCACGTCGCTGATGGCGCCACACCGCCGGCACACCACGTGGTGGTGGTTGTCGCCGCGGTAGAGTTCGAACCGGCCCGGGGAGCCGTCCGGCTCGATGCGCCGCAGGATTCGAGCGTCGGTCAGGGCGTGCAGCACGTCATAGACGGCTTGGGTCGAGACGGTGCCCAGACGGTCGCGCACCGCCTGCCGGATGGTTTCGGCGGTGGCGTGCGGGTGTGCTTCCACTTCGGCGAGCACGGCGAGCCGCGGCGCGGTGACCCGCAGGTCAGCGGCGCGAAGCAACTCGGCGTGGGTGGAAGTCACGCCTATAGACTAGTTCATTTTCCGGAATCATTCAAGTTTAGTGCGTGAGTCGCGTCTGGCACGATGACACCGTGATCATCGAGGTCCCCGATCTGGACGCACAGGACCTGTCCGCCTACGCCCGGCTCACCGACGTGGCGCTACGCACCCGGGAGGAACCGGCGCGCGGCCTGTACATCGCCGAGAGTGCCGCGGTGATCGAACGCGCCGTCGGAGCCGGGCATCAACCGATCTCCTTCCTCATGGCACCCAAGTGGCTCGCCTCGATGCGTCCGGTGATCGCCGCGGCCACCGGAGCACCGGACGGTGGCCGAGTCCCGGTCTACCTGGCTGAGGAAGGTCTGCTCCGGGACCTGACCGGGTACCGCGTGCACCGAGGCGCCTTGGCCGCCATGCATCGTCCTATCCTTCCGGCTGTGGCGGACGTGCTGACCGGCGCGAGGCGGGTGGTGGTGTTCGAGGACGTCGTGGACCACACCAACCTGGGTGCCGGGTTCCGCTCCGCCGCCGCGTTGGGGGCGGACGCGGTGCTGGTCACCCCGCGGTGTGCCGACCCGCTGTACCGGCGCAGCGTGCGGGTGTCGATGGGCACGGTGTTCCAGGTCCCGTGGACACGTATCGACCCGTGGCCCGGCGGCGGGGGCAACGGCGGCAGGCGCGGCGGCGGGGGTAACGGCGGCGGGGGCAACGACGACGCATGCAGCAATGACGGCGAAGGCCAGGCGCAGGGTGTGCACCTGCTGCGTGCCCGGGGATTCACGGTGGCAGCCCTGGCCCTGGCCGACGACGCGATAGACCTGGATGACCTGGAGGCCGACCCGCCGGAGAAACTGGCACTGGTACTGGGCACCGAGGGGGACGGTCTGCGACCGGAGACGACCGCGGCCTGTGACCTCAGCGTGCGCATCCCGATGGGTGCCGGCGTGGATTCCCTCAATGTCGCCGCGGCCGTGTCCGTCGCGCTGTGGGCGACCCGGGTTCGCTAAGGCCGTTTGTCACGGCATCGGTTCGCTCAGACCGCTTGGCACGGCACCGGTTCGCGCATACTGCTTGGCACGGCACCGGTTCGCTAGACCGTCTGTCGCGGCAACACTCAGCGGGTTGCCACCGGGATGCCCGAAGGGTGCGAGCCGGGCCTCCACTCGGTGCGGCGGGTGCGCAGGTCGGTCAACCCGACGCGTCCCGAGGGTGAGATCGTCCACACCTGCCGACCCGGGCGGAGCCCCGCCTGAGTAGTCCACATGCCGGTGAGTGTCTCACTGGCCGCGCGGTCGCCGTCGTCGGCCTTCATGATCATCCGGGCGAGGGTGTCGCTCGCCTCGAACAGTTCGGCGTCCGGCTCGGCGAGCGACAGGCCGGACAGCCCGCCCCCTGGATCGCCAACGGCGTCGGCACGATCGACAGCACGATCGCCGGCACTGAGGCCCCACACGTCCCACAACAGCGTCTCGGCGCCCATCAGGTGGGCCAGGTCGAGCAATAGGTAGCGCTGGACGAAACCCGGGCCACCCAACTGCGGTAGGTGGGGTCCGACGCCGTAGGTGCTCAAGTCGGTGTGCCCGGCGCGATAGGCCAGCCAGGCTTGCGCTGCGGTCTGGAACGGTCCGTCGGGCCCACAGGGGATGTCGTGTACGTCGAAGTGCAGATCGCCGGCCGCGAACTCCGGGTCGAACCGGATCCAGCGCTGCTGCTGCGCACTCCACCGTTCGGCCACCACGTGGTCGTGGTGGAAGCCGGGATTGAGGTACCCGGCGAAACCAACCCTGCTACGTGCCGGGATCCCGTGCTCGCGCAGGATCGCCACCGCCAGCAGCACGTGGTCCCGGCAGCATCCGCCCACCTGTTCGGCGGCGGGGCGCTCCTGGGTGAGCGGTCCGGGGCGGCGCTCGACGGCGGTGCTGCAGATGCGTTCGACCCACCGGTTGTCGATATCGGCCAGTTGCCGCGGCGTGAGCGGGTGAGTCTGGTTGCGGTAGTGCAGCACGGTGCGCATCACGGCGGTATGCAGGCTCGGGGTGTCCGGTGGAACCGCGGCCAGCAGGGGCCGGTGTGCACCGGGGTCGGAGAAGGAGCTGTGGGCGGCGTAGGTGGAAACGTCCATGGCGCTCACCATCGGGTCTGCCCCTGGGGCAGGGTCAAGAGTCGCCGACAACACGTACGGCGACCTCGGCCGCGAACGCGTCCGGATCGGTCGGCCACGGCACCGGGTAGATCTCCCTGGGCGGGGCCACCGCGCCACCGCGCTGCCGGGCCTGCTCGGCCAGTGCGGCGTAGGTGGGCAGGATGGCGGGGTAACGGCAGCGTCGGGCGCTAACCGGCAGGTACAGTTCGGTTCCGCCCGGCTCGGCGCGCAGCGCGATAGACCCTCGGGGGGACGCGGGGCCGGTGTAGGGCACGCACGTTTCGATCCGGGCCGACGCACCCGTGGCGACCGGGTCGAGGTAGAGCACCCAGAACTCCTCGGTGTGCAGCGCGTTGCAGGAATCCAGGTGAGCGCGCAGGTCGGTGACGTTGGCCTCGATCGTGGCGGGCAGGGTCGTGGGTGCGACCGTGGACTGCTTCACGGCGAGCAGCCGTTCACCCACCCGCCGCACCTGCACCTGCGGGGCGTCGTCGTCGGGCATGCCTTGGTGATCATCGCCTTCTGCGGTCCCCAACTGGTTGGCCGTGAACTGGTCGGTCATGGTGAAGCGGTGGATCCGCTCAGTGCGTTCGTTCTCGCTGCTGGTGTGCACGGCCCACCAGGACAGCACGTGTTCGCGGGCGCTCAGCGGGTCGCTGGTGATCGCGGTGCGGATCTGATCGATCGGCATCCCGGCCTGGCGTAGCAACCTGATGGTGCGCCCGGTCTGGACCTGGTCGGGGTGGTACGCGCGGTACCCGGTGCCCTCGTCCACACGCGCCGGGGGCAACAAACCGTTGTCGTGGTAGAGCCGCAGGGCCTTGATGGACAGGCCGCTGGCGCGCGACATAGCGCCCGTGCTCAGCCAGGAGTCCATGCCGCCAGCCTGGCACAAAGGCCCGTTGGGCGGCCTCCAACGCCGCGGGGATCCGGTGACTATCGCTCAACGGATCTGCCAGACTCCTCACCATGGCCCGCCTGATGTTGCTGGACACCGCCTCGTTGTACTTCCGCGCGTTCTTCGGAGTGCCCGATTCCCTGCGCGCCCCGGACGGCACCCCGGTGAACGCGGTGCGCGGGCTGCTGGACTTCATCGCCCGGCTGGTGGCCGATTACCAGCCCACCCATCTGGCGTGCGCCTGGGATAACGATTGGCGCCCGCAGTGGCGGGTGGACCTACTGCCCACGTACAAGGCCCACCGGGTCGAGGCCGAGCGCCAGGATGCTCCCGACGCCGAGGAGGTGCCCGATGCGCTCGCGGTGCAGGTGCCGGTGATCCAAGAGGTGCTAGCGGCCCTTGGCATCGCGGTGGTCGGGGCGGACGGGTATGAGGCCGACGACGTGATCGGCACCCTGGCCACGAGTGCGTCCATGCCGGTGGAGGTGGTCACCGGGGACCGGGACCTGTTCCAACTCGTGGACGACGAGGCGCAGGTGCGCGTGCTGTACACCGCGCGAGGGGTGGGTAAACACGAGCAGGTGACCGGCGCCGTCGTGCGCCAGAAATACGGGATCGACCCGCACCAGTACGCCGACTTCGCTACGTTGCGCGGGGATCCCTCGGATGGTCTACCCGGAGTGAAGGGTGTGGGGGACAAGACCGCCGCAACCCTGTTGGGCGCCTACGGGGACTTGGCGGCCATCCGGGCCGCGGCCGCGGATCCGAGCACGTCGCTCACTCCTGCCCAGCGCAAGCGCATCACCGAGGCTGCCGATTACCTGGATGTCGCACCGCAAGTGGTCGCCGTGGCGCGGGATCTGGATCTGGGCCTCACCGACCCGGCACGGGACCTGCTGCGTCCGGGGGTTGGGGAGGACCGCCCGGCACCGGCTGATCAAGCGGCGCTGGACGCACTCAGTGAGCGCTGGGGTCTGGCCGGCTCGGTAGAGCGCGTGTTGGCAGCCCTCCGGGCTGGATGACCCGGGCGGGTCGGCCGAGAAGGCGTGGCTGTCCCGCCGAGTGTTTACGGCCGGAGTGCCCGTGCCGAAGTGTTTACGGCCGGAGTGCTTACGGCTCCTGATAGGTAGCGGTGAGCGTGGCCCGGGCCAGGGTGTTGAACAGCGCCAGGAACGCGACCTTGGTGGGGCTTTCCTCACTGGACACGTCCAGGGTGTCCACTCCGAGGGCGTGCACGGCGAAGATGTATCGGTGCGGGTGGTCACCTGCCGGGGGAGCGGCCCCTTCGTAACCGTACGTGCCGCCGTCGGCCCGCACGTGGAACGCCGCTCCGGGCAGGCCGAGGTCGCTCTCTCCGGCGCCGCGGTCCAGTGAGGTCACCTGGACGGGGATGTCCACCGCCGTCCAGTGCCAGTATCCGGACGGAGTGGGGGCGTCGGGATCGAAGCAGGAGACCACGAAGGAGCGGGTTTCCTCGGGGAACCCGGACCAACTCAACGCGGGGGAGATGTTGCCGCCTGCTGCGGTGAACTCTTCTCCCAGGGGCTGCCCTTCGGCGATGTCACTGCTGGTCAGAGTGAAGGTGTCGGTGGCCGGCAGTAACTCTTCGTAAGGATGTGGAGCAACGGGGCGGGACAGGTTCACGGTGCCTCCTGAATCGACGTGGGCTCCTTTGAGGTTCTACCACGCTGCGCCCACGGATGCGATCTTGACATCGCTCCTGCACCGACTTCTACTAGAACTAGTGTTCGAAGAATGTCAGTGGGTGCTCCTACCGTGTGGCGCAGGAGGTGTGATGACGACGGCGACGAAGAAGCAGGCGAGAATGCTCGCCGCGCGTCAGGCGCTTGCTGCGGCAGAAGCGTCTGTGGGCGTACGTGCGCGAGTGGCGAGTATGGGGCCGCACACAGCGGGTGGTGCCGCTCAGGCTGCAGACGGTGCGTCGGATGGGCTCGGCGGGAATGCGGCCGGTGGGAATGCCGGCGGGAACGCGGCCGGTTTGGAAACGGTCGGGCAGGACGGGTTCGCTGTGCCCCCGTTGTTGGAAGAACTGCTGCCCGGTGGGTTGCGGCGCGGCACCATCGCCGAAGTGCGCGGTTCCACCTCGGTGCTGCTCGCCCTGGCCGAGGCCGCCGCCGGGGAGGAGCGCTGGTGTGTGCTGGTCGGGATGCCGGATGTGGGGTGGGCGGCAGCGGCCGCGGTGGGGCTGGACCTGCACCGGGTGGTGGCCGTGCCCCAGCCGGGACCGGAAGCCGCCGAGGTCCTCGGCGCGTTGGTGGACGGTTTCGATGTGGTGCTGGTGGGGCCATGCCCGCAGTTACGCCCGGCTGCCCGGCGATCCCTGGGCGCTCGGTTGCGTCAGCGCGGCGCGGTGTTGTTAACCGATCAATCCTGGCCCGGTGCACACCTGACCTTGCAGGCACGCTCGGTGGGATGGCGTGGCGTGGGGCACGGCCACGGTCTGCTCACCGGTCAGGAGATGCTGATTCAGCGGATGGGGCGGGGCCATCTCGGCGGGCCCGCCCACCAGGTGCGGCTGCTGGTGGGCCCGCACGGGTTGGCGACGTTGCCGGGCCAGCAGGCACAGACCGTGGAGTCCGGCGCGCAGCAGGTCGCGGAGCCGGGGCGGTCGACGACGGCGGAGCATCAGCCGGCCACGGCGCCGCAGTTGGTGGAAACCCTGGCCGGTGCGCAGCCGGCGGGCAACCCCCACCCGGAGGCTGCGCAAACTGGTTGGGCTGATGAGGCCCCGGAACTGGCTGAGGTGAGTTGATGAGCGCGCTGAGTCAAACCGAACCGCAGACCGGGACACGGCTGGCCGTGTTGTGGGTCCCGGACTGGCCGGTAGGGGCGGCGATCAGCGAGGGTCTGGCCGGGGCCCATGAACCGGTCGCGGTCCACGACAACCGGCAGATCGTGGTGGCAGATGCGCAGGCACGCAGGATGGGGGTGCGCCGCGGGATGCGCCGGCGCACCGCCCAGGGCATCTGCCCGGAACTGGTGCTCATCGCCGCCGATGAAGGCCGGGATGTGCGCGCATTCGAATCCGTGGTGCAGGCTGCCGAGGAGGTGGTGGCTCATCTGCAGGTGATGCGTCCCGGCCTGGTCCTCACCAGTGCACGGGGACCGGCCCGATATCTCGGGTCCGAGGAGCAGCTCGCCGCGGATTTGATCGAACAAGTGAGCACCCGTACCGGTGCCGAGGCCCAAGTGGGGGTGGGAGACGGGCTGCTGGCGGCGATCCTAGCCGCCCGTGATGGGGTGATCGTGCCTCACGGTGGTGCTGCGGACTACCTGGCCGAACGGGATGTGCGCGAGTTGCTGGTGGTGGCCACCACTCAGCAGTTGCGCCGGGAATTGACCGATTTGATCGACCTCCTTCGCCGCCTGGGCATCGCAAGCCTGGGACAGTTGGCGGCGCTGCGCCCCGCCCAGGTCGGTCCCCGGTTCGGAGCGTTGGGCACCGCGGTACACCGGCTCGCCCAGGGACTGGATGAGTACCCGGTAGCGGTGCGCCGCGCCGATCCGGACATCACCGTGCATGCGGAGATGGACCCACCGATCCAACGGGTAGATGTGGCGGCCTTCGCGGGGCGGCGACTGGCCGAGGAATTGAACAACCGGATGCTGCGCCGAGGGGTGGTGTGCAGCAGGCTGCGGGTCCTGGTTCGCACCGAGAACGGCCAGGAGTTGCAGCGGACCTGGCGGATCGAAGGTGCACTGACCGCTGCGGAGTTGACCGACCGGGTGCGCTGGCAACTGGAGGGGTGGCTCAGCGGACGTAGCGGTGAGGTGCCGAGCGGACCGCTGATCCATTTAGAACTGGGGGCTGAGGAGGTGCACCCGGCCGCGGCCCGGAGCGAAGGGTTGTGGGGGCGGTCCAGCCGCGGGCAGGTCCACGCCGAACGGGCGGCACTGCGGGTGCAGAGCATGTTGGGAGCCGAACGGGTGCTGGCCCCGGTGCTGGAGGGCGGTCGCACCCCCAAGGACCGGGTACGACTGGTGGCATGGGGGGATGAAACCCGCCCGCGACGTCGTCCGGATGCTCCCTGGCCCGGACAGATCCCTCCGCCGCTGCCGGCCACCGTGCCAATGGACCAGGTGGAGGTGCGCCTGGGCGATGCGACCGGAGTCGTGGTGCAAGTGGGATCACGAGGGTTGCTCAGCGCCGAACCGCAGACACTGTCGATCGAGGATCCTCCGGCCTGGGCCGGTCGGTGGGATCTGGGCGGTTGGACCGGGCCATGGCCGGTGAGTCAGCGCTGGTGGGCAGGCGGACGGCCCCGGACCTACCTGCAAGTGGTCTGCACCAATGGGCCCGCTCTGTTGTTGTGCAGCGAAGGGCATGGGTGGTGGGTGGAGGGCATCTACGACTAGGGCCGGTTACCCTGCGGTGACGTTGCCCCGCGGCGTACCCAGTGTTGACGTGGGCCAGCGGCGCTACCCTCCGGTGGACGTTGCCCTGGGCGAGAGCAGGACCACTGGAGGTCGGCCGGCCGAATTCGCCCCGATGAGGTTTCCGGTCGAATCGGCCGCGGCGCAGCCGCACACGTGGAAGTGTGGGTCCATGGGAAATGGCAACATCACACCGAACTCCCCGCTCCGAGACCTGATGAGCACACCCGTGGCGATGGTGAGCCTCGGCGATCCGGTGCACCACATCGCCGAAGAGTTATCCGCGAACGCGATCGGGGCGGTATTGGTCACCACCGAGACTCACTGCATCGGCATCATCACCGAGCGGGATCTGGTGGAGCACGTGGCCGACGGGGCGAACCTGGACAACCTCACCGCAGAGGAGATCGTCACCACCGAGTTGGTCACTGCAGCACCCGATCAGACCGTGGCCGAGGGGGCCCGGATGATGGTGGAAGCAGGGGTGCGGCATCTGCCTATCGCCGATGAGGAAGACGTCATCGGACTGGTGTCCGCTCGTGACGTCATTGCCGTCCTGGTCGATTCACTGGACACCTAATGCGTCGACCGCACGCATAGGGCGTCGCCGCAACGACAGGCGTAGACGGGCCAGAACGGGACAGGCGCAGACGGCTCAGAACGGGGGCCAGGGAATGGCCGGCATGTCGCCAGATGGCGCCGGGAACCGTCCGGTCTGCAGCAAACGGTCACACCGATCAACGGTGGCAGCGATCTCGGCGGCGCTGATGAGGTTCGCCAATGTCCCCGAGAGGGAGTCGTCCAGCGCGCTACGCACCCTACGCACGCCGTCCAACTCCGCTGCAGTCAGTTCCTCGCCGACCCATCCCCACAGCACGGTACGCAACTTGTACTCGGCGTGGAACGTGAGCCCATGGTCGACGCCGTGACGGTGCCCGCCGGGCATTTCCAGCACGTGCCCGCCCTTGCGATCGGCGTTATTGGCTACGACGTCGAAGAGCGCCATCCGGCGCAGTGCCGCCGAATCTTCGTGGATCAAGGACACCGGCCGGTCTTGGGCGTCGACGCCGTCCAGCACGTGATGCCATTCCGCCGTCGGCGCATCATCGGCCGACACCAGGCGCACGGCGTCCTGCTCCGGATCGGGATCGCACCACAACTGCACCATCCCCTCACCGAAGGGGCCGTCGCGGATCCAGGTGCGGGGAACGATGTCCCAGCCGAAGGCCTCTGACAACTCGAAGGCAGCTACCTCCCGTAACGCCAGTGTGCCGTGGGGAAAGTCCCACAGCGGACGCTCACCGGCGACCGGTTTATACACGACTTGCACATCGCCGATATGGCCGACGAACGTCGCGTTTGAGGCAATCAGCAGCCGGCTTTCCAGTTCGAGGTCGCCCTCGAGGAGGTCACGGGCCGGGATCACCGGAACCCGTCAGTCAGGTCACACACATGACCATCTGGGTCGATCGGCGTCCGGCACAACGGGCAGATCGGCCGGCCTGCCCGCA
This sequence comes from Beutenbergiaceae bacterium, assembly GCA_035302405.1. Classification (GTDB taxonomy): domain Bacteria; phylum Actinomycetota; class Actinomycetes; order Actinomycetales; family Beutenbergiaceae; genus CALKWS01. Next base: position 11,500 of record DATGSR010000209.1, read on the forward strand.
CCACTTCGCGGGTGCGATGTGAGAAAGCCCGGGCCGCGCCCACCGGGATGCGCACCACGAGCATCTCGTCGGCGTCTGATTCGATCGGTTCGAGGGTTTCCGGGTCGGCTTCCAGCGCTGGTTCGGCCTCGATCACGATCTGGGCCGTGGACGGGTCCCAGCCCAGGCTGAGGGCCCCGACCCGGAACTGCTCCGTGACGGGCTGATCCAATGCTTCCCGGTCGATCAGTTCCTCCGGGGTCTCGGCCGGCACGCTGAACGGATTGCCGTCAGTGGACATCAACTCATCCAGCACCTTGTCCACTCCCTCTGCAAGGGTCGCGGACTGCTCCTTCTCCAAGGCCACGCTGACGATGTCCTTACCCGTGCGGGCCTGCAGGTAGAACGTACGGGAACCGGGCTGGCCCACGGTGCCGACAACGAATCGGTCGGGCCAGTTGAAGCGGTGAACGATGCGTGACACGTGTCCCATGGTAAGAGCCTATGGGGCAGATCGCGTGGGACCTGCGCCACCCCCGATCTCCGCGTCGACACCAGCGGGCTCTGGATCGCCGGTTCGGTCGGTCCCGGTGTTGGCAGTGCCGGTCCCGTCATTCCGAGAGTTCTCCTGGGTGGATTGCTTGCCCAGCCACGACAGGTCTCCGGCGTCGGTATTCATCGCGACGACGTAGGGGCGGGCGGGGGTATAGCGAATGATCGACACAGAGGCGGGATGGGCATGGATGCGTTGGAAGAGGTCCAGGTGCATGCCCAGTGCGTCGGCCAGGACGGACTTGATCAGGTCGCCGTGGCTGACCGCCGCCCAAACCGCCTCCGGCCCGTGCTCGGCCTCGAAGGCGGCATCGTGCCTGCGGATCGCGGCCACCGCTCTTGCTTGCATCGTCGCCATAGCCTCGCCATCGGGGAACATCACCCCGGCGGGATGTGTCTGCACCGTGGTCCACATCGGTTCCTTGGTCAGGTCCTCGATCTTGCGTCCCTGCCACTGTCCGTAGTCGCACTCGGTGATGCCTTCCTCGACGAGTTCTGCGGGCAGGTGCGGTTGCGCGTTGAGGATCACCTCCGACGTCTGCCGGCACCGCAGCATCGGGCTGGTCACGACGCCGGCGAGCCGGATCGCACCGAGCCGCTCGCCCGCCTGGGCGGCCTGCTGGCGGCCGGTCTCGTCGAGTTCGATCCCGGGCGTGCGGCCCGCCAGGATCCCCTCTGCGTTCGCTGTCGTTCGACCGTGCCGGATCAGGAGGACTGTGGCCATGGTTCTCGATCCTAGGGGAGGGGGCGGAAGTACTGCGGTGGCGCCCTGTGGTCAATGTCAGCGGGTCCCTGTACTATAGAACACATGTACGAAAAGGGTGCGGAGGATGCGGTCTGCACCGGGGAGATTACCCGGTGGGTAGACGCCCTGGCGCATGTCGATGCCGTGGTGGGGAACAGCGAACGGATCGACCAGATCCGCGCCTTGGAGGAACTCAAGGCCGCTGCCGCTGCCGCCCAAGCCCAGGTCAGTATGGATCTGTTGAACGCCACCCGTGAGGAACGGGCCGCTGCCGGTGTACCGGCTGAGGAGCGCAGCAAGGGGGTCGCCGAGCAGGTAGCCCTTGCCCGCCGGGAAGCGCCGGCACGAGGCGGGCGCTTCCTGGGGCTGGCCATGGCGTTGGCGGAGATGCCGTATACCGCCACCTCGCTACGTCAGGGACGGATCAATGAATGGCGAGCCACGTTGCTGGTGCGGGAGAGCGCCTGTTTGAGCAGGGAGGACCGAGGGCGTTTTGATGCCGAATTGAACTTCGAGGCCCTGGCACAGGCCGGTGACCGGAAACTTGTCGCGGAAGCCAAACAGATCGCCTACCGGATAGACGCCGAAGCGGTGGTGCGCCGCAGCAGCAGAGCTCACCACGAGCGCCGGGTGACGCTTCGCCCCGCGCCGGACACCATGACCTACCTCACCGCGCTGCTCCCGGTCGCCCAGGGCGTGGCGGTACATGCAGCACTCAGCCGGTGCGCCGATGCCCTTCGGGCTCAAGGAGATTCCCGCTCCCGCGGGCAGATCATGGCCGACGCCCTGGTGGAGCGCATCACCGGGCAGGCCCGGGCCGACGACCTCACTTACCAGGTGCACCTGGTCATCACCGACCAGAGCCTGCTCGCAGGGGACAACGAACCTGCCCACATCCCCGGCTACGGGGTGGTCCCCGCCGAGTGGGCCCGGGGCCAACTGCGGAAGACCGATGAGCGCAGAACCTGGATCCGCCGGCTCTACACCGCCCCGGAAAGCGGGCAACTGGTGGCAATGGATTCCCGGGCCCGGCGGGCACCCAAGGGGCTGGCCGGTTTCATCGACGCTCGGGACCGCACCTGCCGCACCCCTTGGTGCGATGCGCCGGTGCGGCACCGGGATCACATCCGCCCGGTCGAATCCGGAGGTCCCACCACGGCGCAGAACCTGCAGGGGTTGTGTGAGCGCTGCAACTACACCAAACAGGTGCCCGGGTGGCAGGCCAGGACCCTGCGGGGCGAGGGTGATCATCGAACCGAAGTGACCACCCCCACCGGGCACAGGTATCACTCCCGAGCACCAGCCCAACCGGGCACCCGCGGCCGGTCCGGTCCAGATCTGCAACGCCACAGCATTCTGGAGCGATCGTTGTCGGTTGTGCTCCCCCGAGCCGGATGACTGCCTACGCCGAACTGCATGCCCACTCGGCCTTCAGTTTCCTGGACGGTGCCAGCCAACCAGAGGAACTGGTGATCGAGGCCGCCGGGCTGGGGCTATCCGCCATGGCACTGACCGACCATGACGGACTGTACGGAGTAGTGCGGTTCGCCGAGGCCGCCCAGGCGGTCGACCTGCCCACGGTGTACGGGGCGGAACTCGGACTGCCCGACCAACACCTGCTGGTGCTGGCTCGCGGGCCCGAAGGGTACCGGCGCCTATCCCGCAGCATCGGACGAGCCCACCTGGCCGGCGGCGCCAAAGGAGCACCGGCCTATGACTTGCCCGAACTGGCGGACCTGGCTGCCGAACAATGGTTGGTGCTCACCGGGTGCCGGCAAGGCTCGGTGCGTCAGGCTTTGGAACCCCGGCCCGGCCGGTTCGACCTGCCCGCCGCCCGGCGCGCGCTGGCGGAACTGACCGACGCCTTCGGCGGGCAGAACGTGGCGGTGGAGATCACCGATCACGGCGCCCCGTGGGACTCGGTACGAAACGACGCCCTGGCTGAACTGGCCGACCAGGCCGGGCTGCCGTTGGTAGCCACCGGGGCGGTGCACTGCGCCCGCCCGGACCAACAACCCCTCACCGATGTGTTGGCCGCGCTGCGGGAGCGGTCCACCTTGGAGGAGATGGACGAACGCCGTCCGCCTGCTCCAGCCCACCTACGCGGTGTGGGCGAGATGCTCACCCGCCATCATCGCCATCCCCAGGCAGTGGCTACCAGCGCTGCCCTGGCCGCCGAGTGCGCGTTCGACCTGCACCTCATCGCTCCGAACTTGCCGCCCTACCCGGTCCCACCCGGACACACCGAGGACACCTGGTTGCGAGAACTGGTGCGCCGCGGCGCCCGGCAGCGATACGGCCCACCGGAGGCCCCCAAACATCCCAACGCCTACGCCACCATCGCCCGGGAACTGGACATCATCATCCAACTGGGCTTCTCCGGCTACTTCCTGATCGTGCACCAGATCGTGCAGTTCTGCCGGGAGAACAACATCCTGTGCCAGGGTCGGGGATCGGCGGCCAACTCCGCGGTCTGCTACGCCCTGGGCATCACCGCGGTGGACGCCGTGCAGCACACGCTGCTCTTCGAGCGCTTCCTCTCCCCGGGCCGCTCCGGCCCACCGGACATCGACCTGGATATCGAATCGGACCGCCGCGAGGAAGTGATCCAACATGTCTACACCCGCTACGGACGCACCCACGCCGCCCAGGTCGCCAACGTGATCTCCTACCGCCCACGATCAGCAGTGCGGGACGCGGCCCGGGCGTTCGGGTACGACGTGGGCCAGCAGGACGCCTGGTCCAAGAGCATCGAACGGTGGGGCAGCCTCAAACCCCGCCCGCAGCAGTCACCCGCCCCGCAGCAGTCACCCGCCCCGCAGGCCGCCGAACGTCTCAGCGAACGGGACCGCCTGCGCCGGGACGGCCCATGGACGCCCGGCCCCGAAGTGCTCGCGGCCGCCGATGCCCGGGGCGGTGATCTAGAGGGCATCCCCGACCCGGTACTCGACATCGCCGACCAGATGCTGCGCCTGCCCCGCCACCTGGGCATCCACTCCGGGGGAATGGTGCTGTGTGACCGCCCGGTGATCGACGTCTGCCCGGTGGAATGGGCCACCATGCCCGGGCGCACCGTGCTGCAGTGGGACAAGGACGATTGCGCCGACGCCGGTCTGGTCAAGTTCGACCTGCTCGGTCTGGGCATGCTCACCGCCCTGCGCCTGGCCTTCACCTTCATCCACCAGGTAGAGGGAGTGGAGGTGGAGTTGCACTCCATCCCCCAGGAGGACCCCGCCGTCTACGATCTGCTGTGCGCCGCGGACACCGTGGGAGTGTTCCAGGTGGAGTCCCGCGCCCAGATGGCCACTCTGCCCCGGCTTCGACCCAGAACGTTCTACGACATCGTGGTGGAAGTGGCCCTGATCCGCCCCGGGCCCATCCAGGGCGATTCGGTCCACCCCTACATCCGCCGCGCCCGCGGGAAGGAAGAGGTCACCTATCTGCATCCGTTGCTCAAACCGGCCCTGAAACGAACCTTGGGTATCCCGTTGTTCCAGGAACAACTCATGCAGATCGCTGTGGACGTGGCCGGATTCAGCCCGGCCGAAGCCGACCAACTACGCCGGGCGATGGGTTCCAAACGGTCGGCCGAACGCATGGGTGCGCTGCGGGACCGGTTGCTGCAGGGTATGGCCGAGCGGGGATTGAGCGCCGAGGTCAGCGAGCAGGTGTACGACAAACTCAAGGCCTTCGCCGACTTCGGGTTCCCCGAATCACACGCCTTCTCCTTCGCCTACCTGGTGTACGCCAGCGCCTGGTTGAAGGTGCATCACCCGGAGGCGTTCTACGCCGGGCTGTTGGCCGCCCAACCGATGGGGTTCTACTCCCCGCAGTCGTTGGTGGCCGATGCCCGACGGCGTGGGGTGCGGGTGCACCGGGCGCGTCTGGACCGTTCTCAGGTGCAGGCTTCGGTGGTGCGCGACGACGACGGCACCCTGGCGGTGCAACTCGGTCTGGCGCCGGTGCGCGGGATCGGGGAACAGACCGCCGAGCGGATCGTGGCCGCCCGGGAGCAGGAGCCGTTCACCGACCTGGCCGACCTGACCCGCCGAGTGCACCTGAGCGCGGCGCAGGTAGAAGCGTTGGCCACCGCCGGGGCGCTGGCCAACTTCGGGCACTCCCGCCGGGAAGCGTTATGGCTGGCCGGGGCGTTGGCGGGGGAGAGCGGGAAGCGCCGCGGACAGTGGGTGCAAGAGGTCCTGCCGCTGACCGCCGTCGGGCTCGATGTGCCCGAACTGGGAACACTGGATGAGGTGAGCACCGCCGTCGCCGATGTGTGGGCCACCGGGGTGTCGGTGGACTCCTTCCCCACCCAGTTCCTGCGGGAGGATCTGCGCGCCGCGGGGATACTCACCGTGGCCGAGGCATGCAGCGGCGCGGTGGAGATCAATCGCCGCAGGATCCAGGTGGCCGGTGTGGTGACCCACCGGCAACGCCCGGCCACCGCGCGAGGGGTGACGTTCCTGTCGCTGGAGGATGAGACCGGGTTGATCAACGTGGTCTGTTCGGCCGGTCTGTGGGCGAAGTACCGCAAGGTGGCCCGCACCAGCGCAGCATTGGTGGTTCGCGGGATCGTGGAGTACGCCGATAACGTCACCAACCTGGTGGCCGACCACCTGAGTCCGTTGAGCCTGCGGGTGCCCTCACGCTCCCGGGACTTCGGCTAGGCGGGATCCGGCTAGTACTGCTGGGCGAGGGTGGCCCACACCCGGATCTGCGGCAGGTCGCCCAAGGCTTGCTGCTGGCGCTGCGGGTCGGTCCAGGTCTCCAGCCGCCACAGCAGCGCCTCCACCGCACGCGCGCAAGCCCATTCACAGATCCGGCGGTGGGGCACGCCGAGCATTTGGTGGGCCTGCTCGATCCGTGGGACGAGCACCGCCGCCGGGTCGGGATAAGCGAACGGGTTATCGATCTGCGCGAGCAGCGGCCAGACGTCATATCCCGGGTCGCCGATGAGCGGTTTGGGGTCGATCGCCAGCCATTGCGCCGGGGCCGTGCTCGGGGCATCCAGCAGGATGTTGCCCGGGTTGAGATCACCGTGCAGCGTCACCGCGGGGGCGGGCATCACGCTGGTGTCGGCGAACGCGGCCAGCAGATCCAGCCCGTACTGCACCTCCGCGCGGAAGGGTACGTACAGGTGCGCCCACCGGTTCGCCCGCGTAGCGGCCACCTGCGCCCAGTCGGCCGCCACCGCGGTCAGCGCCGGCATCGCACCCAGGGGAGCGCGGTGCAGGTTGGCCAGGATATCCAGGGCGATGTGCAGTCGTTGCGGCGCGGGACCCGGGTCGTTGAGCAGCAGCGTGCCCGGGATCGCACGGCGCATGAGCAGCGCCCAGTCCTGGGGGTGGTGGTCCAGCAGTTCCACCGCGCGATGGCCTTGCCACAGCCGCAACGCGATCGCTTCGTACTGCGCCTCGGCATGGGGGTAGGTGACCTTGAGCACGACCGGGGTGCCATCGGGCAATGTGCCCGGCGCCGTCCACGACGCGGTGCCCACCCCGAACGGTTCGGCCAGCCGGAGGGACCAGCGCTGCACCGCCCGGGAGACCAGGTCCGGGAGCCGTTGCACCCACGCGGCACCCCGCGCAGTCGATCCGGCGCCCGTGGCCAACGAGTGCGGGATCGGGATGGTGGGGCTGGGCCGATTCACAGGCGTTATTTTATGGGCCCGCCTCGCGCTGGGCTCGGAAGGGAGCGGGACGTCATGTCGTGCCGGCGTGGTGGCCGACGGCGAAGTGGTGGCCCAGGCCAGGGGCGGTCGGGGGCCTAATGGTGGCCGGGTCAGATGCGGCCCGGGCTCAGGTGCGGTCGGGGCCTAGTGGCGGCCAGGCTCAGGTGCGGCCCGGGCTCAGGTGCGGCTGACGGCGTTGCGCAGGTCGGCGAAGGCGGCCGCCAATCGGGGTGGGGTGAAGTGGGCGTTGAGGCCGCTGGGGTTGGGTATGACCCATACTCGGGTCTGGCCGAGCATCAAGTCCTGTGGGCCGTAGGTTGCATCTGGCCGATCAAAAGCGGTGCGGAAGGCGGTGACGCCCAGGATCGCCAGCCATGCCGGCGCATGCCCACGCATCTTCACCTCCAGTGCGCGGGCGCCGGCGCGCAGTTCTGCGGCGGTGAGTTCGGCCGCCGCCGCGGACGCACGAGCGACGATATTGGTCAGTCCCAGCCGAAGATCGAGCAACTCCTCCTGCTGGGCCGGAGGAAACTCGCGTGGTGTGAAGCCGGAGCGGTGCAGCGCCGGCCAGAACCGGCTGCCCGGCCGGGCGAAATGGTGCCCGCTCCAGGCGGAGTACAGGCCGGGGTTGATGCCGCAGAACACCACGTCCAACCCGGGTGCAAGGATGTCCGGCAGTGTTCGGTCCGCAGCGGCGAGCAACTCGGACCGGCTCGGTTTCGGGGGCGGGCTTTGCCTCATCGGGTGTGGTCTGAGGGGATGGCGTAGCCGTGTTGCCGCCAGGCCTCATATGTCGCGATGGCCGCGGCGTTGGACAAGTTCAGGGACCGCAGCCCCGGCCGCATCGGGATCCGCAGGGTCTCGGTGATACGGGGATCGTCCAGGATGTGGTCGGGCAGCCCGGCGGGTTCGGGGCCGAACAGCAGCGTGTCGCCGGGTTCATAGGCGATGTCGGCGAACATCGAGGCCCCGTGGCCGGTGAAGGCGTATACGGTGCCGTTGGCGTGCTCGCCCACCCAAGACATGGCGGCATCGAAGTGCGGGTGCACCAGCACGTGCGCAAGGTCGTGGTAGTCCAGCCCCGCCCGGCGAAGTTTGGCGTCGGACAGGTCGAAACCCAGCGGCTCCACCAGGTGCAGGGTGGTTCCGGTGACGGCAGACATCCGGATTGCGGCGCCCGTGTTCGGCGGGATCCGGGGCTCGAAGAACATCACGTGGAACACGGTGTCGAATTCTGCCTCGTCGGGGCGCTCAAGCGGTAATCGAACGAACTCAAACGGCAACCGACACTGATCGGCCGCCCGGGGAGAACCGGTGATCGAGCCCGCGTGGTGATCGACCGGTCATCGTTCTTCGCGTGGCGATCGATCCCAAGTGCTGAGCGACCGACGCCGGGGGACGTCCCAGGCCGCTGGCGGCTCAGGACAGCACGTCCTTGGTGGCGAACCGGCCGTAGGCCAGCGCCCCGAAGACGACGACGTACCCGGCCTGGAGCAGCGCGTTCGCCGCGAAGGAATCCCACAGGATCGGCTGACGCAGCAGGTCGGCGAACCCCAGCCAATGCTCACTGAACAGCCACGGATGCAACCAGGCGAGCTGATCCAGCGCCCCCAATACCTGCGCCACGATCGCAAGCACCGCCGTGGCGGCCATCGCCCCGACCGGCACCACGGTGAGGGTGGAGATGAACACCCCCACCGCCGCCAACCCCAGCAGCGACAGTGCGACGTATCCGGCCACGAGCAGCGTGCGCCCGAGCGCCTCCCAGGCCCCGATCGTGTCACCGGATAGCAGCGTCACCGAACCGGTGGGGAACAGCACCGCCCCGATCGCTGACCCGGCCACCACGATGCTGAGCGTGGCCGCCACGCAGAACCCGGCCGCGCTCGCGAGTTTCACCAGCAGCAGCCGTCCGCGCCCCGCCGGCGCCACCAGGAGATACCGCAACGTCCCGGTTCCGGCCTCCCCGGCGATGGTGTCACCGGCGGCCACCGCCACGGTGAGGGGCAAGAACAACGGGATCGTCACCACCAGGGCGGTGATGGACACGAACAGCCCGTTCTGGGTGACCCGGTCCAGGAACGGCGGCCCCTCACCAGGGCCCGGAGGCTGGCTGGACAGACTGACCACCACCGCGATGAGCACCGGGATCGCCGCCAGCGCCGCGAGCATGGCCCAGGTGCGCCGGCGCCGGAACAACAACGCGAACTCCGAACCGAGCAGTGCCAGGGCACCCGCCCAGCGGCTCGGGGCGGCGTGCGCGATGGACCGCGAGTCGACGTCACTGGTCAACGTCGAACCCCTCTCCGGTCAGGGCGACGAACCGGTCCTCCAAGGTCTCCTGCTGCACTTCGAACCCCCGCAGCCGCACCCCGGCCTGAACCAGCGCCGCCGCCAGGTCCTCCACCGGGGGCGGGTCGGCGTCCGGCAACTCGGCCCCCACCACGGTGACGCCGTTGCGCCCGCCGGCAGCGCCGTCGTCGGCCATCACCTCCAGCCCGAACCGCAAGAGTTCGGTGCGGGCCATCTGCCCGTCGGGGGTGAGCACGCGGACGCGGGAACGGCCGAGGCCGCGCAGGTCGGCCAGGCTGCCCTGGGCCACCATCCGGCCGCGGTGCATTACCCCGACATGGGTGCAAAGTTGCTCGATCTCCGACAGCAGGTGGCTGGCCAACACCACGGTGGAACCCTCACCGGCAAGGGAGCGGATGAGGTTGCGCACCTCGCGAGTGCCCTGGGGGTCCAGCCCGTTGGTGGGTTCGTCGAGTACCAATAAGTCGCGGGGCATGAGCAAGGCGCCGGCGATGCCCAGCCGCTGCTTCATGCCCAAGGAGTAGGCCCGCACCCGTTTGGTGCCCGCGTGTGCCAGTCCCACCCGATCCAGTGCGGCGTCCACGCGCTGGTTCCGGGTGCTGGCCGGCGCCTTTGGGTTGGCGGCGTCCATGCGGAGCAGGTTCGCCCGTCCGGACATGAACGGGTACGCAGCCGGTCCCTCGATGAGCGCCCCCACGCGGGGCAGCACGTGGCGCAGCGACCCGGGCATGTCTTGGCCCAGCACGTGCACGCGGCCGGTGGTGGCGGCGGCAAGGCCCAGGATGATGCGGATCGTGGTGGTCTTGCCCGACCCGTTGGGGCCGAGGAAGCCGTAGACGCTGCCGCGGGGGACCGCCAGATCGATGTTGTCCACGGCGAGTTGACGCCCGAAGCGCTTGGACAGGCCGTCGCTGCGGACGGCGAGGTCGCTCACTGCTCGGCGAGGGAGAGCAGGTGTTCGGGGGTCACCGCACCGGCGAGCACGCGGCCGTCATCGGTGAGGAGCACCGACACCAGGGCCGAGGAGAGCATCCGCCCGCCGTCGACCGGTTCGGTAATCTGGTTCAGGAACTCCTCGGCTTGCGGGTCCACCTCAGGCATAACCACCACGCTGGTCCACGCTTCGCCGAGGACGTCCGCGTCCGGGTGATCAGGGGCGTCCGGGCAGTCGGCTGGGTGGTCGTTGGGCCACTCCAGGTCGCTGGGCCACTCCAGCGTTTCCTCCTCGACCGTGGCGCCCGCGGGCGGGGTGAAGTCGAACAGGGACGCATCGGGCGCGCTGAAGTCGATGTCGGTGTAGGCGGCGTGGAACGCTGGTTCGGTGCGGCCCTCGGCGGTGACCGTGATGGCCAGGGGGAAGCCGGTTTCACCGTCCACGGCGATGTTGATGGACTCGATGAGGCTCTCCGGCGCGCGTGGCTGCAAGTCCAAGCCGTAGGCGTCTCGGCCCGCGACCTGTGCGGTGGGACCGGCGGCCATCTCGGTGCTGGGCTGCAGGGCCTCGATCGCGGCGGTGGCCATCTCATCCGGGGTACGCGGGGTACCGGCATGCGGGGTGGCGCCGTGGTCCGGTGGGCTGTCCGGTAACCGCACATGGGTGGCCTCATTGGTACGGGAGTCATACAGCCACAGATCCTGATCGGAGAGGATCACGTTGCGTTCGTTCATGTCGTCCAACTGCTGGAGGCGCATCTGATCCGGGCCGCCGACGAACACGCGCCCGGTGTGCTGCCCGGTGAACATCTCCAAGATCGCCAGGGAGTCCGGGGGAGTGGTGGAGGTCTCGGCGGGTGCCTCGGTGTGAGTCTCGACCTCCGCCAGATCCGACCCGCCCGGACCGAGGTCGATTTCGCCCGGTACGGGCAGGCCCAGGTTGGCGCTGGTCTCGAAGGTGCCGGAGAAGGTGTCGACGTCATGCTCGGCGAGCATGGTCAGCACCTCGTGGGGTGAGCGTTCCGGCAGATCGGCAGCGCCCGCCTGAGAGGTGAACGCCACCGCGCCGGCCACAAGCACGACGGCGGTACCTGCGGGCAACCAACGGCGGGATTTGCGGGCCATGAGTGACTCCTGACTGCTGCTAGGTACGACGGTACGCCTGGCCCGAGCGATGTGCTAGTGCCGATTCGCCTCCGCTCGCCGTCGTCTTTTCGGGGGCCGGTGATACGGTCGAAGACGACGCACTGGCGCGGATGAGAGGAATGCATGGCGGGCGCGAACGCGAGCAGGCAGCAGATGGCGAAACTTGGCGCGGCCGCACTCGGAATCGGGCTGGTGGCCGGATGTAGTGGTGATGAGGCGGACGCACAGTCGTTCCCGGAGGATGGGCCTGGGTGGCTGGTCATCGGAGCCGCAGATGAATTCACCGAGGCCGATGCTGCTGACGTGCCTCCGGGTTGGGTTCCGCTGCTGGTGCACGACGACGGATGTGCTCTGGCCGGGCGCGGCGTCCATGTGGAGTCGGCGCATGAGGATTCGCGCAGGGAATCGCAGGCGCTACTGGAGGAAATGATGGACGACGACGGTGCGCACCTCGGCGAGTTCGCCGAGGCGGACTTCATCGCCTCCGCGGGGATCGGGGAGGACGACGACGTCAGCTTGCCGTTCCTGGTCGCCGATGCCGCGGGGGAGGGGGAGGGCACCAGATACGCAGTCCGCGCAGGCGTTCGCTTGGACTACGACGGCGAAGTTACGACCGACGTTCTTCAGATTCGGATGGACTGTCCGGGCTCGATCGATGCGGGCGTGTGGGACGGTGCGCGCGAGATGCTGCGCCCGCGACTGGCAACGATGGGTGTCTCCGAGGACGACCCGTGGGGGACTCTGACCGAGCCGTGAGCACCGGCTCCTGGGTGGTCGCGGGCCTGCGCTAAAGAAGTTCCTCCAGCGCGGCGCGGGCCTTCTCCAGGTCCGCTTCTGCTGCGGCCACTCGCTTGCGGGCTTCCTCCTGGCTTCCCGCCGTCTTGTCGAACTCGCCGCGCGCGGCACGCTCTTGGCTCCGTGCGCGCTTGAGTTCGGCTTCCAGGTCCGTCACCTCAGTGGCGAGACGCTGGAGGCGTTCCTCGCTGTTCTTGATTTCCTTGTCGACCTTGTGCTGTTCGCGGGCGACTCGCTCGAGTGCTTGTTCGGCAGCGCGCACCCGGCGTTCTGCGTCGCGACGCTGCCGGCGAGCGCTCAACTCATCGGCCCGTTGCGGCGCTGCAGGTGACGGCGCACCACCCGCGATGGTTTCGGTTGGCGGGTAGTCGCCCGTCGGCTGGAGTTCGCGGACCAGTCGACCGGACGCGACGGCGGCGGCGGCATCGGGGTGGAAGAACGCCGCCGTCAGGGTTTGCTGCACCGCCTCGAGTGTCGCGTCGGAGACCCGCTCGCCCCGTGCGGCAGCCAAATCGGCAGCCTCCTTCGCCAACTTGTCCGTCAGCGCCCGGCGTTGCCTGCTCAGTTCCCGTAACGCTTCGGTATCGAGGTCCTCCTGCGCCTCCCGTAGTTCCTCGGCCAACCCCAGGGCCTGGCCGAGTTGCTCGGCGCGCTCGGCGGCGAACACGTTGACCACCCACGCGGCGATGGAGGGTTTCCGCAAGGCACGGATCTGGGCACCCAACTCAGGATCCGCCGTCTCCTTCGCGCGGGTGTCCCGAACAGGCACGAACTCCGCACGTGGTCGCACGTACAACTCGGCAGCAATCTCCGTCAGCGATGACACTGGCCCGCCCTCCGCACCGCTAGGAGTCTCAACCTACCGGATGCCCGGGTTGGGCATCCGATGCGACGGTCAGATCGGCGCGGCTCCGAGCATCTTACCTTCAACGACCCAGTCGCGGTGGACATCGATATGGTCGATGACCACCGCGGCCGGCACCTCACCCTTTGAGGAATCGCCGTTGTCGGCTACGTAATCTTGCAGCCTGGCTCCGCTGCGGCGAAAAAAGCCGCTGAGGTACGAAGTATCTCGTTGGTTCGACGCAATTCACTCCAATTGCGCGGTCCACTCCTCGGCCCCGACGGCGCCCCAGGACACTGGCCAGCATCAACCTCCGCCCGCTTAACCCAGGTCCGCAGCGCTCGGGATGAGTTTCCAACTGGCCCGCGATCCGACGAATCACCACCATCTGCTTCCCCTCGGCCGCGATCGCCTCCAACGCCATTCGCGTGCCCTGCTCCCGCAACTCCTCGCTGTACGTCCTCGGTGCTGCCATGACTCCTGATCCTTCCTGGAATCAGAGCCTGCACAGAACCCAGGGCGCAACACCCCGAAGGCGGCCGGGATGAACACGATCATCGGCCACCAATCGTCGGGGCATCGGGCTGGGTCTGTGGCGAGCCGGTGCCGCCGCCGCGTTGGTGATCTCGGCAAGCCTTGTCAAGGACAGGCGGGCCAACCTTCGCGGGGCCGTGCGTGATCTCATGGACGGCCAGGCCACCACTGTGGACAACGCCGAACCGTTGTCAGTCATCGACCGGGTGCACGAGGAACTGGTGAGCACGCCGTGGATATCTAGCGCTCGCGTCCGCGTCCGCGACATGGGCCACGTCTTCTCTGTCGGTGCCCGGATCGCCCCCAGCCAGATGGCACGTTCACTGCCGAGGACATTCAGGCCGTCCTGCAGCGGGTGAAGCAACTCGATGGAGGGATCGATGACGTCGTTGTCATGCCCGTCACCGACCTGCCGGCGCACTGACCGCCGCCCACAGGGGCGCTCGCTACTTCGGATACGCGCGGTGGCGCTCCGCGCCGAGATCTAAGAGTCTGGACTGCAACGCCCCGACAGTCAGGTCAGGACCAACGTGCGGCGACGCGCTTGCCGTGCCCGGCGGCGAAGGTGTCGACGTCACCCACCGTGAGCGGGGCGGGCAGGTCCTGGCGGAACGGGATGTCGGCGAAGGCCTTGTTGAAGCGCAGGGTGCTGCCGACGTCCAGCGGATATATCTCCTCGTCCACACCGATGACCTCACCGGTCTCGCGGGCGTGGTGCTGGGCGAGGTCCGTCCACTCGTCGACGGGTACCACGCTGGGGGAGCGGACGCCGTGCGAGAGGAGGTTGACGTGGACGTGGTCGTAGGGGTCGGCCTGCTCCAGGTAGCCCTCCAGGGCCTCCTTCTCGGGCTCAGTGTGGAAGTTGAGCCAGTACGGCACCGACGCAGTGCGCAGCACCCACAGTGGGTCCCACTGGGCGTAGGTCTCCACGAGTAGGCGGTTCGTCGGGGCGCCGATCCGCCCGTACCACCACCGGTACAGTTCGGCTGCGAAGGAGCTCTGCTCCTGTGGGTCGGGCGCGACGAGCCGGCGGACGGCGAAGCCGTCCCGTTCGGCCACCTGGGCGATGTCCTCGCCTAGCGCAGGGTCCCAGCCCCACTCGCCCTCGATGCGCCGGCCCTCGTCCATCGTCGGCGGTGACCACTCCCGCACCGGTGAGCCCTGCTGCTGGAGGTAGCGCGCGATCCGCGGGCTCCCGTCGTGGTACTCCTCCTCGCTGAGTCCGCCGATGGAGCCGAGTTGGAAGTATGCCCGCTCAGCGAGTTCCCGGCTGCGCCACTGGAGCGTCGACTCGACCTGCACGACGGTCCCCCCGGTCGCCAGCCGTTCGGTGAGGAACCTCTCGAAGACCGGCCCGAGCGTGAGGCGCTTGAGGCGCAGGAAGGCGAAGCGTTCGACCATCGGCCGGTCCTGGGCGGGGTCATGCATGTGGTAGACGGCCACCCGGGGGTTGCGCTCGGCGACGAGCCGGGTGACTGGGGCGATCGCAGCCATGGCACCGGACGGGTGGTCGGGATGCGTGGAGGTGTGCCGGACGGAACTCAGCGTCGTCTGCGGCACAAAGGGCGCGCCGAGGGCAGCGGCGAGATGGACGGCTGCTCCGCTGGGCACGCCCACAACGACGGCGGGGAAGGGGCCCGGGCCGTACTGGTCGACGAGCCACTGGTCGAGCTCGTCGATGTCGAAGCGGTGCGCCCGGCTCTGTGGCACCGCCTGGACGAAGGCTGCTGTGCGGTAGATCCGGGAGCGGGTTCGCTCGGGCAGTGCGGTCAACGCCCGGGCCAGGACGCGCCCTCCAGGTATCGGCAGCGCGTGGAAGTCCTCGCCCTGCAGGAAGTTGCTGACGGCGCCGACGGCACTCACGGACGAGCCGAAGTCGGTCAGGAACCGTGATGCGCGGTACTTCATTCTCCTCCTCGGCCGGTTCGAACCCTCATGACAACCTCTCATCCCGGCACCGGCCCCGCACAGGGGAGAGGGCGCCAACGACCCGTAGACGCCCGGCTCGTCACGCAGCAGCACGCCATTCAGAGAGGTGTTGCAATGGGGTGCACCCTGCGGAACGCTCCGCCAACGGGTACAACCGCGGTTGCATCAAGTCCTGTTTTGGGCACTGCAGCACATGTCGCACCGGGTCTGGACATCCTGCAACGGTCGCCGGCGCCGGCGCTGTCGCGCCCTGCCGCGCGGACCTGCAAGACCGAAATCGACGCATCCCAGAAACGGTGGCGACTTCGGTGGCAAAACATCCGCCCGTGCCACCGGCTACGCTGGGCGACAATCCCCGGAATAGCAAGCATCACGCGCGGCGACGGAGTGACAAGTTCGCTAGCATCGCATAGTGCATCCCAACGTGGGATTCGACCTGTTAGACTCGTGACATGAGCACCCAGATCGCAGTGCGCCTGCCCGAAGAGATGGTCGAGTTCCTTGATGACCAAGTGGCGGCCGGGCGAGCTCCGAGCCGGGCGGCGATCGTCACGGACGCACTAGAGAGGCAGATGCGCCGCATGCACGCCGAGCGCGACGCGGAAACTTTGAGGGGCGCAGGCCCGGAGGACGACCTGGATCCGCTGGTGGAGTGGTCGGCCGGCAACTTCGAGATCGACGGCTGAGGTGCGCGAGATCCGCCTGGCGCGCCTTGATAAGACCCGGCCAGTGGTTGTCCTGACCCGCGAGGCCGCCCGGGGCGTCATGACGAAGGTGACGGTCGCACCGGTCACCTCCACTATTAAGGGGCTGTCGAGCGAGGTGCTCCTCGGGCGCGCGAACGGCCTGGACCATGAATGCGCCGCATCGGTGGACAACGTGACCACCATCCCAGCTCGCCTGTTGGGGCGAACGGTCGGGTTCTTATCCCGGGAGCAGGAGTCCCAGTTGGCTCGAGCCATTGTGCTGGCCTATGACTTGGACGTGCCGCTGGCGAGGTAGCCCCACCCAACCGTTGGCCATTTCCCATTCGCCGGTCCGCGGCCACGGCCGCGCCGCGATGGATCGCAGGGCCGCGGCGAGGAGGGTGTAGGCCAATTACAGTTTGGCCACCACGCCCGATCAGAAGGCCGACCAATTCGCTCAGTGGCGAGCCAGTGTTCCAGCCGACGAGTTGGTACAACTACGGCAGGCGGTGGCCAGGCAGGTCGCGCCCACCGGCCCGAGCCCGGGAGGGTGCGATCCGCTTTCAGGTGGTGGGTTCTTCAGCGGAGATGTCAGCGAGTGCCGACTCGGGGTCGTTGTCGATTGCGAGGTCGCCGATCGAGACGATCCCGACCAGGGCGTCGGCCTGAAGCACGGGGATACGGCGCACACCGTTCTCGCGCATCAGTCGCACTGCCTCACCGACGTCGGCGTCAGGGGTGGTTGTCATCAGGTCGGGGCTGCACGCTTGGCGCACCGGGTCCTCCACCGACAGGCCCTGGGCGACCACGCGCACTACGATGTCGCGGTCGGTCAGGATACCTAGCACCTTGTCGTCATCGACCACCACAACGTCTCCGATGTTACCCGAGGCCATGAGTTCGGCCGCCTCCCGGATAGACCGGTTCGCTTCGATCGTAGTGGGGTCGGGGGTCATGCTCTCAGCGACGGTGTCCATGATGTCCTCCTGTGTTGTGGGTCGTTGTTACTCAATGACCGCGCAGGCCAGGCGGTCTCCGGCATCACCGGTGTCGAGAGTGTCCTGGTCCGGCTCGTCGTAGCGGTCTGGGATATGGGCAAAGTTGTCAGCCTCGGAGTGCACCATGAAGGCGGTCCCGTCCTCATCGAGTAGGTCATCGATCGTGAACCGGTCGGTGGTAGCGGCCAGAGTCGCCTCGCCGTTGTCCATCACCAGAAGCGATGGCAGATCCCCGGCGTGGTCCGGGTGGTCGGTGTCGTCGGGATTGAGGTGTGCGCCGGCGGACAGGAAGTCACCGCTTTCGGCTGGGTCTTCCGGGTCGGTGCTGTCTGGCTCACATGCGCCGATCTCGTGTACGTGTAAGCCCAGAAAACCCGGATCGAGCCCCTCGACTCGCACGCGGATCTCCACCGCGCCCTCTCCTGCTTCTATGAGTTCGACTGTGCCTAGCGTTTGCCCCTCAGGGTCCTGAAACGATCCGCTCGCTGCGGTATCCGGTGCGCCGTCGCCGTTGGCAGGTCCCTCTTCGGCGTCCTCGTTCAACGGGGGCTGTGGGTCCTGTGGTTCGTTGTCCTCAACGGCCGGGTCACCACATCCAGCCATCGCCACCAGGAGGCCGACTGAGGCGGCCACTGGCATTGCTCCTCGGAGTTGCATGGACATCTCCCGTCTACGCATCGGCTGCTTCGCCGGTAAGTTGGACCAGGCGCGCACGCATCTGGGCACTGGTGGCGCCGAAGGCAACCGGGAAAGCCCTGGTCGTCGATCATCATTTGCCGGGCCCCGCCCCAGAAGCCTCGAGTTGAACCTGCAACACGGGCGAGACTTCTCCTCAACTGTTTCGAGTACCGCACTCACTGACTAGCCTTAAGGAATGGGACGCACACGCCTACAGTCCATAGGCCTCGGATTCGCCGCGGGGTTAGGAACTGCGGTCAGCGTGGCTCTCGGCCGCAAAGTGGCCACCACCGCTAAGATCGGCCGAGGTCACCCACTCAAACATCGTGCGCTCGATGTTGCCTCCGCCGTCATGCAACCGAAGTACCCCCTGGAAGCGATGAGCACTTACCTTAACGGCCTACACATGTATGCCGACGAGATGGGCCGACAAGTCGAGGCGACACACTTCTGCATCCACCTCCGCCACGATCTGCATCAGTGCGTGATCTTCGATAGCAATGCACCCGATGCCCGCCTCATCGGAATCGAATACATCATCAGCGAAGAGCGCTTCCGAAGTTTGCCTGACAAAGAGAAGCAGTTATGGCACAGCCACCACTACGAGGTGAAGTCCGGCATCCTGACGGCTCCGGGGGTTCCTGAAACCGCCGAGCATGCCTACTTCAGCGATCTCGTGTCGACCTACGGGAAGACATTCCACACCTGGCAGTATGACCGCGACGATTTTCCCTACGGCATCCCACAGTTGATGATGGGGTTGACCGGCGACGGGCAGGCAGACGAAGATCTCATCCGCGCCCGGGACCGCAGGCTCGGCGTATCGACTCAGCGGAAGCGGGAGAACCGGGCCGATATTCACGTGCCGAAGATCGCGCCGGGCGCCAACCCTTGGGAGGGCGGTCAAACCGTCCAGACCCGTCTGGAGAAGATGGACTTCAACCGGCACACCGTGAACTGACCGGCACCGAGCACCACCGGTGGCCGACGCGAGTTCCTCACGTGTGGCGGCCATCACTGAGATTTCATCGCCATCCACGCTTGCCCATCAACTGGACCGGTCTTCTTAGCCAGACGCAGGGCCGCCTCATTGATCACGGGCTCCATCCACCGGCTGGGCTCCGGTGGCCGTTTCGGGGCCCACCCCGTGAACGCGGACGCGGAAGGTTTCGGCGTTGACCGCGATGCGGTAGGTGGTGCCGTCCCGGTCGGTGAAGTCGTAACTGTCATACCCGTCGCGGGCGTGGAGGTCGTTGAGGGCGATGTGGCCCTGGGCGCCGGCACTGGCCAACTCCTGGGTCATCTCCAAAAGGCGTCCGGTTTGCCCCGGTGCGGTGGCCGAGCCCATGTCGGGCACCAGAGCGTAGGCGGGCGGGTCCATTAGGCCCACCTCGGACTCTACTCGCGGGGTAGTGGCGAACTGCCCACCTGTGCGCACACCTGCACTGACACGGTTCGCACTGTGTTGCTCATACCCGGGATAGATGTGCGGGCGGGCCGTGGGGGAGGAGTCCAGGAGCCGGAAGGTGAAGTGGCCATGGGATCAAAGGTGAAGTGGGGTTGGGCCCCAATCTGACCCCACAGAGATTCGTTCGCTCCTGTTCGTCATTGACTCGGGCCATGTAACAGGCCATGCAACACACGACCCCTCTGTAAAGGGTGCGTTCCCATGCGTGAGATGCTGCGTACGTAGATCGCCTTAGGCGTCTGACCTGCGACTTTAGGGTCCGTTTGCATTAGATGTGGTGTCCAGAGGGGGACTTGAACCCCCACGCCAAGGGTGGCGGACATCCGCAGAATAGCAACGTTTTCCATCGGTTCTTCGTGCTGCTAATGGCGCTGTTGTGCCATTTGTTGTGCCAACAGGCTCCAGATCGGGCAGAGCGAGCACGCGATTACATGCCGTGGCACAAGAAGACATCGCCCGCACACATGGAGGGCATGACCGCTAACAACACCATCACCACGATGTCCGACGCTCTCGCCACCGACCGCCCGACGCTGACCGTCAAGGAGGTCGCCAGTCTGCTGGGGGTGGACGTGCGCACCGTCTACCGCGCCATAGACGAGGAGCAGTTGCCCTCGTTACAGGTCGGCACCAAGCGGCTCATCCCGCGCCTGAAGCTCATGGCCCTTCTGGGTGCCGACGTCGCATGAGCAGGCGTAAGCACGGTGAGGGCAGCATCTATGCCTACACCTATGCCGGGGTGCGCAAGTACCGCATCCAGTGGTACGAGCGGGCGGACCCCGAGGACCCCGACTCTCCGTTGCGGCGAAGGTCAAAGGGCGGATTCCCCACGGCCAAGAGCGCCTCGGTCGGGCTACGGGAGAAACTCAGCTCCATAGACCGCGGAGAAGCAACAAGCACCGCCCGTGCGGGCATCACCGTGGGCGAGTTCATGGACGAGTGGGTGGAAGGCCACCGCGTGGGGGAGTCCACCAAGGCCGGATACCAGAAAGTGATTCGACTGCACATCAAGCCCTACATCGGTGAGGTCGAACTGGCGAAACTAACCTCCACCCGCCTTGCTGCGCTGTACCGGAGACTGGAAACCGAAGGGCGGCGCAACCATAAGGGCGAACTGACCGGCGAGGGACTGGGACCCAACACTGTGCACAAGGTTCACCAGGCCCTGTCGGTGGCCCTCGACTCGGCGCTAGACGACCGGATGATCCGCGCCAACCCGACCAGGCTCAAAGGAGCCAAGCCCCCGACAGCCAAACAGATCAAGGAGGCCAAGGGAGAAATCACGGTCTGGACAATCGACCAACTGACGGAGTTTCTATCGTGGGCCGAGCGCGAGGACCCTGAGATGTTCCCAGCATGGGCGTTCATCGGACACACGGGAGTACGCCGAGGCGAGGTGGCCGCACTGCGCTGGTCGGACCTGGACCTGCCGAGGTCGGCATCGATCCGCCGGACGGTCGCCACCATCAAAAGGAAAGGTCAGCCTGAATACGATCTGACGAAGAAGGTCAAGGGTGGTTGTCCGCGCAAGATTGAACTGAACACCGACGTTGCCTTGGCTTTGAGAGACCACCGCCGCAGGCTCGCCACAGTTGACATGAACCGGGTTCGTGCCGACCGGCCGGTGTTCGCCAACCCCAAAGACGGCCACCAGATGCGTCCGAACTTCGTCTACCGACGGTGGAGCAGGGCGGTGGAGCGTTACAACCTGGACCACCCCAGCGACCCACTGCCGCCTATCACGGTGCACGAGTTGCGCCACACCCACGCCAGCGTGCTACTGATCGCAGGCTGGCATCCCAAGGCGGTGCAAGAGCGCCTCGGGCACGCTTCCTACCAGATCACTATGGACCTGTACACCCATCTGATGCCGTCGATGCAGCGGGACTCCATGGATGCCTACCAGGCGCTGCTGGACAACCAGCGCACAAAGGAAACTGCGACACGAGTCTATGAGGTGGACGAAGACTAGGCCGCCTCGCGCTGCGGCCCCGCCTGCGCCAGGTGCTGCGGCTGCGCGGGCCACCACGGCCGGCGGGTCAGTTGCTCCTCGATGTCGTACTCCACTAGGACCAGCACCCTTCGGGCGCCGCCTGAAGAGGTGAGCACCACCCGCTGGCCGTGCTGGTGCCACCCGTTGCGCTCCAGCAGGGCGTCCACGGTCTGCGGGTCGTAGGTGTCGGGGTCGGGGAAGGTGAAGGTGGCCAGCGTGCGCTGGCGGTCACGCAACAAGCCGGACTCCGGGGGCTTGCCCTGCCGGCGGGGCCGGTCGGTGCTGATGATGCCCGCGCGCAAGGTGAGGTGCATCCCGGCCTCGCGCAACTTCTGGGTCAGTTCCAGCACCTCGGTCAGGGTGAAGTCCCCGGCGGTGGTGCGCGCACTGGCGCTGCCGTCGCGTCGGGCGCGTGAGGTCAGTGCGGGCACGCCGAGACTCCCCAGGATTCGCACAGCACGGTTCACTGGGGAAGGCCCGGCGCCGAGTAGGACGAACTGGCCCCACTCCACCGCAGCCTGAATCTCAGCGCTGGGTGAGCCTGCCACTGCGGGTCCGCTCCACGAGGGCAAGGATCTCCTTGCGCCTGGCGTCGAGCCTTTCCTCGGCCTCTTCGATCTCGGCCAGTTCCAGCACTGCGTCGGTCAGCGTGATGTTGATCTCAACCTTGTCCATCGTTGTTCTTCCTTGGTCTGCTTGTCGTCGCTGGTTCATGACCCCTGCTGGGCCGGGTCCTCGATCACCAGGTGGGGGATGAAGTCGGGCACTTGGTCTTGGGTGTGCTGCGCCCAAGGCCCCACCAGGCAGGCGATCACCGGCACGCTCGGTCGCTCGGTGGGCCATGGGGTGCCCCCGTCGGTGATCACCACCAC
Organism: Beutenbergiaceae bacterium; assembly: GCA_035302405.1. Lineage (GTDB taxonomy): Bacteria > Actinomycetota > Actinomycetes > Actinomycetales > Beutenbergiaceae > CALKWS01. Next base: position 33,636 of record DATGSR010000209.1, read on the forward strand.
CGCATCCACCCCTCCGGGCGTTCGCAGGGCCTTGTCGATGCCCACGGTCATGTCGGTTCCACCGCGCCCATGGACGGTGCCCAGCGCCGCGGCCCCGGTGAACCCGCGAACCGCATGGGCCTCAGCGTCCACATCCAGGATCAGCAAGTCGCGCCCCTTGATGCGCAGGCGGCGGGAGATTCCCACGATCTCGCCCGTGACGATCTCCAACTCCTGCTTGCCCATCGACCCCGAGGTGTCGCGCACCACGGCCAGGCGCACCTTCGGGGCACTGCGGCCGGGGTAGACCACCTTGGACCCGCTCGGGCCACCGATGCGGACGTTATGCCGGCGCCGGTCCCGGCGGGTGTAGTCGGTGCGCTCCTGGCCAGCACGACGGCGCACCACCCGGCGCACCATGGAGCCGATGATGCGCTGCCAGGGCGTGCGGGAGGGGGTCAGGATCTGATTGGCCTGCTCCACCAGCCCCGCGGGCACGCTGCCCCGCCCGCGGGAGGCGTGCTCCACGATCTGCGCGGCGGTGCTCACCAGCAGCCGCTTGCGCTCACCGGAGGAAGCACCGGGTGCCTTCCCGCCGAGGTCGTCGTCGGCGTCCAACTCAACCGGGGCCGCACGCCCACCCGAACCGGAGCCGCAGCCGGTGAAGGGCTTCCCCTGACCCTGGCCGCCAGAACCTTCGCTGGCCGAGCCCTGGTCGCCGCCCTGCCCGGAGTCAGAGCCTTGGCCACCACGCTGCTGTCCGCCCTGCTGCTGTTGCTGTTGCATGCGCTTCAGCGCGGCGAAGTAGTGCTGGGCGGTCTGATAGTCCGGTTCGTCCAACTGGGCGGGCATCACACCGGTCTCGGCGATGTAGTCACACCCGGCAGCGGCCAGGTCGTCGTTCAGGCTCGCATCCGCGGCGACGTTCCACACATCGTGGTCAGCGCCGGTGACACCAAAGTCCTTGGCGAACGTGGCGTGCTCACCGAACAGGTGACCCACCTCGTGCAGCAGTACCTCGGCACACGCGGTGGTGCCCCAGCCGGTGACCTCCTCGAAGTCGATGTACAACCGGTGGTGGGCATCGACGGCGAAGGTGCCCATGCCGGGGGAGTTGAGCACCCGGACTGAGAACAGCATCGCGGCCATGTAGGGCATGCGCGACAAGGCCACCGCACGCCAGGCGGAGAACTCGGCGTGCTGCTCGGCAGTGGGAGTGATCGGCTTCATGCCCTACCGGTGTGCGGCACAGTCGGCCCCGTGCCACCAGGCCCCATCAGGCGGGAGGGGCACTTCCCATGCTGCTCGGGTGGTTGCCGCCCAAGAACTGAACCAGCCGCTCGTCGGGCACCGTCTGGACCACCTGACCACCGCTCACGGCGAAACCGCGTGCGAAGGCGCGCACGAAGTCCGCCATGGTGGGCGCCAGTCCGTGCGCGGCAGCCAGCGGACCCATCACCATGATTCGGGCGTCCAGCAGGCTTCGTATTCCCATCTCCACACTCCATCTCCACTCAGCGCGCGAACTGCCTTGACCGGAGGTGTGTGCGGGCGGGGTGCTACTGGCCGGTCGCCTCCATCAGGTCGGCCAGTTCGGCCACGGCCGGGCGTGGCAGCGCGGGCCAGGGCCTCGATGCGCTCCAACCGGTCGGTGTGCGGGTTCGGGATGGCGTCCACACCCATCCGGTGTGCGGCACGGGCGAGCATCTGCCACCTCAGCCGTCAGCAGGCTCCAGTTTCACCTTCGTGACGTCCTTGGCTTTGTCGTAGGTGATCGAGGTGGCCTTGCGGTACACACCCCCGGGACCGGGGCCGAATACCGCGCCCCGCTTCAGCGCCTTGCGCGCATCGCCCTTCAGCAGCAGTTGTCCCGGTTTGCTCACGCCGGCACCAGGTTTCCGAAACGCACGAAAGCATCGAACTCGGCCAGCAGGTCGCCGTGGTCCGGCCCGGCACCGGGTGTGGTGCTGATGGTGGCGGTGTCCCCGTCGCAGGCGTCGGCGATGGTGCCCACGTCGTTGAAGTCACTCACCTTGCTGGCCTGCAGCAGGTCGCTGGCCCATGTGACCATCCGGCCCACCGTGACCACGCGCCCGCCGGTCATGGTCACCGAGTCCACGTAGAAGCCCTGCTTCCCTTCGGCCTGGACCTGCACCGAGGCGACCCCGCGGGAGGCGATCATTCCCCGCACGCGCAGTGAGGCCATGCGGATGCGCAGGTTGTGGGCGTAGCGGCCTTGGGCGATCACCCGTTCCAGGACTTGTTCGGGGGTCAAATCTTGGGCCGGAGGACCGATGGTGATGCCGGCGTGGGCGGTGGGGTTCAGCGTGATGTCCATACCCACTAGGTGTGCGGACGCGCCGCGTTCACGCCCCGGGCGGCGACTTGCTGACGTCGATGATGGCGCGTACCTCGCACGGCAGGCAGTACCCCTCGGCGCCGTAGGGGCTGGTGATGTCCCTGCCGGCGACCGCACGGGTCAGGGCGCCGGTGAAGTTCTCACACTTGCCTACCACCTGGCGCACCGCCTCGACGGTGTCGGCCAGCAGTCCCGCCTCCTGCAACCGGTGGGCGGTGGCCAGGGACCGGCGAACCACGGTCTGAGCGGCAGGGTGCTCGGGCGGGAACGGGCCTTGGTCGTGCAGGCGCCAACCATCGGGGTCGATGACCCGGGCGGCGCGCTCAACAATCGGCTGGGTGCTCATACCCGCCCGGTGTGCGGCGCGGGCATGCTGGCGCCACCAGCGGTCTCGATAACGGAGTCGTTGAAGGGCATGTAGGGGGCGATGGCCGGGAACAACCAGGTGAAGCAGGCGTAGACCACCGCGGCGATGAGCACCAGCGCCAGCAGTACTCGAACGATGAGCGGCCCGGGCAGGACTCGCCAGATGAATCCGTACATCAGGCACTTTCTCCTTGGGGCAGCAGTTCGGCGGGCTTGCCGTCGGCCTTGTCGACCCAGTGGTCCAGCACCCCGTAGGTGATCCACCGCTCCTTGGTGGACCACAGCGGGTGGCAGGTGGTCAGGGTGATCATGGCCTCAGTAGGTTCGGCATCGGCCTGGTGGGGCACCGGGTAGAGCACCTCGGTCTGGTGCGGGCGCACGATCTCGTGGCCGTTGACCTGGTACACCAGGTAGGCGTCCGCCGTTTCCACAATGAGGGCATCGCCCACCTGCAGTTGGTCCACCGCCCGGAACGGCGCCCCGCGTGACTGGCGGTGGGCGGCCAGCGCGAAGTTGCCGACCTCGCCGGGCAACTGGGTGTGGTCGTAGTGCCCGGCGTACCCGCGGTTGAGCATGGTGGTCATGTCGGTGCCGTGCGCGATGGTGGTCCGATGGTCTGCGCCCTAGCGGGGCACGTGCAAGATCCCCATCACCTCGCCCTCATCGAACGGGTTGGTTGCCGGGGCCGGCTCCGTCTTGGCCTCACCGGCACGCTCGGGGGCAATAATGACGTCCTGACCCTGACGCCAGTCGGAGATCACCACCTCCTGGTGGGCGGCGGCTTCGACATCGGTCCACCACACCTGCCAGATGACGAACAGACCCAGCAGCGCCCCGACAGTGAGCAGCAGTTCACCCACGGCACCGGTGACCACCGACAGGCCGCTGCGCCGGGCAGGACGTGCGGCGTCGGTCGTGGATGATGCGGGCATGGGTTATCTAGCCCGCAACACCGCCACCAGGCTGTCACCAGCGTCGCGGTAGTGCAGGTCGCCCGCCTCGGCGCCCAGGGCTTGGGGACGGATGTCGGTGTCGATGGTCAGTCCGGCCCCGGATCGGAACCACTCGGCCACCCCCTCGGGGGAGTCGGTCAGTTTCGCTGCAACCCACCGCCACAACAGGGTGGCCGCGGCCGTGGCTGCCGCCCCGGTGGGCAGTGCGCCAAGGACCTCGATCCGCAGTCCGGCCTTCTGGGCGGTGCCGGCGGCGTCGCGGTCTAGTTCCAACTCCTGACGCGGGGCCTTGGCCACCACGCGGGGCAGGTTCTGTCGTGCGATCGGCTGCAGCGCCACGGCCAGGTCCATCTGCTCGCCCCACCGTCCGCTGTGGTCCAGACCGGCCGCGATCGCCCACTGGTGCACCTCATCGACCGCACCAGGGCTCAGCCCCCGTACCAGCACCGGATGACCGGCCTCGATCCACGGCTGCCAGGACTCAGCGACGACCCGCCCGTCCAGGGCCGGCTCGACCAGAGCAGACACCGCGGCCAGGGCAGCCAGCCTGATGGACTGGGCATGCGTGCCGCCCTCGGCCAGGATGATCGGCTGGACCAGTTCGCTCATGCAGGCTCCCGAATCTGACGTCTTGGGGTGATGATGCGTACCGGAATGCCGGCGCGTTTGGCCAGCCGGGTGCAGTGCCACGTCCCACGGGAGGTGCCCAGCGGGAAGGACAGCACCAGGTCGGCACCGAGGCTCACCATATGGGCATTGCGGATCGGCCCGGCAGCCCGCCCGTGGGCTCTCCAGTCAGCAGGGTGGGCCTCGGTTCGCAACCCAAGCCGGTCGAAGTACTCCGCGGCCATCCGGTCAGCCCCGGTGGGGCAGTCCCCATGCACCAGGACCACCTGGGCGAGATCGTCGGCCTGCGTCAGTGCCTCATCGAGGGCGGCTTGCAGGGTGCGGGCATCGGTCCAGTTCCGTGAACCGGTCACCAGGATCCTCACTTCGCTAGCACCTCCCGTGCCCCTTGGGCGTCCAGGTCGTCAATGACCCGCTGCGGCACCCGGAACCCCAAGCCGGCTAGTTCGCGCAGCCGGTTGGCGGCCTGTGCAGCACCCGGTTCGATGAAGGTGCTGCCGGCGTGGGGCAGGTCGATCCACTCCCGCTCAGCGTCTTTGAGCATGGCCGAGACCTTCGCGTTGCGCGCAGCCCACTCGAAGGCAGTGGCAGCCGACAGGCGCACCGGCGGGGGCAGGGGTGAGGTGAAGCGGGCACGACGGGCTGCCACGTGGATCACGATCCCATCAACCGAGGGGTAGGCGTAGATGTCGCAGTGGAAGTCGTCGGTGGACCAGCGGCAGTAACTCATGGCTTACAGGTGTGCGGAACCGTGCTTCTTGGGCCACCAGCGGGGACGACACGCCGAGAATTACGAGGGCCTGCAAGCCCCATGAACGCCGATCGCTACACACTCAAGCCCGTGGACTTCTTGCGGGCCTGTGCTCGCTGCATCGCCCGGTGCACTGTGGCGCGGGAGACCCCCATCAGTTCGCCCACTTCGGCCTGGGTGTGCTCGCCTGCTTCCACCAGGGTCACCAGGTGGCGTTCCTGGGTGGGGGAGAGTTTGGGCTTGCGACCACGCAGTTTGCCTTTGGCCCTGGCCACCGCCATGCCCTCGCGGGTGCGGGCGCGGATGATGTCCACCTCGAACTCGGCCACCATCGACAAGACGTTGAACAGCAGCTTGCCCACTGGGTCGCTCGGGTCGTATCGGCTGCCGCCGATGTCCAGCACCACACCTGCGGCGGTCAGTTCATCGGCGATGTCCCTGGCATCGGGCAGGGACCGGGCCAGGCGGTCCAGCTTGGTCACCACCAACGTGTCCCCTGCGCGGCAGGCGGCCATCGCCTCCCGCAGGCCGGGGCGGTCCCGGTTCGTGCCGGTCAGGCCGTGGTCCACATAGACCCGCTCTGGCGACACGCCGAGACTTACAAGTGCCTCGTGCTGGGCCTGCAAATCCTGGTCCGCCGCGGAGACCCGGGCGTAGCCGACCTTGATCGTGTGACTTTCGACGGTGACTGGCGGTGTTCTGTCGATGCTCGGTGGCGGCCTATCTGGCTGATGCGGGCGGAGCTGCGCGGGCCGACGCTCCGTAAGCCGATCCTTCACCGGGACGGAGCGTCGTTAGCAGCAGTTGGTGGGACGGTTGCCTTGGTGTTCGACCCGAAGGATCTCGCCGAGGGCGTCGAGGGCGTCGGGGACGACGGCGTAGTAGGCCCACTTGCCGCGCTTGTCGCGAGT
>DATGSR010000210.1:0-23851 GCA_035302405.1 Beutenbergiaceae bacterium
GCTCCCCTGGCCCCAACGGGTGCAGACTTCAGCGAGGGCACGTGCACCAGTCGTCGTCGCTGACCTGGGCGCGCACGTCAGCCACGTGGTCTCCGCAGCCCTCCCACGTGGTCTTCGCGCAACGGGCGCACGGTACCGGCCTACACATGTGGTCGCTCCAATCGTTGGTGCCCTTCTGCTACCACTGTAATCGCGGGGATGCGCGCGTTGCGCCCACTCCCCTCACCGGCGCGACCGGCACCGCCGAGCCGCGCCGGGGTGAAGGGAGCCTGCGCCGAAGCCGCCGGTCCTACGACACCGCGTGGGCGCCGTCGGGCTTACCGCACCGCGTGGGCGCCGTCGGGCAGGTGGGCCGGTGGACGCCGCAACGCCCCAGTTCCGCCCTCCTGCCAGGGGTGCGGGCCCGCAAGCGGCCGATAATTCACCCCAAGGGCCGCCAGCCGCTCCAGGTGCGTGCTCAGACGAGGCTCGAATTCCTGCCAGGAGCGACCCTCCGGGGCGGACCATGCCACCTCGGCATGTGCGCAGGCCCGCGGAAAGAGGTTGTACTGCACCCGACGCATCGTGGGCAGATACTCGGTCCACACTTGTGCCTGGGTGCCCAGGATTCGATCGTGAGCGGTCGCCGGCATGCCCTCCAGCGGGTCATACTCGTACACCTTTTCGATTGGCGTGTGGCCGCCGATGCTGTAGGGCTCCCGCTCGTCGGCGCTGGCGTAGTAATCGAAGTACAGGTGTGAGCACGGGGCCATTACTACCGCTCCCCCAGCAAGCGCGGCCTGCACCCCGTGATCGTGGTCCCGCCAGGCCATCGTTACCGCGCCGGGCAGGTGGGCTTCGTTGTTGATCTCATCCCAACCCACCAGGGTGCGATCCCGCTGAGCCAGCCAATCGCGCAACCTCTCGGTGAACCACCGTTGTAGATGGGTCGCATCCTCGAGGCCGCGCCGGACGGCTAGTTCACCGGCTGCTGGGCTGGCCAACCACTCAGTGCGCGGGCACTCATCTCCCCCGCCGTGAACGTAGGCCGACGGAAAGATCTCCAGCAGTTCGGTGAACACCGCGAAGACGAACTCGACGGCCTCATCGGACAGGTTCAAGACCTCATCGAAGATGCCGAACGTGTCTGCGGTTTCGTGTTTGGCGCTGGGGTTGTTGCTGAACTCTGGATACGCAGCCAGTACCGCGCGGACGTGCCCGGGAAAGTCCAACTCCGGAACGACGTCGATGCCGCGTTGGGCGGCGTAGGTCACCAAGGAGCGCAGTTGGTCCTGGGTGTAGTAGCCGCCGTGCGGTGTGCCGTCGCCCTGCGGGTCGCCGGGACGTCGCGTCTGCCGCCGGCTGCTGCCCACCTCATGCAGCCGCGGATAGGTTTGCGACTCCATCCGCCAGCCCTGATCGTCACTCAGGTGCAACTGGAGAGTGTTGTACTTGTGCATCGCGAGCAGGTCGATCAGCCCGTATAGGTCTGCAAGTGGCATGAAGTGGCGGGCGACATCCAACATCACGCCGCGCCAGCCGAACCGTGGTGCGTCGCTGATCTGCACCGCCGGGACCTGCCATTCGTCCGCGGTGGGCGCCGGGCGGAAGACCGAGGCCGGTAAGAGTTGGCGCAGCGTCTGCACCGCCCAATTCAGCCCACGCACATCCCGCGCCGCGATCTCGACGGCTTCCGGTGTAATGCGTAGCCGATAGCCCTCCGAGGGCAGCTCCTCATCGGCGACCAACTGGATCTGCCCGTCAGCCCGGTCCGGGAGCGCAAGGCCCGTGCCCGGACCCAGAAGGCGGCGGACGACGGCGGTCCAAGCCGGTGGACCGGCGACGCCCACCCCGGTGCTCAATGTGAACGAGCCCACCCCGGTGGTGCGTTCAGCAGGTGCCGGAACGAGTGCGGGTAACGCGGTCATGTACTACCTCTCCCTGGTGTCCCCACACCCTAGGAGCCACCTCGCCCGCCGCATCGCGGCACGCCGGAGCCTGGTGCCATTCGTGCTTCTCCCCCATCACCGTCGGAACACCACCCGACGCGGGTCGTGTCGTCCTGCGTGGCTCAGACATCAGCCTCGTCGGCTAGTTCCGGGAGTGATCGGTACTTCCGGGCGTGATCGGAAACTGGTTGCGATCAGAATGGCTCGGCGCCAGCAGAGCGGCTCACATCACTGGAATGGCTCGGGGCTTCCGGCGCCCTCACGCACAATCTCGGCATCACCTGCAGAAAGGTCCACCACGGTGGTGGGTTCGCGGACCGTTTCACCCGAGTCCAGGATCGCGTCCAGGGCGTGATCCAGCTCCTCCTTGATCTGCCACCCTTCGGTGAGCGGTTCGCTCTCCCCCGGCAAAAGAAGCGTGGAGGACAGGATCGGCTCCTCGAGTTCCTCCAGGAGAGTTTGAACCACCGTGTGGTCGGGAATGCGCACACCGACCGTCTTGCGCTTGGGTTGCAATAAGCGGCGCGGCACTTCCTTGGTGGCCGGCAGAATGAACGTGTAAGGCCCCGGCGTGTTGGCTTTAATCGCTCGGAAAACCGCGTTGCTCACGTGTACGAACTGGCCGAGTTGGGCGAAGTCGCGGCATACCAGGGTGAAGTTGTGGCGATGGTCCAAGCGCCGTAGCGCCACGATCCGATCCTTGGCTTCCTGGTTGCCCAGCGCCGCACCGAGGGCATAGCCGGAGTCGGTGGGATAGGCGATGAGGCCCCCGTCGCGAAGGATCTCGACCACCTGGCGGATCGAACGTAGTTGCGGGTTAACCGGGTGTAGATCGAAGTATCGCGCCATACTTCAGCCTATCCAGTGACGAGCACCAATGCCCGCTCGCGCAGCGCCTCACATCAATGCCGCCTCCGGCTGAGTGAATGGCGCTACCGGGCTAGGCGCGCGCTATCGGCGGGCCGGTCAGCCGTATTGCGGTCAGCGGCCCTGTCAGCCCGTTTTGCGTGCCGCGCGCCGCCGTGCGAGTTCGTCGCCGGTGTCCACCGCAGGCTCTTCGCCGGCCCGCTCGGTGGGGAACTCCGCCAGGCTGCCTTCCACCTCGCGCCACACCCGGCCGAGAGCGATGCCGAACACGCCTTGCCCACCTTGAACGAGGTCGAACACCTCGTCCGCGGAAGTGCATTCGTACACCGAGGCGCCATCGCTCATCAGGGTGATCTGAGCCAGATCTTCTACGCCACGTTCGTGGAGGTGGTTAACCGCCGATCGGATCTGTTGCAGCGAGACACCGGTGTCCAGCAGCCGTTTGACCACTTTGAGTACCAAAATGTCGCGAAAACTGTACAAACGCTGGGTGCCGGAGCCGGTGGCCGGCCGGATGCTCGGTTCCACCAAGCCGGTACGGGCCCAGTAGTCCAGTTGACGGTAGGTGATTCCCGCGGCGCGGCAAGCCGTCGGACCGCGGTATCCGGTGGAGGTGTCGAGGTCCGGGAGGGTGTCTCCGAACAACATGCCCTGCGCGCGCTGCAGGGTGGTATCGGCGGCTCCCGCCTGTGCATCCATGCCGCTGGCACCCATCTTCCGTCCTCTGTTCGTCACCGATATCGTACGCCCCCGCCCCGTTGCGTGCTAGCACGAGGGCCCTGCTAATGAAGAACGCTATTGGGCTGGGGCACCGAGGTCAACGACATGCGCCTTTCGCCGCTCCGGCGTGTCGCATCGGCGTGTCTCACCCTCAACTATAACCAGAGACTTTTCGTCCTCCTGGTCGATTCCGTTTCGTTCCCTGCCGCTCGCGAACAGCGGCCGGGCTGCTCCGAGCCGCACCGACCCGAGGCGACGCAACGCAGCGGCTGCTGCTCGTGGCCGGAGTGCCTGAGTTATTGGTCATCCCTAGGGTCGGCGAAATCCTCAGCGGCCACCGAGTCCAAGAACTCCCGGAAGTTGGCAACCTCCGTCTCCGCGTCGTCGGTGCTGACCGGTTCAGCCATATGCACCCGCATACTGCCGTCCTCATCGGTTTGCAGGATCACTCCCGCCTCGTCCAGCACTTCATCGGCGCACCACACCTCCACCTGTGCTCGAAGTGCGAGGGCGATGGCGTCCGAGGCCCTGGAGTCCACTCGGGCGTCGTTGGATAACACCAGTTCGGCAATAAAGGTTCCGCCCCGCAATTCGACGATATTGACCTGTTGCAGACTCACCCGACAGGCTTCCAGCGCGCTGAGGAGCAGGTCATGCGGCCCGGGGCGGGGCGGGGTCATTCCGGCGTGTGCGGTCGCGATCGCCACGCCTTCGTGGGGTCCGATCACGATCGGCAGGGAGCGATCACCGTCGGCCTCACCCAGTAACACGAGCACGTCTTGTTCCGGTGCTTGCATCCGCACCCGAACTCCAGTCACAGCCATCTTCCGCACAGTCCCAAGTTACGCCGGGAGGGGCACGCTTGCACAGTCTTGGGCAACTTGCCCTGAGCCGCTGTCGGCCACGAACTCGATCGGCATCGACGTCGGTGCGGCGAGCGGTGCGCCGCTCCCCCGGCAGGTTCCCGGGCCGGGCCGGGTGCCGGCTCCGCCCGCACCAGTGCGGCGTGCGAACTCGGCCAGGGCGCCGGCTGCCTGCGGGCGCCGTGACCCGAGGCCGGGCGGACCAGTGCCGGTTAAGCGGGGCAACGGATCCGAAGGCCTGCGTTCTCAGAGCAAACGGTCCGTGCCCGCCCGCACCAGTGCGGTGTGCAACTCGGCCAAGGTGCCGGCGAGTTCGGCGGCCATGGTCTGGGCCTTCGCCCGGGCCCCTACCGAGGACGGGCCGCTGCGCACGGAGGCCACCGGTGCGATGACCTGCTCGATGAGGTCCACTTGCCGGTCCGCCGCAGTTCGGATGGCGCGCAGGTGGCGTGCGTCGATGCCATGGGCCCCCAGTTCGGCGGCGAGCTTGGCCACCGGCACCAGGGCACCTGGGAACTTGCCGCCGGCGTCGGGCACCAGTACCCCGGCTTGCACCAGCGCTTCGATCTGTGCGACTGGTTGCCCACTGGCCTCGGCCACCTCCTCCAGGCTGAACCGGCCGGCGCCGGGCGCCACCACCAATTCGCCGTCCTCACTGACCACTCGGGCGCCCGGGGCCGGGACCGCGGCATTACCCGCATCGAGTTCGGCCAGCCGTTCCCGGATGACCTTCAACGGCAGGAACGAGTCGCGCTGTGCTGCCAGCACGAACCGCAGGCGTTCCACATCGGCCTGACTGTAACTGCGGTAGCCCGAGGGGGTACGGCGTGGGGAAACCAGCCCTTGATCCTCCAGGAACCGAATCTTGGAAACGCTGGCGGCAGGGAACTCCCGCTGCAGGATGCCGAGCGCTGCTCCAATGGACATCGTGGGCATCCGGGAGACACCGGGCGGCCAGCCCTCATCCTCCTGCGGTTCGGGCGCCCGGGCAGCGTCGGCACTCACGTGTTCGGTTCACCCGCGCCGGTCTCTGCCTGGGTTGGCCGGTTCGGGGACGGGTGGAAGGTGAGGCGGTACTTGCCGATCTGCACCTCATCACCCACGTGCAGCACTCCCTCATCAACTCGGGTGCGGTTGACGTAGGTGCCGTTCAGGCTGCCCACGTCCCGAACCACGAAGTTGCTGCCTTCTTTGAGGAACTCGGCGTGCTTGCGGGAGACGGTGACGTCATCAAGGAAAATGTCGGCCTTCGTATCCCGGCCGGCGGTGGCCCGCTCGGTATCGAGCAAGAACCGTGCCCCGGCGTTCGGACCGTGCTGCACGATCAGCAGCGCGGACTCCGGGGGCAATGCTTCAACAGCGGCCCGGGCATCGGAGTCTATGGGGCCGTACTGACGCTCATCGGCTTCGATCCGGCTCAGGTGCGCGGTGGTGTGGGCAGGAGGCGACCCGTTCTCGAACTCCGGACCGTGTGGACCCGTGCTCATCGCAATTCCTCCTCCGCTTAACTCTCCCGCAGTGTGCCGGGACTCCACTCTATTCCCCAACCGGTCGAGCTGTGAACGTATTCATCCGCCTGCGGGCTGTCTTTCCCGAAGTTCGCGAGGTCCGCGTGAGTTCTCAGTCCTCGGACTCCACGGGCATCGCGAACTCCGGGGCCTCAACCTCGCGGATGGCGGTGATTTGTACCAGATCACGTTGCTCCAGGTCCACCACAGCGCCGGCGTTGCGGAACCCGGTCAGCGCACCGCCCGGAATGTTCAACGCCACCGACATCGTGTCGGGGTCACCGATGGCTCGCCACTCCATCTGGGTGCCGATCGGGTTCCCGTCGACTGCGACCCCGTCCGGGCCATCGACGAAAGCGGAAGAGGCGACGAGGCGATGTCCCGAAACCTCCACCGCTTCCGCGCCGGCGTTCCGTAGTTCTTCCAACATGTGCACCATGGTCTGAGCACTGGCCTGCCCGGCGTTGTCAACCGTCACCACGACACCGGGACCTTCCACCGGTTCGGTACCCGCCAACACCCCGTGGACGAGTTGATACTCGGCAGCCAGCCGTTGGGCATCCGAACCGCTCCGCAGCGCCGAGCGGTCGCGCAACAACTGGTCCCGTTCGTCCACCAGATCATCGTTGCGCTGCGTCACCTCATCGAGCAGACGAACCAGGTCATCCTGGCGTAGTGCTGCGAACTCATCGTCCTGGGTCTGGCGCACCTGGATCGCGATCCCGAATCCCAGTACCGCACACAGCAATGCGATCAGCACCTGGGAACGGGTCGAAATCGGCTTCCGGCTCGGTTTGCCCCGGGGGTCCTCGGGCGACCGCACCTGAGCCTCCTCAGGGTCCTCCCCCGGGTCCTTGGCTGTCGTCGAGTCCTCGCCCGGGTCCTTGGCTGCCGTCGAGTCCTCGCCCGGGTCCTTGGCTGTCGTCGAGCCCTCCCCCGGTTCGTTCGCCACCGCCGCCTCCCCCGCCGCGCCCTCCTGGTGGGACACGGGCTGGGGTGCACCTCGATCGTCTGACCCGCCCTCGCCCGCTTCTTCTGCCGGTTGCCGCGGTATGGGTTGCTCTTGTTCGCGTCGTACCGGTGCGCGGTCGGGCGTGCGCTCCTCATGCCCGCCCGGCTGGTGATCGCCGTCTGCCTCGCGGTGGTTGTCCTGCTGGTCAGGGCTGGTCATCGTCAAGCCTTGAATACATGGCGGCGGATCGCCGCCGCGTTGGAGAAGATGCGAATTCCCAGGACGACGACGACGGCCGTTGAGAGTTGGGAGCCCACTCCCAATTGGTCCCCGAGGAACACCAGGAACGCGGCGATGAGCACGTTGAACAAGAAGGAGGTGATGAACACTCGGTCGTCGAACACATCCTCCAGCCGTGCACGGAATGCACCCAGGAGGGCGTCCAGCGCCGCTACCACTGCAATCGGGAGATAGGGCTGCAACTCCGAGGGCACATTGGGTTGGAAGAACAGCCCCAGGAGGATGCCGATGAGCAGTCCGATCACCGCCACCATGGCGTACCTCCCTCCGATGTTCTCCTCATCAAGCGATTACCCGCAGCACCCGGGACGATGTGCATCGCCGGTCCCAAGTCTTGCACGTTCTGCCACGCCGGAAGCCACCGACCGTCCGCGTTCCTCGGGGCCGGCGCCACCGGCCTGGCGCCCGCCCGAGTGCGCGGGCCGGGCTTTGCGTCCCTACTCACCAGCGGTCGCGTGACGCAACTGGGATGTACTTGCCGCCGGTAAAGCCAACTCCTCGGCCTCGGCGACCTCGTGCGAGATGGAGAAGGCGGTCGATAACGTGCTCAGATGCGCCTGGGCGCTGGAACGGGCGAATTCGGCGCGCAGCCGTTGGGGGTCGCCGATGGCCTCGATCCGATACGGCGGCAACAGCGGCTGCAGATCCACCAGGATCGCGCCACCGGCGGATCGGATCGCCGTCAGGTTCGTTAGCCGGTGCCCGTTCACGGCTACCGCCTCCGCACCGGCGGACCACAAGCCGTTCACGGCCACCTGCACGTCGAAGTCCTGCACCCGCTCGTCCTCCGCCCCAGATTCACCGGCGGCCGCGCGAGGGGAATCCTCCAGCGTGATCACGACGCCAGGGCCCTGCACCGGCACGGTGCCGACCAGCCTGCCCAACTCTTCGGTGCGCAAAAGCAGTTCTTCCGCTTCCTCCCCCAGTACTTGGCCTTGGAGTTCGCTGATCTCCTCACGCAATTCGGCGTTGCCGGCACGTAATTGCTCGGCGGCGTCGTCCCGCTCGCGGATCTGCTCGACGATCACATCCCGGGCGCTCACGGCCTCGGGTTGCGGGGCCCGCAACTGCTGGGTGGCCACCACCACCCCCAGTCCGAGGAGCACGGCCAACACGAACGTAGCGGTGCGGCCACGCGCCGACGTCTTCGGTTCGATGCCCGCGGCCCGTTGCTTGGCGACGGCCTCATACCCCGGATCGAGGGGCCTTTCTGTGACCGCCCGCAACAGCGTCATCGAGGCGTCGGGGCGGGTGGGCCTTTGGGATTGCATGCTCATGCGTTCGACCTCAGGATGATGCCGACCGAGGACGTATCTGCGAGGAGGATCGCGCGTCGGCGGCGACCACCGCGCGGAACTGGTTCAGATACGCCAGTCCCGCGGCCCAGTAGAGGTAGACCCCCCAGATGGCCGCGGCCCACCCGATCGCCCAGGCGATGGTGGTGACCCAGTGGTCGGCAAGCATCGAAACCTGGGCCAGGAGCAGGAAGGGGAAGGCGTACATCAGAGCGAACGTGCCGGCCTTGCCGATGTCGTGGACGGGGAACCCGGGGAAGCCTCGTGCCACGAGGAACGGTACGCACAACCCCACCACCACGTCCCTGGCGAACACCGCAACCACCAACCACCATGGCAACACGTCGTGGTACGCCAAGCCGATGATGGCCACCGCGATGAACAGACGATCCGCGCTGGGATCCAGGAATCTGCCCAGTTGTGAAGTCTGGTTCAGCGCCCGTGCGATCACTCCATCCACCCAGTCGCTGACCCCCGCCAGGGCAAGCACTGCCACGGCGATGAGGAACTCACCGTTGATGATGAGCACCGCGACGACGGGCACCATCAGTAGCCGTAGCGCAGAGATCAGGTTCGGCCAGGTGAGTATCCGGTCGCTCACCTCATCGACTGCCCCGCCGGCGACCTTGTCCGTTGCTGCTTCGCGGTCCGTCGGCGATCGCGGCGCATCGGCGGCATGGCCGGTCGGGTGATCGGTGCGCTCGTTCACCCGTTCAGCCTATCGAGATAGCGCGTGCCGCTGGTGTGCACGCAGGCTTTTGCCGGCAACCAGCCGGCCGCCGCCCGCGCCGAAACCCAAGTCCGGCCCGGTGGTGCATATCCACGAAGTGGTGCCCCGGCGTTGTGTGCACATACCGAGTGGTGCCTCGACCTGACCGCTGACCAGTCCTACCCTGGCGCCAGCGACTACACCAGCAGGCAACGGGAGCAGCACGTCGCGCCGCTGGATTCCTGGAAGGGCAGGCACACAACGTGATCGAGATGCTCAGCGGGCTGGCACTGGCCTCCGCGGCGGGCCTGAATGCCTACGTGCCCGTGCTCGTGTTGGGGTTGTTCGTGCGGTACACCTCGGTGGTGGAGGTGCCAGGACAGTGGACGTGGCTGGGTAACGGCTGGTTCCTCCTCGCGCTGCTGGCCCTGCTGGTGCTGGAGTTGATCACCGACAAGATTCCCGCCCTGGACCACTTGAATGACCTCGTGCAGACGCTCGTTCGGCCAGTGGCCGGCGGGGTTGTGTTCGCCGGCGCCGTCCAGGGAGCAGAAGGGCCGCCCGGGGCTGCGCTGACCGTCGTCGCGTTCATCGCAGGATTGGTGATCGCTCTGGTCGTGCACATCGTCAAGGCTGCCGGCCGCGCGGTGGTGAACCGCTCGGCTCCCGGGGTGGGCGCACCACTACTGTCCGGAGCCGAGGATTGCTGCGCCGTGGTACTCACCTTGGTCGCGCTCTTGTTGCCGGGTTTAGTGGTGCTGTTCGTGGCAGCAGCCGCGGCGGCGCTGGCCTGGGTGGTGCGCGAACGCCGTCGTGGCCTGCTCACCACTGGCGATTCCTGACCAGCGCGCTGCGCCGCCCTTCAACTCCTTGGGCCTGTTGCGCTGCTGGGACTAATTGCCCCGCCGAGCCGTCGTGCAGCCGGTGCTGGCCGGCCGGCTCGCGCGGGGCTCTAACCTGGATGGATGCAGATCGGCTACTTCATCCCACAAGGTTGGCGCTTTGACCTCGTCGGAATCGACCCGTCCCGCCACTGGGAGGTGATGCACGCCCTGGCCGCTCGCGCCGAGGCCGGTCCATGGGACTCGGTGTGGGTGTACGACCACTTCCACACCAGCCCGGTGCCCAGCCGCGAGGCCACCCACGAGGCGTGGACGCTCATGGCGGCCCTGGCTGCCAGCACCTCTCGAGTGAAACTCGGCCAAATGTGCACCTGTATGGGGTACCGCAACCCTGGCTACCTCGCCAAGGTGGCCGCCACCGTCGATGTCATCTCGGGCGGCCGGTCGCAGATGGGGATCGGGGGCGGCTGGTATGAGCACGAGTGGCGGGCTTACGGGTACGGATTTCCGCGACCGGGCGTTCGCCTGGGCATGCTCGACGAAGGTGTGCAGATCATGCGCCAGGCTTGGCAGGACGGGGAGGCAACCCTCCACGGTGAGCATTACCAGGTGGATGGAGCGATCGTGCAGCCCAAACCGCTGCAACCCGGCGGGCCGCCGTTGTGGGTCGCGGGAGGCGGGGAGAAGGTGACGCTGCGGATCGCGGCCAAGTACGCCGATTACACGAACTTCACCGGCACCCCGGACGGGTTCGCCCATAAGAGCGCCATCCTTGCGGAGCACTGCCGCGCCGAGGGCACCGACTTCGACCGGATCACCCGCTCCTCCAACTACAACGCGATCTTGGGCCGTGATCACGCGGAGGTACAGGAGAAGATCGCCGCCGTGGCCGAACGGCTGCGACCGCACCTTGGGAACGAAAGAACCGAGGAAGCGATGGCGGCCTACACCTCTGATGCTGCACTGGCGGTGGGGACGCCGGAGCAGGTGGCTGACCGGCTGAATGCCATGCGGCGAGCCGGCCTGGGGTACGGCATCTTCTACTTCCCAGAGGCTGCCTACGACACCTCCAGCATCGAGTTGTTCGAGCAGCATGTGGCCCCGGAGTTGGTGTCCTGACAACGCATGAGCACGCGCCGGGGCGCCGCGGGGCCTCAGCGTGCGGGAACGGTGACAGTGAAGCAGTTCGAGAGCATGAACGTGACCGCCTGCGGCGTGACCAGTTATGGATCGATGCTGCGGCCACGCCGCTCACCGTGCAACGTGCAAGCGCGACAGATGGTCCCACGATCGTGGCCTTGCGTGATCATCTGGCCACCTGGCAGCAACGAAGCGGCATCGACCAATGGAAACCGGGCGAACTCAACGCCCGAGTGATCGAAATCGAGGCCGACGCCGGGCAATGGTTCGTGGTGCGCGATCCACACCACCAGGTGGTTGCCACCGCGCGGGTCACCAACGCCGACCCGCATGCCTGGGGCGCACGCGGCCGCGACGGCCGGGCGGGCTACCTGCACGGGTTGATGGTGCACCGTGATTTCGCCGGCCAAGGAGTCGGGTCAGCCGTGCTGGCATGGGTGGAGCAGTTCGTCGCCGACTGCGGACGGGACTCGGTGAGGTTGGACTGCCTGGCGCACAACCGTGCGCTACGCGCCTACTACCGCCGCCACGGATATCTCGATCGCGGTGTCAACGACTTCGGGGGCGATCGGCAGTGGCGCCCGGTGGCACGCTTCGAGAAACCCCTCGAGCAGCTGCCCGGCTCGGGCGGGCCCGCCGGATGAGCAGCCCAGGTGCGAGGGAGACCTCCGGCGCTCGGGGCAACGCGCCTGGTTGTGCGCACTCTCCTCGGCCGGAGTTGCAATACATTGGGGACACATGAGCGAACCCGCCCTCGACCCAACCTTCACCGACCTTCCCGCCCGGGCCTTGGCGGATGCGGCGTTGCAACGCGCCAAGGATCTCGGCGCCACCCACGCAGACTTCCGGTTGGAACGGATCCGCAGCCAATACTTGGTGGTACGCGATGAGGTGTTGCAGACCGCCGCCGACGACGAGGACCTGGGCATCGCAGTCCGGGTCGTGCACGGGGGCGCCTGGGGATTCGCAGCCGGTGTGGTGCTCACCGTCGAGGAGGCCGCGCGGCTGGCCGAACGGGCCGTCCAGGTCGCGACCGTGGCGGCCCCCATGACCATCCGACGAGTGGAGTTGGCGCCCGAACCGGTACACCGCGACGTGGTGTGGTCCAGTTCGTTCCAGATCAACCCCTTCGAAGTCCCGACTGCGGAGAAGGCCGCGCAGTTGATCGACTGGACCCAGCGATTGCGCCGCAGCCACGTGGTGGCACACGCCACTGCGTCGGTGCTGCAGGTCCAGGAGAACAAGTTCTACGCGGACCTGGCCGGCACCGTCACCACGCAGCAACGCATCCGACTGCACCCGGAGTTCGAAGCGTTGGGCAGTGACGAACGCACCGGGGTTTTCGACTCGATGCGTTCCATCGCTCCGCCCGTGGGCCAGGGTTGGGAGTACCTGAGTCAACAAGAGTACGACTGGGACGGCGAACTGGACCGGACCCCGGAGTGGCTCGCTGAGAAGTTGGCCGCCCCGAGCGTACAGGCGGGTGAATACGATCTGGTGATCGACCCGTCGAACCTGTGGCTCACCATCCACGAGTCCATCGGACATGCCACTGAACTCGACCGCGCCCTGGGCTACGAGGCGAACTACGCCGGCACGTCGTTTGCCACCTTGGACAAGTTGGGCACCCTGCAGTACGGGTCCCCCGTCATGAACGTGACCGGCGACCGCACCGCTGAGCACGGCCTGGCCACCATCGGATACGACGACGAGGGCGTGGCGACCCAAGCGTGGGACATCATCTCCGATGGCGTACTGGTGGGATATCAACTGGATCGGTCGATGGCCGCGGCACATCCGGAGTTGAACGGCGGCCGGTCCAACGGCTGCGCGTTCGCCGACTCCCCCGGCCATATCCCGATCCAACGGATGGCCAACGTGTCCTTGCAGCCGGCACCTGATGGGCCGTCCACGAAGGACCTCATCGCCGGTGTGGACAACGGGTTGTACATCGTGGGTGACAAGTCCTGGTCGATCGATATGCAGCGGTTCAACTTCCAATTCACCGGGCAGCGCTTCTACCGGATCAACGACGGCGAACTCGGGCCGCAGGTGCGGGACGTGGCCTATCAGGCAACGACAACTGACTTCTGGGGCTCGATGGAGGCAGTGGGCGGGCCTGAAACCTATGTACTGGGCGGGGCGTTCAACTGCGGCAAGGCTCAACCCGGGCAAGTGGCTGCCGTGTCCCACGGGTCTCCATCCGCACTGTTCCGTGGCGTCCGCATCCTCAACACAACAGAAGAGGCAGGTAAGTGAGCACCATCGGCACCAAGCCCCAGGACCTCCTCGAGCACGCGCTGGCCAGTTCCACCGCGGATCAGACCATCGCCCTGGCCCGCTCCCGGTCAAGTGCCAACCTGCGTTGGGCGAACAACACCCTCACCACCAACGGCGCCATGGATGACATGCAGGTCACCGTGATCTCCTTCGTCACCACACCTGCCGGCGTGGCAAGTGGCGCGGTGACGGGCACGGCGGTGCATCCCGAGCAGGTCGAGGCCATCGTGGAAGCCGCAGATGCTGCTGCGCGTGCGGGCACGCCCGCTGAGGACGCGGCGGATTTGCTCACCCCGGATCAGGTCCCGGCCGGCGCGGGCGACTGGAGTGAGTCGCCCGAGCCCACGTCGATCGAGGTCTATCGGGATTTCTCGGGGCACCTGGGTGAGATCTTCGCCCGCGCCCAGGATCGTGAGCACGTGCTCTACGGATTCGTGGATCATGAGATGGTCACCACGTACCTGGCTTCCAGCACCGGTTTGCGGCTGCGGCACGTGCAGCCCGCAGGGCACTACGGGATCACCGCCAAGGACTCCGCCTTGACCACCAGCGCCTGGGTCGGCGGGGCTACCCGAGACTTCACCGACGTCGAGCCGGTTCGCTTGGAAGCAGACCTGCAGCAACGCTTGCGGTGGTCGGAGCGTTCGGTGTCGCTGCCGGCGGGCCGTTACGACACCGTGCTCCCGCCCACCGCCGTCGCGGACCTGCTCATCTACGCCTACTGGTCCTCCGGGGCCCGGGTGGCGCATGAAGGCCAGTCGGTGTTCTCCCGGCGTGGCGGCGGAACACGTATCGGCGAACAGGTCGCCCAGCCAGGCGTACACCTGTACTCCGATCCGTCCCATCCGGGTCTGGAGAGTGAGGGCTTCGTCCAGGCGGCCGTCTCCTCCAACACCTCAAGTGTGTTCGACAACGGCATGCCGCTGAGTCGGACCCACTGGCTCCGCGACGGCACGCTGACAGCTTTGATACAAAATCGGCACTCTGCCGCTCTGACCGAACAACCCGTGACGCCCATGATCTCCAACCTTGTGCTCGATGTGGATTCGGGTACCGGTGGGTTGGAGGAACTGACGGTGGGCTTGGATCGTGGTCTGCTGCTCACGTGCCTGTGGTATATCCGTGAAGTGGATCCGCAGACGCTGCTGCTGACCGGGCTCACCCGGGACGGGGTGTACCTCGTTGAGGGCGGGGAGATCGTCGGGGCGGTGAACAACTTCCGATTCAACGAGTCGCCGGTCGATTTGTTGAACCGATTCGAATCGGCCTCCAGCACCGAACTGAGTTTCTCGCGTGAGTGGGGCGATTACTTCCCGCGCACGGCCACTCCGGCGTTGCGGGTGAACGACTTCAACATGTCATCGGTTTCCCAGGCGCAGTAAGCGATACGGGCGCCGTGACCGGCCCCGGCGGCGTGATCGGCGCGCCCCAAGTGAGCGACCCTGAACGCGGTCCGGGCCGGGCAGACCGGGTCGCGCTCAGGCTGCTCCGGTCAGGCAAAAGCGACGTCGGCGATGAGATCCTCGTCGGCCTGCAAACTCAGGTCCACCAGGCGGATGCCGGCCGGCAGATAGGAGTTCAAGTCGTACTCCTGTCCGGCGTAGCGGTCCAACCGTCCCCGCACCGTCGCGAGAATCATCCCGACCAGCGGGTTGCCGGACCGGGCTTGGATTTTACCCAGGTGGGCCATCATCTGGTCGTCAACCCGAGCGCCCACCCGCATCCGCACCGAAGCCGACAACAACCCTTTGCGAACCTTGGCCGCTACGTCGACCATTGCGGAACGACGGTCGCGGGTATCGATCTCCACTTCCAGGTCCACCAATGTTGCGCCCATGGCCGAGATCTGCTCGGAGACCAACTCGCGTGCCAACGCCTGAAGATTCTCCTGGCTGATGGTCACCGTCGCCCGGCCTTGCAACTGGTGCAGGACCTGTCCCGGGTCGGTGTGCATCCACAAGTGCCCTTGCTCGTCCGGGGTGGTGAGCACCGTGAGGTTCTCCACCCACCCGTTGATCTCTACCGGTGTGCCGTCGAGGTCGACCGGTAGGGCACGCACGGCGACCCGCTTGAAGGTGAGCGGTTCGCCCGTCGCTCCCGTCGGGGGTGCCGATGGGCTGATCTGCGCGACCGCTCGTAGGGCTTGCTGCGTCGCCCGGACCCCGGTGGCGTCGATCTCAAGTTCAGCGATCTGCGGTACAGCAGAGGCTTGGTCCGACGGCTCACCAGGCCGGGTCTGGGTGACGGTCACTTGGGTGGCCCGCCACGCGGCCAGTAGGTCCCCGTGAAGTCCGGCCAACAACCGCTCGCCTGCCGCTCGCAGTCGTTGTTCCCACTCCCTGGCCTCGGTGGGTCGTTCGCCCGGACCTAGGTCCAGCGCGCCGTCGGGAATCGTCGGCGGGGTGCCGTGGGCGGAGGCCTCGGCTCGTTCCTGCGTCATGGCGACAGGCTACCCATCGCAGTACTCATCGTGGCCCCAGAAGCTTCCGCTCCGGGCCACGTGTCCCTCCGTTGCAGTCAGACGGGGTCATTCCGACCTGTACTAGGAGTTCCGGAGCGCCTCGATCAACTCGTCCTTGTTCATCTTCGAGCGTCCTTCGATCCCGATCTCGGCGGCCCGGTCGTTCAGTTCATCCACCGTCCAGTCCTCATATGCCGGCGATGACCCGCCGGATTCACCAACATCGGATCTGGACGTCTTGGCGGCCTGGTTCGCGATCCGCGCAGCCTTCTGTTTCGATTCGCCCTCATCTCGGAGGCGTTCGTAGAGGTCCGGATCCTTCACGCTGGGACCTGGGTCCCGACTGTCCTTACCCATGGCTGCTCATCTCCTGTCGTCTGGTTTCCCGGACAGATCGATCGTGGCACTCATCCGGTGTCTCAGCATCCGGAGGCTGTGCGTCCTATGCCCGTCCGCCCTCCATAGCGTGCTTGGATGGTTTACGGGGGCGGCTGATGCGGTCTGAGGAATGGGCGTGTGCGGTCCGCGAAATCGGCTTGTGCATCTACTTGTGCGCGGGCCGGCGGGAGTTCTGGACGGCGTGAGGCGACCGGCGCAGCGCAGGTGCAGATGCGCACCGGAACTCACCCGGTCACGATGGGGCCATGGTGGAGAACACAACCGCGCTGCGGGATCTGAGTGCTCAGCAACAGGAATGGCCGGGCCGCAGCGATCTGATGCAGCCGGTTCCGGATCACGGTGAAACCAGTTACTCCGGACGCGAGCGGCTGGTAGGCAAACGCGCGCTGATCACCGGCGGAGATTCCGGCATCGGCCGTGCTACCGCGATCGCTTTCGCCAAGGAAGGCGCCGATGTGGCGATCACTCACCTACCTGAGGAAGCCGACGACGCCGCGCAGACGCACGCGCAAGTCACCGCAACTGGACGTCAGTGCCATGCGTTTGCTGCTGACCTTCGCACCGCGGAGGACAATGACGAAGTGGCTGAACGTGTGGTCGCCGCCCTCGGCGGGGTGGACGTTGTGGTCGCCAACGCGGCTTACCAGATGGCGGCCCGGTCGCTTGCCGATTTCCCCAAGGGGCAGGTGGAGCGGACGTTCGCCACGAACGTGTTCTCCCCGTTCTGGTTGATCGAGGCGCTGGATGAGCACCTTCGTCCGGGCAGCAGCATCATCATCACCACATCGATCCAGGCGTATGAACCTTCCGAGCCGCTGCTGGACTATGCCGCGAGCAAGGCCGCCCTGAACAACCTCACGGTCAACCTTGCCGGTGAACTGGGCCCCCGGGGCATCCGGGTCAACGCTGTGGCACCGGGCCCGATCTGGACCCCGCTGATCCCCTCGACGATGCCGGCGGAGCGTGTGGACGCCTTCGGTGCCGACACGCCGCTGGGCCGAGCGGGGCAACCCATCGAGGTAGCGACGGCGTATGTGTACCTGGCATCCGACGAGGCCAGTTACGTCTCTGGCACAGTACTGGGAGTGACCGGCGGGCGCGGCGTGTTCTGATCCGATTGGGACAGTGTTGTCGGTGAGGTGAGGAAGGGGTTTTTACCGTTATGGAACTGACTCGCGAACAGTTGGACGCGTTGTATGAGATGACCGTGGTGACCGCCGACGGTCACAGCCTTGGGCCCGTAGGACATATCTACCTCGACGACGACTCCCAGCAGGCCACCTGGGTGACGTCACGGACGGGTTTATTCGGACTTCGTGAAGTTTTCGTCCCGTTCCAGGGCGCGCATATCGACGCCGAGGCGATCACTGTCCGCTTCACCAAGGATGCCATCATGGACGCCCCGCGCATCGCAGCCGACGGGCACATCAGCGAGGCGGAACAACTCGAACTCTTCGAGTACTACACCAGGGAGAACCACGCTCAAGACGGCACGCCCGCCCACGCTGCCCCTGCTCAGCCGCACCCTCCGCAACCCACCGACGGTCGCGACCCGGTATCGACAGTTGCGGCCGACTCACCACCTGCGGCTGACCCGGCATCGGCGGATCCGACCCGCATCGCCACGCCGGCTGCTGAAGGTCAAGAGCCGGCTGACAGCACCGCGCGTCCCGAAAGCGGCGTGCAGCAGACGGTCGACGGTGCCTCGAAGGAGGCCGACGCGGAGCAGGCCGATGAGTCTGCGGCCCCTGAGGCACCCGCCCGGGACACGGACGAGGAGGCGGCTGAGCCGGACCCCGACTCGGACTTCGGCGAAGCCAACGGCACGGACGACGACGGCGGTGTCGAAGACGCCCCCGGAGAGGACACCGACGCCGCCCATGTGCAGGTCACCGACGCCGCCGATGGGCAGGTCACCGACGCCTCCGATGGGCAGGTCACCGACGCCGACGCGCCCGGCCAGGTCGCCAACGACGCCCAGGCGTCCGAGAACGGCGGCGCTGAGGACTCCTCCTCGGCACAGCCGGCTGCGGCCCCTGAGGATGACGGTTCCGCCGATGAGGACACTGCGGGCGCTGATGAGGAAGCCGGTGAGGCGGCCGATGCCGATGAACAGGCATCCTCCGTCGACCAGCATGCGAGCCGTGGCTGATCTGGAGGTCGGCGCCGACGGCTTGGCTCGCCCGCCCTGGGCTGCCGGAGAGGGCTTGCTGCGGGAGTATTACGACACCGAGTGGGGAATGCCAGTACGCGATGAGCGCGGCATGTACGAACGGCTCACCTTGGAAACTTTCCAAGCCGGTTTGTCCTGGGCTCTCATACTCCGTAAGCGCCCTGCGTTCCGGGAGGCGTTCTGCCAGTTCGACCCGGAGAAGGTGGGCGCCTTCTCAGAACGCGACATCGCCAGGTTGCTCCAGAACGAGGAGATCGTACGCAACAGAGCCAAGATCCTCGCCGCCATCACGAACGCCCGCGCGACGATCTCGCTGCGGGCCGAGGGCGGCCTGGCCGACTTCGTCTGGTCTTTCCAGCCGAGCACCACGCCTACCCCTCGGACGATGGACGAGGTGCCCACCCGCTCACCGGAATCAACAGCACTGGCGGCCGCGCTCAGATCCAAGGGCTTCACCTTCGTAGGCCCCACCACCATGTTCGCGCTCATGGAGGCGGTCGGGATGGTCGACACGCACCTGCTGGGCTCCCACCGCAGGGGCAGTTCCGGGGTTTGGACCACTACGTGAGCGAACGCCGACCGGCCCCGGCTGCCGGACCATCAGGGGCGCGCAGGATCACCGTGAACCGACTACCGGTGTGCCAGGATGATGGGCAATGTCTGCACACGTTCTCGCCGTCCTGAACGATCCCGACTCCGGCCTGGGCCGCTACGAGGCATGGCTGACGCAGGCCGGCCTGGAGGTGACGTTACAACCCGGGTCGGGGGGCCTGCCGCCGAATCTGAGCGGCTACGCCGGCCTGGTGATGCTCGGCGGCGGGCTGATGCCGGACGACGATGCCAAGGCGCCCTGGCTCCCGGACGAGCGTCGTCTCGCCGAAGCCGCACTCTCACAGGAAGTACCGGTGCTGGGCATCTGCCTTGGCGGGCAACTCCTGGCGATGGTGGCCGGCGGACGAGTTCGGGCGAACCACGGTCCGATCGAGCGTGGCGCCACGCAGATCCACCTCACCGAGGCAGCTGAGGACGATGACCTGTTCGGACAGGCCCCGCGGAGGTTCTACGCGATCGAGAACCACCGGGATGCGATCACCGCGTTACCCCCGGAGGCTGTGCATCTGGCGTACTCGAGGCAGTGCCCGAACCAGGCGTTTCGCCTCGGATCGGCGGCTTGGGGGCTGCAGTTCCACCCCGAGGCAAGCGCAGAGAACGTCGCTCGGTGGGATCCGGCGAAAGTACGTGCCGACGGATTCGACCCTGACGACCTGCTTGAGTTCGCTCGATCGGTTGAACCGGACAGTGCCCGCACGTGCCAACAGATCGCGGCAGCGTTCGCTGGTGCCGTCCGTCACTACGCCGGGTTGCCTGCGAGCACGTCCGCGTAGGGCGGACTAGCGCAGCCGGGCACCGACGTCGCTCCTGGCTTTGGGCGGCCCCTACTTCCGGCGGCCACCCACCACGGCCACCGGGCAGGGGGCATGGTGCAATACGCCGTGGCTGACCGACCCCAGCAGCAACGACCGCGCCACACCGCGCCCGCGGTTACCCACCACCAGCAGGTCTGCGCGCTGCGCAGCCAGCCGCAGAGCTCCGGCCGGGTGACCCTTGAGCGCCTTCAGGTCCACCTCCACGTTGGGGTACTTCTCGCGCAGCGGGGCGACTTCTTCGGTCATGATCTGCTCGGTCGCCCGGGTGGCGTGCAACATCCACTCCCCGTACCCACCGGCCGGGCCGTAGAACTCCGGATGCTCTAGAACGCGGACGGCGGAGAGCCGCGCCTCGCGCACCTCAGCTTGTTCAAAGGCGAACTGCAATGCGTACTCGGATTGTTCGGAGCCGTCGACCCCCACCACGACCTCGCCGTAGGTGGTCTCGCTGGGCCCCGGAATAACGACGACCGGAGCCTGGGAGCGGGTGGTCAGACGCAGACTCGTCGAGCCCAGCACCAGCCCGGAGAACCCGCCCCGGCCGCGGCTTCCAGTGACGATGAAGTGCGCGGTGCTGGATTCCTTTGCCAGCGTCTCCACCACGTCACCGCTGGGATGGCGGGTAACGATTTCCAGATCGGGGTAACCCTGTTTGGCGATGTCCGCACCGTTCTGCAGCATCTGTGCCGACATGTCTTCCTGGGCCTTGCGTACCTCGCGGCTGATACCGAAGGGGTCGCCCCAAGGTTCGCGCACGGACACGATCCGCAACCGCGTGCCTACCCGGTCCGCTTCACGGGCAGCCCATAGGATCGCGTCTTCAGCATGCGAGGACCCGTCAGTGGCGACGACAACGTCCTTGGTCTTCACGTACTACTCCTTCTGCTTGTCAGCGTTCAGCAACTGTGCCCGATCCCACAGCAACGATGCTCGGACCGTTGGTGCTCCTGCCGCGGGCGATTCCTGCCCTCACGTCAACGTACCGTGACGTTACCGTAGCCGTACCGTTCTCAGACAGATGGGGCATCCGGACCGTTGGCCCCCAGGGCGAAAAGGGCGAGGAATACGCGAGTCATACCTCGACAGTAGAGGGCCGTCATGAGCACCGCTCGGGACCAAGGGCCCACCGGCACCGGCGGCCTTCGCCGTCTGGGAGTGCTGCCAGGTGGACGTCGATGCCGTGCCATCTGCCACCTCGACCCCAGCGCTTCCGGGTGCGCTCCTATCGGGCCGACTCCATGATGAAGGCGATGACTGAACGCCATGATGAGTTCTGGAACCAGCGGCTCGCTGACGACTGGTCGGAGTCCGGAGTCGGGTACCGCGCACTGGGCCGCCCGTTCAACAACTGGATGTATCGGGTGCGCCGGCATGTCTTCACGCACGAGGCGGCCGCGTTAGCGCCCGACCTCCAAACATCGGTGCTCGATGTGGGATCCGGCACCGGCCTGTACCTGGATTGGTGGCATGCCGTCGGCGCCGGCCAGGTAACTGGTTCGGATCTCACCCCGGCAGCGGTGGAGAAACTGCGCGTGCATCACGCGCCGGTGCCCATCGAACAGTTGGACATCACCGCCGGGCACGGCCCCTTCCCTCCGGGTTCGTTCGACATCGTTTCCTGCATGGACGTGCTGTTCCACATCACCGACGATGACTTGTACCGCTGCGCGCTGGCGAACATCGCCACGCTCCTTCGCCCGGGCGGCCGGTTCGTGTTCACCGAGAACTTTCTCAACCGGCCGGCCGACCGCAGCGAGCACCAGGTGAATCGGACCCGGGAGTGGATCACACAAACATTGGCCGAGCAGGGCCTGCGCCTTACCCGCCGCACCCCGATGTTGGTGTTGATGAACGCCCAGGTCGACGCCCCGCGGTGGTGGCGCAAAGGCTGGGGCGGGCTGCTGCGCGCGGTCACGTTGCACCCCGCCTCCGGCTGGGTGGCAGGTGCCGGTCTGTATCCCCTGGAGCGGGTACTGACCCGCACCAAAACGGAGAGCCCGACGACGGAGCTCGCGGTCGCTGAACGCCTCTAGTACCGCGGCGCCGCCCCCGCCTCCCCTGCCCGGCCGCAACCCTCGGCCACGCCCGCCTCCAACTAGTCACCCCCGGCCGCCCGCCGCGCGGCTGCCCCCGCCTGGCCGTCGCCCCTGCCCCAGGCTGGCCGTCGCCCCTGCCGCCTGGTGCCGCCGTCTCAGGAGACGGCGTCCTCCCGGGAAGTCAGGGTGACTGTCACATCGGTCGAGGCGTCCCCACGGGCCACGGTCACGGTGACCTCCGCGCCGCTGGGATATTGCCGGATGTAGCCCACAAGCGAGTCCGCGTTCGTCACCCGCCGTCCGTCGACCGCCAGCACCACGTCACCGGTTTCGATACCGGCTTGCGCGGCGGGACTGTCGGGCTCGACCGCCACGACTTCCGCTCCGGAATATGCCTCGCCATCGACCGAGGTCACCGCATGGTTCAGTCCCACCCCGAGGAAGGCGTGTTCCGCGGTGCCGTCTGTGGCCAACTGCTCGGTGATGAGCGACACGAGGTTGCTCGGGATGGCAAACCCCAGCCCGATGCTGCCGGAGGGGCCACCGGCGCCGCTGGGCATGGTCGCGATGGAACTGTTGATTCCGATCACTTTGCCGTCGGTGTCGAACAGCGGGCCCCCGGAGTTGCCGGGATTGATGGCGGCATCCACCTGGATCGCGTTCGTCGTGACGTTGATCGCCTCAGAACCGGGCAATTCCCCTTCCTCGATCGTCGTCACAGGGCGGTCCAGGGCGGACACGATGCCGGTGGTCACCGTGTTGCTCAAACCCAGCGGGTTGCCTATCGCAGCGATCCGGTGACCGACCCGCACCTGGTCCGAATCCCCGAGTTCGGCGGGCTGTAACCCTTCCGGAGGCTCGTCGATCTTGATGACGGCCAAGTCGGTGGCGACGTCCGTACCCACGATCGATGCCTGGAAGAGCCGGCCGTCGGACAGGGAGACCAACAGTCCGCCGTCGACCGCGCCCGAGACCACGTGGTGGTTGGTGATGATGCGTCCATCGGCGCTGACGATCACTCCGGACCCCTGCCCGGCGCCGCCCCGGGTCTGAACGTCGATCGCGACCACGCTCGGTCCGACCTGCTCGGCTAGCGCCACCCAGTCTGGGGCGTCCGCTGACGTGCCCTCTACGCCTTCACCGCCAGTCGGCTCGTCATCGTCGGGAGCCGGCGTTGTCGCAGCAGGCGCAGCCCCTTGCTGGTCGCTGGCATACGTCACCCCCAATGTGCCCAACACTCCGACCGCCAGCGCGACCGCCGCGGCGATGACCAGGAGCAGCCAACTGGGGCCCCGCCGGCCGTGCCCGCCGTCCCGGGGCCCTGGCGGGTTCGTTTGCTCCGTCGTCATGCAGTCCTCCTGCCCGTTCCGTTCCGCTGACTCCGCAATCACACCACCGGCGCGTTGGTACCGCTACCCCGACTCTCCTTTCCGCTGCTCCAGGAGCAAAAGGAGCGCAGTCGTCGTCAGCCATGCTGCGATGAGCATGATGACGACCGTGTGTCGAAGCGCGATGGTCTCCGCGTGCGGGGACAGTGCCAGCGGGGTGCACACCACGACGGTCAGCGCACCGTGAACTGCCCGGGCGCGCTGTTTGGTGCGCCACCACACTGCTGCCAACGCGGCGACGGCGAGCAGCGCGGCATTGATCGCGACACCGGTCGATATATCGTGCAACGTGCCGTGCCAGGCGAACGGATCGACGACGAACACGCCCACCCCCACCAGCCCGGCTCCCGTGACGATGAGCAGCGCCCCGGCGAAACGCAACATCCGGTCTAGCGCGCGGTACTCGCGGTGGATCCGGCGTGCGCCGAAGCCGAAGAGGCCCACCAGCAAGCCCACGACGGTGAAGGTGAGGATCTGCACCCAGCCGCACGGCCCGAGACTGAGCGAACTGATCGGATCGGTGCCCAGATCGTAATCCTCCCGCCACAGCCACTGCATTAGGA
>DATGSR010000211.1:0-4139 GCA_035302405.1 Beutenbergiaceae bacterium
GCATCTGCCCGAAGCGATGGTGCTGGGCGGGGATCGGGTGCTGGCCGAACAGGTGCTGGGGCACCCCGAGTTGGGTGAACTGGCCCGACTGCCCCGCCGGGTGTTCGCCGACCTGCCCGAACCGCGGTTCGCGGTGCTGGAAACAGCGCTGCAACGCGGGCGCAGCGTCCCCGTGCACATCACGCCCGGACGTTAGGGTGGGGCCGTGATCGCCTGTTCGCCCCCGAGTTCGTCATGACCCGACGCCCGCTGGCGGCCGCGACTGCGTTGACCGCGGCACTGCTTCTGAGCGCGTGTACCGACCCCTCCCCGGACCCTCCGGCCCCCACCCCGACCGAGGCCGAGTCCGCCCCCGAGGAGGACACCGAACCGCAGGAGCAGGTGGACCCGCAGTTCAACGACGCCGATGAGGCCGGCGCCGTGCGATGGCTGGCGCTGGACCGCACCAGCGTGGAGTTGCACGAGATCATCCAGACCGCCTCCGCGGTGGACCAGGAGGTGCAGACGTTGTCGCTGAGTCTGCACACCACGCACTATGACCAGATCGACACCCTGGAGCAGATGCTCACCGCTTGGGGTGTGCTCGACGACGACGGTGGTTCCGGCGCGGATGGCGACGGCGGCAGCGGCGGCAACGATGGTGGCGGCGACGATGAAGGCGGCGACGACGGCGACGCTGTCGAGGGGACCGACGCAGCGCACCAGGACGACGACGCGGCCGAGGCCGGTGAGGACGTGGTGGGCCCGGAGGGCATCCAGGAGTTGCGCGAGGCCGACGCGGACGCCGCCGGCGAGTTGTATCTGGAGCAGATGATCGCCCTGCACCGGGAGCGGTCCACCATCTGTGAGGACATCCTGCACGATGGGGAGAATCCCGACCTGGCCGCCCTGGCCCAGGAAACCCTCACCAGCCAGCAACACGAGTTGACCCATATGGAGAACCTGCTGCAGGCCGCCGGCAGCGGGTCCGACGACGAGGGTGCCGCCGAGGACGACAGCGACGCGTAGGCGGCAGCCGCAAGAACTCAGGTCAGCGCCGCGAACAGCCTGACCGGCCACGTTCGAGCCTCACGTTCACGGCGACCTCCCCCTGGTGGTTCTGAATGAAGGAGAAGTGATGCACCGTCCGGTCCGGCGCCTGCTACTGCCCCTGGGGCTGGCCGCTGTGCTGGCGCTGGGCGCGTGCTCACCGGATGCTGCACCACCCGACAGCGACCCGTCCGAGCAGCAGCAGCGCCAGGTCGCAGACGGCGCGCCCCGGGGATTGGACGCCACCGCCGCCCCGGTGCAGTACACCGATGCCGAACCCGTGGTCGCCACCACGACGGTGTGGAGCGATGGCGAAGAGGTGGACCTGTCGGTATCGGTTGGCCCGGTGGTGCGAGAGGACGATCTTGCGGTGCTGCCGTTGACGTTCGAGGTGGTGGGCGACCAGGGCGAAATCAACCTGATGTCCACCGCGCTGCGCTCGCCCGGGTTGAGCAACGATCCCACCCAGGTGCGCCTGGTGGACACCGAACGGATGGCGGTGAGCCAACCTGCCATGCAGATCCGCCAGGACAACAACAACCGGGCGCTGGTGCGGTGGACCGATGAGTACATGCCGGACCATGGGCGGTTCCGCGCGGCGGCCGGTGAGGACCCGGTGACCTGGGCGGGGGTGTTCGGCGCGCCGCAGGCTGATCACACCGCGGTGCTGCTGCAACACTTCGGCCTGATCCCCGAGGTGCCGGTGGTTGACGAAGCGGCCCGGGACGTGCCCTCCGCGGCTGACCTGGTGGAGGGCGGCACGCTGGCGGACGTGATGCCCCGGGTGTTTCCGATCGAGAGTTATCGCGAACACATCGACACCCCGGTGGGCACCCGCACCGAATCCGATCGAACCACGGTGACCATCGCCACCGATGTGCTGTTCGATGTGGATTCGGCGGATCTGTCCGCCGATGCCGATACCGCCCTGCAAGCGGCCGCGCAGGAGTTGGCCGACGTGGACGGCGGCGACCTGGCGATCGTGGGCCACACCGATGACGTGCTGGATGAGGACCACAACCAGGCCCTGTCCGAGGCACGGGCGCAGGCGGTCCACGACCGGTTGGAGGACGTGGCGGACCTGTCGGTATTCGACGAGGTGAGTACCGAGGGACGGGCGTTCCACGAGCCGGTGGTGCCGAACGACTCCGAGGACAACCGCGCGCTGAACCGGCGGGTGGAACTGCACTTCACTCCCCCGGGCGCCCCGCAGTCACCACGCGGAAGCGGCGACTTCGAACTCCCCGGGACCGATGGCCCGGTGGGCGCTTCGGGCGATGGAGTGGAGGTGGTCCGGGACGTGGAGGACGACGTTCGCGTGCACGTCAGCGTGGACTCGATCGAGCGCGTGGACCGCGTGCTGGTGGGCCAGGTCCGGGTGCAGCAGATCCAGGGCTCGGGTTCCGACGGGTCGGGGCAGATCGCCTGGCCGCTCACCGGCGGGGTCTCGGGCCCCCGGGGGACTGGGCTGCGCCCGTGGGAACACTCCACTACCGACACGGTGACGCTGCTTGCCGCAGGGCAACGGCTGTTCCCGTTGGACTACTTCGTGTCGGATCTGGATGACGATGACGCCGAACCAACCTTGTACCCGCTGACCGACCGTCACTTCGCCGGCGACTACGCCCCCGGCGAGTCTCGAGTGGCCACCGTGCTTTGGCCGGCCCTCGCGGTGGATGAGGTGACGGTCGACGTGCCCGCGGAGACGGACAACGCAGGTATGTGGCACTCCCTGGGCGTGGACCCCTGGCGCATCACCGACGTGCCGGTGGAATAGTTCCCGCGTGTGCTCAGGCCGTGGCTGCAACCGTTCCGCGACCCCGAGCCGCGAGGGTGGCCTGAGCGGCACCGCCCCCGCTTATGGCAGCCACCTCACCCTCGCGGTAGACACGCGGCCGCGGCGGCCCCCGCACGTTGCGGGCGGGGCCCGGTCGCAGCATTTCTTTCGTATTCGCGGGCCGGGGCGGTCGCGATGGACCGCCCACGGGCGCGGCGGCTCAGTCGTGCTGCCGCTGGCCGAACCAAAGCATTTCCAGGCGGCGGGCCTGGGCCCCGATTCCCGGGTGCCACTGCCCGGCAGCCTTCGCGCCGGCAAGGAGCCCCCGAGCGAGCAGCCGGGGCACCATCATCGGGCGGCGGCCATCGCCCACATGCGCCAGGAACGACGACGTGGTCCAGCCTTCCCACGGATGAATCACCGGGTGATCGGGGCACTCGTCCGCGGTTGCCAGGTCGAGAGCGAATTCCGCCACCCGGTGCACCATCACCTGCGGTGTTGGGTCGTCCCCCGGCGCGGCGACGCTGGCCGCCCGGGAACGCGCCAGACGCCGGATCATCTCGGTGACCTCCCGCCCGGCACCGTGCACGGACGTGGGCCGGTAGATCACCACCTCAAGACCCGCCCGCCGTCCGAGCACCAGCGCGGCCTGCTCACCCCACAGTTTGCTGAACCCATATGGGGATGCCGGCTCCGGCTGGGCCCGGGCATCGAGCACCGGTGCGTCCCCGTGCACCGCCGCCGAGGAGATATGCACCAGCCTGCGCGCGCCCGCGCTACCGGCGGCCCGTGCGAGCACGCCGGGCAGTAGCGCATTGGCGCCCACCAGGGCATCGGTCATCGCCGCGCCCGGAGTGGCCAGACCTGCCGCGTTGATGACCACCTCGGCCCGGTGCAGGCGCGTTGCCAAGGAGGCTGCGTCGTCGTCGGCCATTTGTGCGGCTTGCCGCACCGGCTGGGTGCCGCGGGCACCGGTGCGCAATCTCGGGGCCTGCACCGCCACGGCGTCATGCGCGGCCACGGTGGCGGCGTGGTGGACCGCGTCGCCGACGAATCCGCTGGCGCCGAGGATCGCGATGCGCACAGGTCCCTTTCGTCGCTGACGTGTGCCGGGTGGTTATTCGACGTCTTCGCCGAGTTGCACCAGGTCGGGGTTATCCTCGACGAACTCCGCGGAACGGTCCTCGATGAAGGCCTGGGAGACCTCATCCAGAGCGTCGAAGTCCAACTCGACGATGGACTGGGCACCGTCCGGGGAGCGGCCCAGACCAGCCACGGGGGCGGAGATGAAATTGACGTCCGGAGGACGGATGTTGCGCATGGACAGGGCCAG
>DATGSR010000212.1:0-2534 GCA_035302405.1 Beutenbergiaceae bacterium
CCCAGTCCTGTGGCTCGTTGGGAGTCCACACCATGATCCGCAGCCCGGCGGCGTGCACCCGCTGCACGATCTGCGGGTCAGCCGCCACCAGCGTGTGCCGCGGATTGCACGCCACCACGTCCAGTTCCGCGCAGGTAGCCAGCACCTGCTCATCGAACCGGGTGGCGATCAGTCCCCGCGGTATCTTCGGGGCGCGGGCGCGCAGGGTTTGCAGCACGGCCGGGAAGAAGCTCTGCACCAGCACCCGCTCAGCCAGGCCGGCGTCCTGGATCTCCCCGAGCACCCGCCGCAAGGCGCCCTCGTCCCAGGGGTCCTTGAACTCCAGCAGCAGGCGCACCTGCGGGTGGCGCTGGAGCAACTCGATCACATCGCCGATCAGCGGCACGGGCTGAGCACCAAAGGCCGGGTCGAACCAGGAACCGGCGTCGAACCGTGCGATCTCCGCGGCGTCCAGGTCACCCACGGTGCCGCTGGCGTCAGTCGTGCGGTCCACGGTGCCGTCATGGATCACGATGCCCTCGCCGTCGGCGCTCATGTGCAGATCGATCTCGATCATGTCCGACCCGCCGGCCACGGCGGCCGCGAAGGCCGCCATCGTGTTCTCCGGGGCCACTGAGGAATCTCCCCGGTGAGCAATGATCAGCGGGGAGCTCGCCCCGATGCCGGCTCGTTCGCCGTCGGACTGCTGCGCACCGGTCGGTCGCGCACCATCCACCCCTGCGCGGCTCACAGGTACGGCTCCACGTTCTCGGCGAAGGCCCGCTCGAGCTGCTCGGCCACCGTGGGGAACACGTCCTCGGCGTCGGCACCCTGCAGGATGATCTCCTCCAGACCGTCGGTGATGAT
Organism: Beutenbergiaceae bacterium; assembly: GCA_035302405.1. Classification (GTDB taxonomy): domain Bacteria; phylum Actinomycetota; class Actinomycetes; order Actinomycetales; family Beutenbergiaceae; genus CALKWS01. Next base: position 847 of record DATGSR010000212.1, read on the forward strand.
CTGGTCACCGCCGGGGGTGAACACCCGGACCCAGTCCTGGGTGCGGGTGTGCTCCAACTGGTCCACCGAGGTGCGGAACTGGGGTATGTCCGCATACAACTCGGCCATCTCCTCCCCCTCGATCGCCGTGGTGCGCACCGGCATGTAGCCGGTCTCGGCGGAGAAGGAGGTGGTGTTCTGGGTGTTGGTGAGGAACTCCAGGAACATCGCGGCGGCCAGTTGCTGTTCCGGCTCCCGATCGGCGGCGATGGCCACCCCGGTGCCGCCGGTGGGCACCACCGGCCCGGACACCGGGCCCTTGGGCAAGAACGCGGTGCCCACCTCGAAGTCGGCGGCTTCCAGATGTCCGGTCAACGCCCCGGTGGACCCGACCAAGGAGGCGAACATGCCGGCCTGGAAGTCGGCGTTGTTCTGGGCGGAGAAGCCCGCATAGGCCCCGTCGCCGTGGTACAAGTCGCGCACGAAGTGGCCGGCGGCGATGGACTCATCGGTGTGCAACGTGACGTCCCACTCCTGGCTCATCGCCGCACCCAGGCCCCAGGAGACGTTGGAGTACCACCACGCCGACCAGGACGGCCCGTGGCTCAGGCCCAACGGGGCCCCCTCCCCGGGCACCACGCCCCACAGCGCCTCGGACCACTCCTGCAGTTCGTCCCAGGTGTCCGGGCCGCGGTCGGGCAGACCGGCGGCTTCCCACAGTTCGGTGTTGTAGTAGAACAGCGGGGTGGAGCGCGCGTAGGGCGCCGCGTAGTGCTGGCCCTCGTAGGCGTAGTCCTCATAGAAGGTGTCCACGTAGTCGCCGGTGTCCACGCCCAGGTGATCGAACACGTCGTCGATCGGGATGATCTGGCCGTTGACGAAGTAGCGGAACCACCACACGTCGCTGGCGTTGACCAACTCGGGGATCTCATCGGTGCCCGAAGCGGCCTGGAACCGTTGGGCAATCTCGTCGTAGTTGGCCCCGGCGGTGACCAGCTCCACCTCAATACCGGTCTCGGTGGTGAAGGCATCGATCACCGCCTGCTCCCACTCCATGGTGTTACCGGGGTGGTTGGACCACCAGACGATCTTCTGTGCCGGGTCCACCCCGTCCCAGTCGGTGGCCTCCCGTTCGGTGCGGGCGGTTTCCCCGCCCACCGCCGGGCCGCCACCGCAGGCGGCCAGGAACCCGGTGGCGGCCGCGGCCCCGCCCAGGGCGAGGATGTTGCGGCGGGAGGGCTGCCAGACCTCCTTGGACCGCGGGGTCCACAGCGGCGAACGACGGCGAGATGCAGATGACATCGAGTGGTTCTCCTTCATAGAACGCAATCGGGTGTTGCGGGTTGGTGAGGGAATCGGGTTGGTGAGGGAATCGGGTAGTGCGGGTAACGGGTGGGTGAGGGAATCGGGTAACTGCGGGTAACGGGTAGGTCGGGTCAATCAGGTCGAGGGTCGGGACAATCGGGTCGGACGTCAGGGACGGCGGTCCGCACACGGTGAGCACCCGCCCAGGGGTGCGGCGTACGTGGGGGAGCTGCGCCGTCGGCCATCAGCCGGTGACCGCCCCAGCGGTGAGGCCTGCGACGAGGCGGCGCTGCAGCACCAGGAAGATCACCAGGATCGGAATCGTCACCAGCGTGGTGGCGGCCATCAGCACGCCCCAGTTCTGCAGGCCCTCCACCCGTTGCAGCAGGGTCAGGCCCACCGGC
>DATGSR010000213.1:0-2743 GCA_035302405.1 Beutenbergiaceae bacterium
CACAAGAACCTGCCTGCCCAGGTGGGCATCGTGGCCGACGCGGGCGTCGTCGTCGGGCAATTGCTGCAGGCGCTGCCCGCACAGCCCGGCGCCGGATCGGACCAGGGCGAGGGTGGCACACCGGCGGCGGAGGGCGCCCGCAGGGCAGCCCAGGCCCGCACCGAGATCGACCGGGAGAGCCGCGAGTGGGCCCCGGCCACCACGGCCTGTTGCGACGCACTCGCCGCCGGCATGCCCGCTGATGTGATCCTGGGCGCCGACTCCTCCCAGATCTGTTACTACGGCACCGCGAACATGGTGCCACTGCAGAATCCGAACTCCTACCTGTACATGGCCACCTACGCCACCCTCGGGTACGGGTTGCCCGCCTCGATCGGCGCGAAGATCGCCAGCCCCCACCGGCCGGTGGTGTGCGTGCTGGGTGATGGCGCGCTGATGTTCTCGGTGCAGGAGTTCATGACCGCCCTGGAGCAGGCTCTGGATCTGGTGGTGGTGTGCGTGGACAACGGGGGGTACCGGGAGATCGAGGAGAACGAGGCGGATCGTGGCATCGCCCCGATCGGTGTGCGCCTGGACCAGCCGGACTGGGCGGCGCTGGTGACCGCGTTCGGTGGCACCGGCACCTCGATACGGGCGGCGGCCGACCTGCCCGAGGCGTTGCAGGAGGCGATCGGCGCCGGTGGGGTGCATCTGCTGCATGTGCCATTGTCGTTGTTCGAGGCCGAGGAGGAGACATGAGCGCCACATTGCCCGGTGCGGCTAAGTTGCCCGGTGCGGCCAAGCAGACCGCCCGGCAGTGGATCGATGCTCACATGGACGAATTGTCCCGCTGGCACCAGCACATCTGGGACCTGGCCGAGCCTGCCTGGCGCGAGCACGAGTCGGCCGCCTGGTACGTGCAGCGTCTGCGCGCGGCGGGTTTCGAGGTGCAGGAGGGTTCGGGCGGGATGCCCACCGCCTTCGCCGCGCAGTGGAGCAACGGCGATGGTCCGACGCTGCTCACCTACGCCGAGTACGACGCGGTGCCCGGCAATAGCCAGGCGCCCACTTCGCGCCGCGAACCGCGCCAGGGGCTCGGCCCGGATGCCCCGGGCCATACCGACCCGCACTCGGTGCTGGGGATCGCCACCCTGGCCGGGTTGCTGGCCACCAAGCACGCCATGATCGAACACCACATCCCCGGCACGCTGCGGTACACCGGGGAACCGGCGGAGAAGATGCACGGCTCCAAGGTGGTGCACGGTCTGCGCGGGTATTACGACGGCGTGGATGCGATCGTGAGTTTCCACCCGTTCTACATGCTGCCGCTGTGCAACACCGCCCGGTGGGACACCCAGTGCGGGGCGTACTACTCCAAGGTGTATGAGTTCATCTGCGATGAGCCGGAAACCTGGCAACTGGGCACCAACCCCAATTCCCCGATCCCCGCCTCGCACTCCGCGGCTCGCGCCCCCGGGGCGAACATCGCGCTGATGCAGATGCACTCGGCCTCCCGCACCATGCACGACGCGATGCTGCCCAGCGTGGGCGGATGGAGCCTGTCGGATGCGATCCTGTCCTCCGGGCAGGCCACCGCGGACAACCTGCCCGCCCAGGTCGCCCGGATCCAGTACTCCTGGCGCACGCCCGATGTGGAGATGGCCGAACAGGTGCTCGCGGTGCTGGACCGCAACGCCGAGCACGCCGCGGCGATGGCTCATTGCCGGGTGCGCGATATTTGGGTGGCCCGGTCCCGGCCGGGGCTGACGAACCATGTGCTCGCGCAATTGCTCTACGACAACCTGGCCGAGGTGGGTGCGCCGACCTATGGGCCGGAGGCGATCAAGGCCGCTCAGGACATCCAGCGTGAACTTGGCATCGAACCGATGGACCACCCGTTCCTGGCCGAGTGCGAGCAGTTGATCACCCCGCAGGATGCCGAAACCGCGCTGCGTGAACAGATGCCCGCCTGGCAACGCAACTGGACCAGCGACGACTACGTGGAGATGACCCACTACGCCCCGACGGTGCGGTTCTACGTGGCCCGCCCGGCGCTGCGTCCGGCACCGGGCCGGGGCGCCTACCCGCCGTGGGTGATGAACGCGCTCGGCGGCATCCCGGCCGCGATCGACCCGACCATCGAGGTCACCGGCAAGACGGTGGCCGGCACGTTCATCGATCTGCTGCACGATGAGGACACCCGCTCCCGGGCCGCGGCGGAGTTCGCCGAACGCTCCGCCGCCGAGGGGCGGGACCCGCTGCTGCCAGCCGATTTCGAACCCCCCGTGCACATGCCCTGGCCGGAGTACGTGCGCGACCACACCGGCCGGCGCCGCTGGCTCAGCGCGGGAGCGGCCGGGTAGGAGTCCGGCCTCTGCCACCGACCGGCGCCCCGCTCCCGCTGCGCACGAGCCTGCGCAGTCGACTCCCCCTCGCACGAGACTGCGCAGTCGACTCCCCCTCGCCCGAGACTGTACGGGCGACCCGAATCTTGTTCGCGCACCGGCCCGGCGATGCGGCAGGCTGGTGAACTGTGACTTCCCAGAGCACGCCACCGTCCCCGCCCGGCAAACCGGCGAGGAGTACGCAGACTCCGACGCCCGGCTACCACTGGAGCCCGCTCACCCGCGAGCACGTCGACCCCTGGGCCACCTTGGTCAATCACCTGGCTACCGTCGATGGCACAGAAGAGTTCTACTCCCCGGGTGACCTCGCCGAAGAGTTCGACTCCCCCAAGCTCGACCCGCAGCGCGACCTCGTCGCG
>DATGSR010000214.1:0-35283 GCA_035302405.1 Beutenbergiaceae bacterium
CGTCACGGTCAGACCGAAGGCTGCGCTCCAGGCGTAGCGGCGGGGTGTACCGGACTGCACCCCGCGGGCGATCATGTCGAAGTCCAGCACCAGGTTCAAGGCGGCCAGGATCACCGCGAAAGCGCCGATGGCCAGGCCGAGGCCGCCCATCCGCAGGCCGAACATGCCGCCCAGCGGCGTGAACCAGATCACCACCAGGTTGATCAGGCAGAAGACGGCGTAACTGATCGTTGCGATGATGACGATTTTGGTGAACTTGGGGGTCACCCGGATCTTGCCGCTGCGGAACAGCGCCAGCGTTACCCCGAAGGTAATGAAGGTGGCGAGGATCGCCTGCATCACGATGCCGTCGTAGAGCGACTCGAACACCCCGGAGATGATCCCCAGGAAGGCGCCCTGCGCCAGGCCGTACGCCATGATCAGACCCGGGCTGGGCTCGCGCTTGAAGGCGTTCACCAGGCCGAGCACAAGGCCCAGCACGACGCCACCGACCAGCGCCACAATCCGCAACCCGGGCGGTACGAGGAACCAGGCTGCCGCTGCGGAAGCAACCACGAGCGCCAAAAGTCCTGCGGTGCGGACGATGACGTCCTCATACGTCATCCGGCCGGTGTGCTCCGGGCCGGCGGCCGGAGCGTAGTAGGCCTGCTCCACGGACTCGAACTGCGGCTGGTATCCCTGGGGCACCGTAGCGGTGCCGCCGGGCTGGAAGTGCGCACCGTGCTGGGGTGTCGCCTTCCCGAAATGGGGACTATTGGTCAGGTACGGATTTGCCATGAACTCTCCTGGTCGCGTCTAGTGACGTCGGCCGATTCGCCGTCGTTATTCTACGGGCTTATTGGACCCGAACTGCGCCACGATCAACCTTCTATTCATACAACACCGCAGATGGATGCCGATGTTCCCGCTCCGGCACGGATCTCGGCTGCATCCGCGCCCCCGAGGAGAGCAGCATCTGCGCCCCCCGAGGCGGCCAGCACCTGCGCCATCGAGGTGGCTCGCATCTGCACCACGGTGGGGCCTGGGCCCCGACCCATGATGGCCGCGTAGATGACAGATGGCCTGAACGACACATGTCCAAACGCGCTCTGGGGTGCATCCAAAGGTGGAGCAGTAATGAAAGATCTCATCCTTCAGGTGGAGGCGCCCGACGACGGTGCGGTTCTAAAGTGAGGAGTCGAGCCGGCCGCCGTGGTCACCACATGAAACCGGGGGCTGCCGGGCGCGCAACGTCGGCAACTGCCAGCGCGGCAGGCCCGTCGGCGAATAGCCGCAAGCGCCTGTGCGTCACCGCGCGGCCGCCTGCTTAGTCCGCTGAGCCATCCAGTTGAACCATCCAATGGGCGAACGAGAATGAGGGACGACCATGATCGAGGCGAACGGCCTCACCAAGAGATACGGGAAGAAGGTTGCCGTCGATGACGTCACCTTCACCGTCCGACCGGGGCGGGTCACCGGTTTCCTCGGCCCTAACGGGGCGGGTAAGTCCACCACGATGCGGATGATCGTCGGGTTGGATCGACCCACCAGCGGCCAGGTCATGGTCAACGGGAAGACCTATGCCCGCCATGCCGCGCCGCTCGGGGAGGTGGGGGCGCTCCTGGAGGCCCGCGCCGTGCACACCTCCCGCACCGGCTACCACCACCTGCGTGCTATTGCCGCCACTCACGGCATCCCCCGCTCCCGGGTGACCGATGTGATCGAGATGACCGGGTTGCGCGCGGTCGCGCACAAGCGGGTCGGCGGATTCTCCTTGGGCATGGGCCAACGGCTGGGTATCGCCGCCGCACTGCTGGGCGATCCACGCACCCTCATCCTGGACGAACCGGTGAACGGGTTGGATCCCGAAGGTGTGCGCTGGGTGCGCACGATGATGCGCGAGTTGGCCGACCAGGGCCGCACCGTGTTCCTCTCCTCTCACCTGATGAGCGAGATGGCGATCACGGCCGATGACCTGATCATCATCGGCCGGGGCCGGATCATCGCCGCCGGGACCTTGCAGGAAGTCATCGACTCGGTGACCGGAACATCGGTGCGCGTGCGCTCTCCGCAGGCGGGTGAGTTGGCTGAGTTGCTCGCCGGGAAGGACGTCACCATCGAATCCCTGGAGCCGGGCCTGATGGAGGTCGACGGTTTGAGCGCGGCGCACATCGGCGAGGCGGCAGCCCGCGCCGGTGTGGTGCTACATGAACTGTCACCGCGCAACTCCAGTTTGGAGGAGGCCTATCTGCGCCTGACCGCGCAGGATGTGGAGTTCCATTCCGGACCGGTAGCCGACGCAGGCCTGCAGCAGGCGGGTGCGGCATGAGCGCAGCCGATCAGACAACAGCAGAGCGAAGCGGCAGGCGGACGGCGTCACGCCGGGGCCGTCAGCGAGTAGCGCTGCAACCACCGAACCTGGGTCGCACGCTGCGTTCGGAGTGGGTCAAGTTCTGGACCCTGCCCTCCTCCATCTGGATCATCGCGATCACCATCGTCGTGATGGTGGGCCTGTCGGCGCTCATGGCCTGGGGATTGTCCCTCGGCGGCGAATCCGGCGCTCCCCAGGACCCAGGCGCCGGCGGGGGCGCCGATGTCTCGGTGCAGCCCGGGGAAGGTGCGCAGTTGCCCGCCCTCGGGCTGGTTGCTGTGACCTTCAGTTACTCGGTGGGCCAGATCGTGCTGGCGGTGCTGGGTGTGCTGGTGGCAACGAGCGAGTACGCCACCGGGCAGATCCGGGCCACCCTCACCGCGGTTCCGACACGCACCCCCGTGCTGGTGGCGAAAGTCATCCTGGTCGCGCTGGTCGCTCTGGGGCTCGGGGCGCTCGCGGTCGGACTGTCCTGGCTGGCGACCTACCCGATCCTGCAACCCGAGGGGCTACACCTGGATCCTGCCGTGGAGGGCACCTGGCGAACCTTGGCCGGGGTGCCGTTGTACCTGGCTGCCATCGCGCTGTTCAGCCTGGGGGTGGGCTTCCTGCTGCGGCACACCGCGGGCGCGATCGCCGCGGTGTTGGGTGTGTTGCTGGTATTGCCGATCCTCACCATGATCCCGATCGATTGGGTGCAGGACCTCGCCCTGTATCTGCCGGCCAGCGCCGGGGAACGTCTGGTGTTGGGCGCCCCTGATGACACGCTAAGCGAATGGCAGGGATACGCCGTCTTGTGCGCCTACGCCGTCGCTGCGCTGGCGGCCGCGGCGGTTCTGCTGCGCCGTCGGGACGCCTGAAATTGCGCCGTCGAAACGCCTGACACGGCCGTCGATTAATCGCTGTTCAGGGTTATCGGCATCACTCGCAGCGGTCAGAATGTGACATTTCTGCACCTTCTCAGCGACACTGGTCCCTGGAATGGGCCGTTCCGCCACTCCCGGCTACCGTGGCGGACCAGCGCGCCGGTCACCATGTGCGGTGAGGAGGTGCGGCGGCAACGGGTAGCGACCCACACGGAATGGGGACAGCAGAACGATGACGGAACAGCAACGGCAACACACGGTCGGCGTGCGCGATGCCGGACCGGAGGACGCCGAGTTCCTGATCGACATGCTCCTGGAGGCCGTGAACTGGACCGGCGAGGACCGGATGCGCCGGCGGCAACTGCTTCGCGACAAGACGCTCTCCCATTATGTGGCCGGTTGGCAGCGTGAGGGTGATCTGGGCGTTATCGCGGTGGACACCGCCGGACCCGCGGGCCTGCAGATCCCGATCGCCGCTGCCTGGATCCGCCGGTTCGACTCCCACCACCCCGGATACGGATACGTAGCCGATGACATCCCGGAGTTGAGCATCGGTGTGCTGCCGCATCACCGGCGCCGCGGCATCGCCACCGCGCTGCTGCGCACCCTGACCAACCGTGCCCGCGCGGCCGGGGTGAAGAAGATCAGCGCCAGCGTGGAGGACGGCAACCCGGGCCACGGGTTGCTCACCGCCGCCGGATTTACCGTGGTGGAGCGCCGCGATAACGCCGACACCATGGTGTTGGACCTCGAGGCACAGTCGGACTGAGCTGCCGCGAACTCTGCTTCGCTTCAGCGTATCCAGTTGGCACGCTGCTGACCCGCCCGGGCGGCGCGTGACGTCGTCCTACCCAGTTGGCGCGCTGCTGACCCGCACGGGCGGCGCGTGACGTCGTCCTACTCAGTGACGACTTCTACTCCGTGACGCCGTCCTACTCAGGCGGTGGAGGACCCAGGCGGTGGAGGGCCCAGGCGTGGGGACTCAGGCCGTGGGGAAATAGACGACTTGGGTGGGGTCGGACATAGTCACCTCGAACCTGCCGATCACCATCTCGGCACTGTTCAGCAGATACACCACATGCAAACTGCCCTCCGTCTGCTGCGGGAGGGTCACCGCATGCGTCGCCTCCGAGGAGTTCACCACCGAGGCGAGGACGTCGAAGGCGATCGGGTCGTCGTTGGCCCCGCCGCTGAGGGTGACGACGGCGTCGAACTGATCGTCCTGCACCAGTTCCACGTACCTCCGCACGGCCCCGAGCGGTGAACTCAGTCCCACCCCGGCATCCAGGCCTCGTAACGACCCGACGCTGAGCAACTCCCCCACGCTGAACAGTTCCTCGCCGCGCCAGCCCACGGCATAGGTCACGGTCTGCTCGATGATCGGACCGCGTCTACTGGCGACGCGGTGATCGATTGTGGTGGCGACGATCACCTGCCCATTCTCCTCGCCCAGTACTTCAGCCCCACTCACCTGGATCTCCACATCGGTGATGCGGTCGTGACTGGTGGTGGCGGCTGCCTTGCGCGCCAGTTCGGTGCTGGTGGCCAGGGCGAACCTGTGGGCCTGCTCACCTAAACCGATCGACTGTTGCAACTCCGCCGCGGCTTGGGCCGGCGTGGCCCCTGCGGAGATGTATTGGGTGCTACCGGTTCCGCTGGTGAGGAAATGGTCGTACATCTCCCGCAGCATCGTCTCGAAGGTGGTGGCGCGGGCCTGCACCTGCGCATCGGGAGCCTGAGTTGGCTCGGGCACCGCGACCGGCGCGGCCGGAGCGCAGGCCGCGAGCAGGAGCAGGGCGAGGCTGAGCACCCACCGCACCGGTCGCATCAACACCCCTATGATCAATGAGTCAGGTTCGAGTACTGAGGTCAGGGCAGGGCCTGTCCTGGGTGACCAGGGTAGGCCGCCGGGACCGATGATGGGAGTCAGGGTCACGCCGGTGTCGAGGTCCACACAGGGTGCCCCCGAGATCGACGGGTACGAGTACGTGCGCACGATCGGCCGTGGCGGTTTCTCGGACGTCTACCTGTACACCCAGTTGATGCCGCGCCGAGAAGTAGCGGTCAAGGTGCTGCGCACCGATGCGTTGACCGACGCCATGCGGCGCCAGTTCGCCGCCGAGGCCAACCTGATGGCCCGGCTGTCCAATCACATCAATATCGCTTCCATCTATGACGCCGACATCGACGACGAGGGCGAGCCGTACCTGGTGATGGAGTACTGCTCGGGCGGGTCGTTGGGGGCCACGTACCGGGACTATCCGATGTCGGTCCAGGACGTGTTGAAGATCGGTGTTCGGATCAGCGGAGCCCTGGAGGCCGCCCACCGTGCGGGCATCGTGCACCGGGACATCAAACCAGCGAACATCCTGCTCACCGAGTATGGCGTGCCGGTGTTGTCCGATTTCGGGATCTCCACCATCGACGAAGAATTTCCCGAAGCAACGATGGCCCGGGCACAGGTCTACCCGGAGGAACTGGGGACCGATTCGGATGCGGCGATCGGACTGAGCCTGCCCTGGGCGGCCCCGGAGACACTGGGCGACCCGCCGATCTCCGATACCCGTTCGGACCGGTATTCGCTGGCCGCCACCTTGTACTCACTGCTTGAAGGTCGTTCCCCGCACGAAATACCCGGGGGGCCCAATGGTGCTTCGCACCTGACCGGGCGGATCCAAAGCGGGTTCATCGGTGCCATGCAACGCCCGGACGTGCCCGCTTCCCTGGAGGCGGAGTTGCGGAAAGCCATGTCCTTCGACCGGTCCGCTCGGCATCGCAGCGCCGCTGAGTTCGGCCAGGCGCTGCGTCAGATCCAACGCGAGTTGGGCCACGACGTCACGCCACTGGACCTTCCCCAGGGGCGTGAACCCGCGAGCCTGCCGCCAGACCCTGCGGTACCGCCACCGCCTCCGAACCCGGCACATGTGGTCGACCTGCCACCGGGGCACTCCACGGTGCTACCGCCCGGCACGTTCGCCGGCGACCAGCCCGCGCCCCCGAACACGCCCGCGCCTTCGCCCCGCGCGGCTGCCCGCGCTCCTATCCCGCCGCCTCCCGCTGCCCCGCACTCACCGCCGGTGAGCGCTCCGTCCACCCCGTCGGCTGACTCCCGGCCCTCGGCACCGGCGCAAGCCTCGGGCCCGGTCCCCGCAGCACCCGGAACGGCCAGGCCCGCCCCGCCGCCACCAGCCGGTGCTGGTCGCCTACCCGCCCATGCCGCCGGCGGTATCGGCGCACCAGGGATGCCTCACCCACCGGGACACGACGGCGCAGCGCCCTCACCGCCGGCGAACGCCGCGTTGCCTGCACCGCCCGGCGGCGCCGGCCCCCAGCAGGGCAGGGCGCCCCACCCGCACGGCACAGCGTTGCCCGCGACCGGGACCAACGCGCGCAGCGCCCCGGGGGCAGGCCGGCCCCCGGAACAGTCCCGTGCACGCCGTCGCCCCCTGCTGTTGGCCCTTACTGCTCTGGTGGTACTGGCCGTAGCGGCCGCCGCGGGAAGTGTCTGGCTCACCGGGCGGGCACCGGCGTTCGAGGGGCCGGCCATGGACCACTTGGTGGTCACCGAAACCGAAGGAACGTTCCAGGTAGCGATCCCGGAGGGTCTGCCGGCGCCCCAGGAGGTACAAACCCGGGTGGTGCGAAACGGACTGGGCGCCCGGGTGGAGGACGGCGCCACCGTGACATTCACCCTGGGACATTCCTCGTGGGTGCCCGGTTACCGGGTGAGCCTGGACCCGAACACCAGTGACGAGTACTACCGCAACGTGACGTTGTCCACCGAGGAGGTGGAGTCCCTCCTCGGCGTCTCCGTGGTGGGGCGCAGCGTGGACAGCGTGATCCTGGTGGCCGCCCCGCGCGGGTTCCTCGCCGAGACCGATGAGTTGCGCATCGACTACCCCTACAGCCAGATCGCTGCCCTACACATCAACGACACCTGGTAGCGAGCCCGCCGAAAGGTCCCGCACGGCACAGGCGCCGCAAGGTCCCGCACGTGGCAAGCACCGAAACGCCCGCACGTGGCGAGCACCGAACGTTTCGGGCCGCTAGTTGCGGTGGATGGCCTGCCCATCGGCCCATACCTGCTCCACGCGCAGGTCGGCGTCCAGGAGCACGGCATCGGCCGGGTATCCCGGGGCCAGGGCGCCGAAACGGTGCGCGAGGCCCAACGCCCGGGCCGGAGTGAGGGTGGCGGCGGTGACCGCCTCGGGCAGCGGGATACCGATCTGCACGGCTTGGCGCACGGCGGCGTCCATGGTCAGGGTGGATCCGGCAATGGAGCCGGTGTCGTCCAATCGTGGCACGCCGTCCTTCACCGTGACCGCCAGGCCGCCGAGTTCGTAGGCACCATCGGGGCACCCGGCGGCAGCCATGGCATCGGTCACGTAGGCGACGTTCTGCCCAGCCAGGTCATGCAGAAGCCGCACCACCCGTGGATGGACGTGCACGCCGTCGTTGATCACCTCGCAGGTGACCTGGTCCTGTTCCACAGCCGCCAGCACCGGTCCGGGGGCGCGGTGGTGGATGGGTCGCATGGCGTTGAAGGCGTGGGTCAGGATCGATGCGCCTGCTTCGAACGCGGCAACGGCCTGGTCGTAGTCCACCGCGCTGTGCCCCACGGCCACCCGCACCCCGGCGCGGGAGAAACGCTCGATCGCGCCGTGTGCACCGGGCAACTCGGGTGCGATGGTCACCTGGGCCAGGTGGCCCTGGGCGGCAGTGATGAGCGCCTCAACGTCGCCGGGTTCGGGGGCGATCAGCAACGATTCATCGTGTGCGCCGCGGTGATCGGGACTGAGGAACGGGCCCTCCAGGTGGATCCCCAGCACCAGCGGGTCCGCGGCGATGAACCGGGCGAGGGTGCGCACCTGCTCGGTCAGTTCCTCGATTCCGGCGGTCACCAGCGACAGCACCGAGCGGGTGGTGCCGTGGCTGCGGTGATAGGCCAGGGCGGTGCGGGTGGCCTCGACACCGTCGGCGAACGCTGCTCCGCCGCCGCCGTGGCAGTGGATGTCCACATAACCGGGCACCAGCACCCCGCCTGCGCGGATCACGCTCTCGGCAGCGGGCGCCGTGCCGGTTCCGGTGGCGGAGATGGTCCCGCCCCTGATCGCCACCCACCCATCCTCGGTTTCAACCCCGCCGGAGACCATCCGGGGGGCGCGCAGCACGACGTCGACATCTCCAGCGGCCATGGCGCTCAACCTACACCGGCCCCGCACCGGTATTGCGGGGCACGGCGCGGGCACTGACCCGGTGGTGAGGAAGACCCGGGCGGGAGGCGATCAGGGCCGCGCCGTCCAAGGAAGTGCCGGCCGGTTCCGCCCACTGCAGGTCGACCACGGCGCGTTCCGCGGCGTGCTGGCGGACACCGGCGCGGAAGTGCTCTGGCCACTTGGCCAGACCACCGATGACGCAACACCGCACGGCCTTCTCTGTGCTTTGACCGCCTGGTGAACTGCTGTCCACCGGGCTGCCGGCCCGGTCTGCGGCGGCGGCGACGCTCGCTCCCAGGGCATCTTGGGCCCGGCTGAGGACCTGCGCTGCAGGTTCATCGCCGTCTTCGGCCGCAGCGGCCAGCACCTGCGGGGCGAAGGAGGCCAGCGTCGGGACCGCGGCGGCGGCGTCACCGACCTTCCGGGGCAGGGCGCGGAGGTCTCCGAACGCCTGCTCCGCCCGGCGCTGCAAGGTGGTGTGCGGTCCGCGTCCGTCCAGCGCCCGGCAGGCTGCCATGAGCCCCTCCCGGCCGATCCACCAGCCGCTGCCCTCATCCCCCAGGGTTTGGCCCCACCCGTCCACCTGCACCAGGGCTCCGGTCGCGTCGAAGGTGATGGCCACCGAGCCGGTGCCCACTGCTAACACCACGCCGGCGTCCCCGGCGAGGGCCCCGGCGTGGGAGGTGACCGAGTCGGAGGCGACGAGGGCGGTGGCAGCGAATCGATCGGCCAGCAACTGGGCGACTTGCTGCGCCGCGGCGGGCGCCGAGGCCACCCCGGCGGCTCCCAGGCACACCGCGTCCAAGCCTTGGTCGGGCACCGCGCCGGCGCTGAGGGCTCGTTCGATGGCGGCCATTGCCGACGCCGGTCCCTCGGGGTGAGCCATCCCCACCGCGCCGCTGCTCTCGCCGCGCCAGTGCCGGCTGCCATCGGACCGCTGCACCCGGCAGCCGGTCTTGCCCAGGTCGATCGCCAGTATGTTCACAGGTTCACCTCTAGCGGATGGCCGCTCATGGCGGCAAGCCTCAGTCGACCAAGGCGCGCTCACCTTGCCCGCTGATACCCCTCCCCCGTATAGTGGCCACATACCCCCCGGGGGTACACGTACGCGTGATCGAGCGGAGTGTCTCCCGGCACGAGAGGATGGGGAAGGATGAGTACCGAAAGCGACGACAACCGGCGCGAGGTGTCCGTTCCGGTGCGCTTGGGACTGTACGGGGCGCTCCTGCTTGCCGCGTTCGCCATCGCCTACATTCTGGCCGGCGCGCTCGTACCGGACCAGACAGTGCAGCGTTGGCAGGAGCACAGCACCACCGCCCCGGCACCAGCGATCCAGTCCATCCACGAGGTGGCCCTATGAGCGCCCCGCAACCCCGGCCCTCGCACCCGCAAGCCGCGCAAGCATCGGCCCCGCCCCAGCGATCCCCGCAACCGCAGGCCCGGCAACCGCAGGTCGAGCGAATCGACCTGTTGGTGGGCGGCATGACCTGCACCGCGTGTGCGATGCGGGTGGAAAAGCGGCTGAACAAACTCGACGGCGTAACCGCCAGCGTCAACTACGCCACGGAGAAAGCATCGGTCACCACCACGGTGCCGATCGACCCCGCCGAACTCATCGCAGTCGTCGAAAAGAGTGGCTACCGGGCGACCTTGCCCGAGCCGCCGGCACCTTCGGACAGCAGCGACAAGCCCGTGAGCGGCCAGGACTCGGATGCCGCGGAGGCGGCCGAACTAGCCACGCTGCGCCACAAACTCATCGTGGCGGCCGTGCTGAGCGTGCCGGTGATCGCGATGGCGATGGCTCCGGCATTGCAGTTCACCTACTGGCAATGGGCCTCCTTGACGTTGGCAGCGCCGGTAGTGATCTGGGCCGGGTGGCCGTTCCACCGGGCCGCGTGGCTCAACCTGCGGCAGGGGGCAGCCACCATGGACACCCTGGTGTCGCTCGGCACCCTCGCGGCCCTCGCCTGGTCGGTCTACGCACTGTTCTTCGGCACCGCCGGCGTGCCGGGGATGACCCACCCGTTCGAGTTCACCATCTCTGCCTCCGACGGCGCCTCGAACATCTACCTCGAGGTGGGCGCCGGCGTGGTCACCTTCATGCTGCTGGGCCGCTACTTCGAGAAGCGGGCCAAGCGCCGGGCCGGGGCCGCACTACGGGCGCTGCTGGACATGGGCGCCAAGGACGTCACGGTGCGGCGTGACGGTGCAGAGGTGATCGTCCCGGTGACTCGATTGCAAGTGGGCGATGAGTTCGTGGTTCGGCCCGGGGAGAAGATCGCCACCGACGGCGTGGTCGTCACCGGAGCCGCGGCAGTGGACGCTTCGATGCTGACCGGGGAACCAGTGCCGGTGGAGGTGGCAGCCGGGGACAAGGTGACCGGTGCGACCGTCAATACCAACGGGCATCTGGTGGTGCGGGCCACCGCGGTGGGCGCCGACACCCAGTTGGCCCAGATGGCAGCTATGGTGGAGCGCGCTCAGTCCGGCAAGGCGCCGATCCAACGGTTGGCGGACCGGATCTCGGGGGTGTTCGTCCCGGTGGCGATCGCAGTCGCGGTAGCCACGCTCGGAGCGTGGCTGGGCGCCGGTTTCGGTGGCGCCGCGGCCATGACGGCGGCGGTGGCGGTGCTCATCATCGCCTGCCCGTGCGCGCTGGGCCTGGCCACCCCCACCGCCCTGCTGGTGGGCACCGGACGCGGGGCCCAGTTGGGGGTCCTGATCAAGGGCCCGCAGGTGCTGGAATCAACGCGCCGGATCGACACCGTGGTGCTGGACAAGACCGGCACGGTCACCACCGGCACCATGACCCTCACGGACACGATCACCACAGCCGGTACCTCCGCCCAGGAAGCCCTGGTGCTTGCCGGGGCGGTGGAGGCGGGATCCGAGCATCCCATTGCCCAGGCGATCACTCGCGCCGCGCGGGAGGTCGCGGAACTTCCGGAGGTGCGCAACTTCGAGAACATGGCGGGTACGGGCGTGCAGGGCACGGTCCCGTCCCAGGGTACTGACGAGGTGGCCGGGCGCCTGCAGGTGCTGGTGGGCAGGCCGGAGTGGCTACAGGAGCAGGATCTAGACATCCCTGCCGACCTGGGCGGGCCGCTGCGGCAGGCGCGCGGCAAAGGTCACACCGTGGTGGGCGCGGGCTGGGAAGGGCACGTGCGGGCATTGTTCGTGGTGGCCGATGTGGTCAAGCCCAGCAGCGCCGAGGCGGTGGCGCAGTTGCGGGACCTCGGCCTGACCCCGGTGCTGCTGACCGGGGACCACCGCGCCGCCGCTGAGCAGGTGGCCAGGCAGGTGGGCATCGAGGAAGTGATCGCCGAAGTGCTACCGCAGGACAAGGTGGATGTGATCACCGGTCTGCAGCGGCGGGGCCGGGTGGTGGCGATGGTCGGTGACGGGGTGAACGATGCCCCGGCCTTGGCACAGGCCGATCTGGGCATGGCGATGGGCACCGGAACCGACGTGGCGATGGAGGCGGCCGATATCACCCTGGTGCGAGGAGACCTGCGCGCTGCGGCGGATGCGATCAGGCTGTCCCGGCGCACCCTGGGCACGATCAAATCCAATCTCTTCTGGGCGTTCGCCTACAACGTGGCCGCGATCCCGGTAGCCGCACTCGGGTTACTCAACCCGATGCTCGCCGGGGCCGCGATGGCCCTGTCCAGTGTGTTCGTAGTGAGCAACAGCCTGCGGCTGCGCACGTTCACGTCCCGTGCCGGGCACTCCCCGGCCGCCGAGCCGCCGGCACCCAGGACCCCGAGCGAGGCACCTGCCCGGGCGCTGGAGAGGAGCAGCAAGTGAGTGAGCACCACCAAGGCCACGCCGACCACGGGGGGCCCGCCGGCCGGCACTCCGATCACGACGACGAGCACACCCACCATGGCGATCACGCCAGCGAGCAGTTTCAGCACGGCCACAACGAGCACGGACATCACAGCCATCACGAGGACGGACATGGTCATCACGGACACGGCGGACACGACCACAGCGCCCACGTAGCCCAGTACCGGCGGCTGTTCTGGATCATGCTGCTGCTCAGCGTTCCGGTGATCGCGTTGAACGAGATGTTCGCCCACATCCTCGGCTACACCCTGCCTGATGCCACCTGGATCTCCTGGGTCTCCCCCCTACTCGGCACCGTGATCTTCATCTGGGGCGGCCGCCCCTTCCTCACCGGCGCCGTTGATGAGATCAAGACCCGCGCGCCGGGGATGATGCTGCTGATCTCCTTGGCCATCACCGTGGCCTTCGTCGCCTCGTGGGCATCGACCCTCGGTGCGGTGGGGCCGGAGTTGAACTTCTGGTGGGAACTGGCGCTGCTGGTGGTGGTGATGCTGCTGGGCCACTGGATCGAGATGCGCTCGGTGGCCCAGACCACCTCGGCACTGGACTCCCTGGCGGCGTTACTGCCCGATGAGGCCGAACGTCTCGAGGGGGAGGAGGTCGTGCGGGTCTCCCCGCAGGAGCTGGTCCAGGGCGATGTGGTGTTGGTGCGGCCAGGGGCCACGGTCCCGGCCGACGGCCGGATCGTGCAGGGTCGAGCGAGCCTGGACGAATCGATGATCACCGGCGAATCGGTGCCGGTAGAGCGCAGTGAGGGCGACCATGTCGTGGCGGGCACCGTGGCCACCGACTCGGGGCTGCGGGTGCAGGTCACCGCCGTCGGGGAGCAGACCACCTTGGCCGGCATCCAGCGCCTGGTCAGCGAGGCGCAGTCATCTTCCTCCCGAGCCCAACGGCTCGCGGACCGTGCGGCAGGGTGGCTGTTCTGGTACGCCCTCGGCGCGGCGGCGATCACGGCGCTGGTCTGGGGCTTGCTCGGGGTGCCCGAAGCCGCCGTGGTTCGCACCGCCACCGTGCTGGTCATTGCCTGCCCGCACGCGCTGGGCCTGGCGATTCCGCTGGTGGTCTCCATCGCCACCGAGCGCGCTGCCCGCGGCGGGGTCCTGGTCACCGACCGGCTGGCGCTGGAACAGATGCGCGCCGTGGACGCCGTGCTGTTCGACAAGACCGGCACGTTGACCAAGGGAGAGCCGGCGCTCACCGAAATCGCACCGGCCTCGGGTTATGCGCGGGAGGAGGTGCTGAGGTTGGCAGCCGCCGCGGAGGCCGATAGTGAGCATCCGCTGGCCAAGGCGATCAGGGGTGCCGCCGAAGGCCACCGGATTCCCCGGGCAGCAGACTTCACCTCCTCCCCCGCCGTGGGGGTGAGCGCTCTCGTCGAGGGACGCCGGGTGAGCGTGGGCGGACCGTATCTACTGGCCGAGCACGGCCAGGACGAGATGGCGGCCACCGAGCCGTGGCGCCAGGAGGGGGCGATCATCCTGCACGTGCTCGTTGACGGCGCAGTGATCGGCGCCCTGAAACTGGCCGACGAGATCCGCCCGGAGTCCTACGCCGCGGTGCGTGCCCTACGCGACCAGGGTACCCAGGTGGTGATGATCACCGGCGACGCCCGGGCCGTGGCTTCGGCCGTAGCCGAACAACTGGGAATCGAGGAGGTATTCGCCGGCGTACGCCCGGAGGACAAGGCCGCCGCCGTGTCCCAGTTGCAGGCTCAGGGCAAGAAGGTGGCCATGGTCGGAGATGGGGTTAACGACGCCCCGGCACTCGCGCAGGCCGATGTGGGTATCGCGATAGGTGCGGGCACCGACGTGGCCATCGGTTCGGCCGGGGTGGTGCTGGCCGGCGACGATCCGCGAGCGGTGCTGTCGGTGTTCGAGCTATCCCGGGCCGGGTATCGAAAGATGCAGCAGAACCTGGGCTGGGCGGCCGGCTACAACTTGCTTGCGGTGCCGCTGGCCGCCGGTGTGCTGGCCCCGATCGGGTTCGTGTTGCCGATGTCGGTCGGGGCGCTACTCATGAGCGCCTCAACCGTGGTGGTGGCCCTCAACGCCCAACTGCTGCGCCGGCTGGACCTGGATCCGGACACGGTCACCCCGATGCGCCCGCAGGAGGAACGCGGGCGTCAGGACCGGGAAACCGCTACCGCCTGACCCTTGGCCTTGGCACGTTCCCGCTCCAGCGCTCCGGCGGCCAGGTGCGTGCGGGCAAAGTCCAGCGACGCCGAGAGGTCGGCGCGGACGTGCTCGGCACTGGGGGCGCGACGAGTCTGCACTTCCACCACCACATCGCCGTCCCAGCCGGTGCGGGCCAGTTCGTGGAGCACCTGCGCACACGGCTGATCGCCCCGGCCGGGAACCAGGTGCTGGTCCATCGACGACGACGCGCCGTCGGCCAGGTGCAGGTGGCTCACCCGCTCTCCCATGCTCTGCAGCAACTCCAGACCGTCCTGCCGGGCCACCGCGGCGTGTGACAGGTCCAAGGTGACGTGTTCGTAGTCCCGGCCGGCCGGGTCCCAGCCGGGTAGGTACCCGTTGTACTCCCGGCTGCGCCACCGCCACGGGAACATGTTCTCCACGGCGATCCGCAGCCCGGAGGAGGCGGTGAGTTCACGCACGTGGTCGGCGAACTCCGTGGCGTATCGTGGCTGCCACCGGAACGGGGGGTGGACCACCACCGTGCGGGCGCCAACCTCTTGGGCAAGTTCCACGGACCGCTCGAGTTTCGGCCCGGGTCGACTGCCCCACACCCGTTGGCTCAGCACCAGCGAGGGGGCATGGATGCTGCCGATCTGCACGCCGTAGTCGGAGGACAGTTGTCGCAGCGCCGCTGCGCTCTGGGTGACCTTGTCCGTCCACACCATGACCTCCACGCCGTCGTAACCAAGGTCTGCGGCGAGCTCGAACGCGTGCGGCGCTCGAGACGGGTATACGGCGGCGGAGGAGAGGGTGACCCGGACCTGGTCCTCCGGATTCGACCCCTGGGAGCCAGCATGCGAAGCGGCCTGGCTCGGGTTGATCGGTTCACGCATGATTGCCACGGTAACCCGAGTGGACCTAAAATCAACATCGGGGTCTGGCGATCGGACCCGCGGACGAGGGAGCAGTACCCGCACCACGACAAGACTGACTCATGGAGGTTGGTCATGGCGTGGTTGATCCTCGTGCTCTCCGGCGCGCTCGAAGCAGTCTGGGCGGCGGCGCTGTCGGCATCCGATGGGTTTCGCAAGTGGCGCCCGACTGTACTGTTCGCCGTCTCGATGGTGGTGAGCATGGCGGGCCTGGCCTACGCGATGCTCTACATTCCCACGGGCACCGCCTATTCGGTGTGGGTGGGCATCGGTGCCACATTGACGGTGATCTGGTCGTTCGCCACGCGTCAGGAACGCGCCACCCGTTGGCGGGTGTTCATGCTCGTGTTGTTGGTGGCCTGCGTAGTGGGCCTGCGGCTGGTGAGTTGAGATGGCCTGGATCGTTCTACTCATCAGTGCGGTGTTCGAAGCAGTGTGGGCAACGTCACTGGGGATGTCCGAGGGGCTCAGCAACCCGGGCCCGACGATCGTGTTCCTCATCACCCTGACGATCTCGATGATCGGCTTGGGTTGGGCGGCGAAGACGATCCCGATCGGTACGGCGTATGCGGTGTGGACCGGTGTGGGCGCGGCATTAACCGTGATCTACGCCATGGCCACCGGCAGCGAACCGGTCTCGCTGATCCGGATCCTGCTCATCGGCGGGATCATCGTGGCCGTTATCGGGTTGAACTTCACCCCCTCGGGGAAGCCGAAATCGACAGGTTCTCAGCAGCCGGCGGGCCCAGCGGAAGGACCGGACGCGCCGAAACAGTCGGACGCAGCCACATAACCCATCCCTGCCGCGCCGCCCGAATCATCGACTCACGGCGCCGCGCAGTAGCCGTTGCCGGTAGCCGTTGCCGGTAGCCGGCAGTCGGTAGTCGGTAGTCGGCAGTCTGTAGCCGGCAGTCGGTAGTCGGGCACTGCATCATCGGCTGGCACCGCCATCGCGCCCGTGGCCCCGGCACGAGGCGAGCGCCGTTGTCGCCCGCGGCCCACCGAGGTAAAGCGACCTTGACATCAGGTGTCAAGGTCGCTTTACTAAAGATTCGTCTAGTGCACCACCATGGCGCCGTGGGGCGCCAGGAGAGGACACCATGCCCGGCACACCCGCGCCTACTGCCCCCACGACCCGAGCACCCTTGAGTGCCTACCTGCTCATGGTCGCCGTCGGGCTCGCCCTCGCCGCCGGCCTGGGAACGATCGCGAGCGTGCTACGCGAACAGCAACCCGCCCTGACCTTCGCGGTATTCAGCATGACTCTTCTGCCCGCATGCCTGGGCGTCAGCTGGTTGATCTTCGTCGCCGGCCACACCACCGCTCCCCCGGAGCACGCCGAAGAGGGGGTGGAGACCAACTGGTTACAACGGGCCACCTCCGGAGCGTTCTTCGACGTGATCACACTGCTCGGCCTGGGGCTGGTCGCCGTCGCGATCACCGGCATCGAACTATCTGTGCTACCCGCACTGGCCGCGGTGCTGTTCACCGCCATGGCCGACGCCAGCGTGCGGTATCTGGTGCTTTCCCGCAGGGAGGGATGATGCGGAACAACCTGGCTGCACGACGCGCCGAACGCGGCTGGTCGCAGGCCCACCTGGCCGAACTGCTGGGAGTCTCCCGGCAGACGGTGATCTCCATCGAGCGCAGCCGGTTCGACCCGAGCCTGCCGTTGGCCTTCCGCATCGCGGAAGTCTTCGAGTGCCGCATCGAAGACGTATTCACCCCGGCGACGGAAAACTGAGACGCCGCGCCTGCTAGGCCCCGGGCTGGCACAACGGCGGGCCGAGTAGATCGAGGGCTGGCGGCGTGTTCATGGCCGCCCGTTCGCAACCAACTGCTCCGCCGGGCGATGTCCTCGGGCGGACGTAGGATTGAACGATGGCAAGTCCGGATAGCCCCGTGCAGGACGGCCTGGTGGTGGCCAAGCCGCAAACTGTGGAGGATTTCGCGGCCAACCTCCGAGCGGTCAACGCCCGGATCGCCGCGGCCGCCGAGCGCGCCGGCCGCAACCCCGATGAGGTGCGCCTGCTACCGGTGAGCAAGACGGTTCCCGAAGAACGGCTGCGGCTCGCCATCGCCGCTGGGTGTCACACCCTCGCCGAGAACAAGGTGCAGGAAGCCAAACGCAAGCACGAGAACCTCGTGGATGAAGATGTGGCGTGGGCGATGGTGGGACACCTGCAGACCAACAAGGCCAAGGATGTGGCCGCGTTCGCCACCGAGTTCCAGGCACTGGACAGTACCCGCCTGGCGCGGGCGCTGGATCGCAGGCTGGAGACGGCGCGCCGGCGCCTGGACGTCTTCGTGCAGGTCAACACCTCGGCCGAAGAGTCGAAGTACGGGCTGCCACCGGAGCGCACCATCGAATTCCTGCGCGCAGTGCGCCATTTCCCCACCCTGAACGTGCGCGGGCTGATGACCCTCGCCGTCTTCAGTTCCGACGTGGAGCGCGTGCGGGCCTGCTTCGCACTGTTGCGTCACCTACGCGATGAGGCCCGCGACGTCGATCCAGAACTGCTCGGCAGCGGGGAGTTGTCGATGGGGATGTCGGGCGACTACGAGATCGCCATCGAGGAAGGAGCCACCGTGGTGCGGGTCGGTCAGGCAATCTTCGGACCGCGCCCGCTCCCGGACAGCCATTATTGGCCGTCTGCGCCCCCAAGGCACTGAGACGGTTTAGTCAGGCGGCGTCGGCCCGTGCCGGACCGCCCGGAGCTACGCCGCCGACCGACGGTGCACTCAGGCAGACGGGTGCCCCCGCCGGGACTCGAACCCGGACTGAACCGATTTTAAGTCGGCTGCCTCTGCCGATTGGGCTACGGGGGCCGCCCACCTAACGATAGAGCTCTTCAAGCAGTGCTGGTGGCATCAGCACAAAGCCTGCCGCCCCGGCCCCCTGCTCCCGGGGCTCCAGTATTGACCGACGGCGAACTAGGCGTTCTCCTTGGCGGTGGCCTTGGCAGCGTGCACGAACTCATCCCGCGGCGTCTGCAATCGGCCCAACGCCACGATGTCTCGTCGGAACAACAGCGCCATGGTCCAGTCCAGCAGGATTCGGACCTTGCGGTTCAGGGTGGGCATCGCCGTCATGTGGTAGGTGCGGTGCATGAACCAGGCCAGCGGACCACGGAACTTCAGCCCGAGCACCTCCGCGACGCCCTTGTACAGCCCGAGCGAGGCCACAGTACCCAAGTCGCGGTGGTTGTAGTCCTCCAGGGAGGCACCGTGCAGGGCGTTGGGGATGTTCTTGCCCAGATGCCCGGCTTGGCGGATCGCGTGCTGGGCGGTCGGGGCGCAGGTGACGATACCCGGCGCGCTGAGGTCGGGGACCGCGGCGCAGTCACCCGCGGCCCACGCGCCCTCGATCGGTTCGTCGTTCTCGGTGCACACCTGCAACGTTGGTAGCGCCCGGACCCTGCCGGTGTCATCCAGCGGCAGGTCCGTCTCGCGCAACACCGGGTTGGCCTTCACACCCGCCGTCCACACGAGGGTGTCGCTTTCGAACTCGGTGCCGTCGGACAACTCGATGTGCCCGTCGACGCAGGAGTTCAGGAACGTATCCAAATGGACATCGATGTTGCGTTGACGTAGTTGCTCCAACGCATACTGGCCCAGATCGGCGCCCACCTCCGGCAGGATGCGGTTGGTCCCCTCCACCAGGACGAACCGCAGGTCATCCGGAGTGATCGAGTCGTAATAGCGGCACGCCTCCCGGGCCATGTCCTCGACCTCGCCGATCGCTTCCACCCCTGCGAACCCGCCGCCGACGAACGTGAAGGTAAGCATCCGCCGTCGGGCGTCAACATCCCAGGTGGAGGCCGCTTCATCCATCTTGGTCAACACCTTGTTCCGCAGGGCAATGGCTTCTTCCACCTGCTTGAACCCCACTCCGTTCTCCGCCAAGCCGGGGATCGGCAGCACGCGGGCCACCGAGCCCAGGGCGAGGACCACATGGTCGTAGGAGACGGAGAACGCCGGACCTGAAGCCGGCGTGATGGTGGCGCGGCGCTCCCCATGGTCCAAACCTGTGAGCCGGCCGGTGAGGACGTTGATGCCGCGCAGGAACTGCCGGTGTGAAGCCACCACGTGCCGAGGCTCCAAGGACCCGGCGGCGGCCTCGGGCAGGAACGGCTGGTAGGTCATGTACGGGCGGGGATCCACCAGCCCGATCGCCACTTCGCGCCGGCCCATTCGTTTGCGGATCTCTCGGGCGGCGTGCAGGCCCACATAGCCCCCGCCGACGATGAGAACACGGGGCACTTTACGTCGCGATCGCAGCGTGGTGGCACTCATAGTCGCACGATAGGCCAGACCACCCGGACTGTCCTGGTGGCGCCGGCGCCCCGACCGGAAGGCTTTAGCGGACGGTTGCGCCCGGCGCCGAGCAGGAAGGCCCGCGTCCAGCGGTCGGGTGACCGGCCGCTGGACACGGGCAGGGCTCTTGCCGCGGGCTGAGCGTGGCTCAACCGCTGGCGCAGGTGATCAGTTCACCTGGTCGGCAGAGAGTTCATAGATCCCCTGGCCGAATCCGAAGAGGTGCGGTTCGAAGATCAGTTCCCATTCGGATTCATCGGCACTGACCTCATAGGCGATCTCACCGCGCATGGACCTGCCCGCACCGAGTTCCCCGTCCACGCTTCCTTGCTCATCTGTGGTGATGGTTTGGTCATTGGTGCGGTTGTCGGAATCCACCAAACTCCACATGATCATGGAGGAGATTGCCTCGGACTCGTCGCTGTTATTCGTCACTTCTACATCGACGAGCAGCCAACGAGTTCCCTCATCGGGCCCGAGAAATTCATTTCCTTCGGAAAACCGCGCACCGTGGAAGGTATGCTCCATATCCCCCATAGCGATGGTGTCCCCGATGGCGTACCCCTCGGCGACCGCGGCGTCGTCACTTTGTCCCTCGGACGTCTCCGCATCCGCGCTACCGGCCGCTTCCTCAACGTCGGCAGTCTCCGCCGCCGGCTCGACGGCTGTCGGCGAAGCGGTATCGTCGTCATCCCCCGTCGTGGCCACGATGATGATAATGAGAAGCACCGCGAGGAGCGGGAAGATGAACCGCTTCTTCTTCCAGATCGGGCGCTGCGCCTTCGCCCGGGCCTTTGCCGCTGCCGCATCAGCGTTTGCTTGCCGGCGGGCGTCTTTTGCGCTCATCGGTTGGCGTACATCTTGGTCTGTCATTCGTCCTGTCACCTTTCTGATAGTGGACAGGGGTGATGGGCCCCGAGAAAGGCTCCGCCGTCCCCCTTCAAGGCAATGTAGGCAGCGCTGAGAGCACCTTTCGGGGACGTTCGTCCCGGGCGGTGAGCGCGCTCACTATTTCGGTTGATTTCCTCCGCCGCGCTCGCTCCGCTCAGGCTTATCGGGAGTTAATCAATCGGGCCGACCATCATTGCCCCGATCCACAGCGGGCACGTCCTTGGCGCGCCGATCCACAGCGGGCACGTCCTTGGCGGGCAGATCCTCGGCGAGCAGGTCCATCAGCAGGCCGTCATGCCATCCGGTGCCGCCGGCGTCACGTTCGTATTGCCGCATGATCCCGACCGGGCGGAAGCCCACCTTCTGATAGCACCCGATGGCGGCATGGTTGTCTGCGGCGGGGTCGATCACCAAGCGGTGATGCCCGCGGTCGGCGATCAGGTGGGTGGCCAGCGTGCGGACCGCATCGGTGCAGATACCGCGCCCGTGTATCGCCGGGTCGAGGAAGATGTCGATCGAGGCGTGCCGGTAGTCCGGGTCCCTCTCCTCGGCGAACTGCACCATGCCCACTACGCCGCCGCGATGCAGCACCGTGAAAGCGCTGGAGGTTTTGTCGAACGGCCAGTTCGGCGAGGCGTCCTCATCACCCCATACCTTGCGCACCAGGGGTGTGGCCAAGATCCGCCGCAGGTCGGCCACGTGCGCGGCCCGCACCGGCATGAGGGTGACCTGGTCCCCGTCGAGCCGTTCCGGGTTGGGCTCTGGCTCGTTCATCGCTGCCCTTGGTCGTCCGGCTCCCGCTGCTGCGGGGTGCAGGCAGCGATCGCGGCGTCCAGCATGTCCTCGGTCAGGCGGCCGGTGAAAGTGTTCTGTTGGGAGACGTGGTAAGAGCCGACGACGGCGATGCTGCTGCTTGCGCGGCGGCGGCCCGCAGGCGGTGCAACCTGCGCGGTGGCCCCGTGGCCGAACGCCGGTCGGGGCCGGGGCACCCGCCACCCGAGCGTGGTCAAGGCGCTGAATGTGGCGTTCCAGCCGATCTGCCCCAGGGCCAGGATCCCCGTGATGGTAGGGGTGACCAGCTCGATCTCCCGGCGCAGCCAATGGCCGCAGGTGGCCCGTTCGGCGGGTGTGGGGGCGTTGCCCGGCGGGGCGCACCGGACGGCGGAAACAATCCTGGCGCCGGTGAGTTCCAAGCCGTCGCCGGCGTGGGCGGAGGTGGGCTGGTTGGCGTATCCGGCGCGGTGCAGCGCGGCGATGATCCAGTCCCCGGAGCGGTCCCCGGTGAAGAGCCTGCCGGTGCGGTTCGCCCCGTGGGCTGCCGGCGCCAGACCCACCACCAGCAGCCTGGGGCGCTCATCACCCAACCCGGGGCCGGGCCGTCCCCAGTAGGGTTCATCGGCATAGGCACGCCGGCGGGTGCGGGCGACTTCTTCGCGCCACTGCACCAACCGCGGGCAGGCCCGGCACACGCTGGAGCGGGCATCGAGTTGGGCCAGGGTGCGGGCAGAGGCGGCCAGTGCTGCCACCTGCTCGGCGTCGCGAGCCCGGGTCGCGCGGGGGCCCGCGGGATCCTCCGGCCACCCTTTGCCCGGTGGGACCGGGGAAGGAAACAACGCTCCGGTCAGCGGGTGCGGCAGGTGGCTCATCGGCGGGCGGGAACCGGTTCGGGGCGCATCAGTCTTCGGGTTCGGTGATGTCAGCGACTTCGGCCCGGAGGTGTCGAACAAGTTCATCGGCGTCCACCGTGGCGGCGATGCCGTGCTCTCCGGCACCGATGGAGACCATGCGCCCGGTGATCGTGGCATCAGCGATGACCGGCAGCGCCTGCACCGACCCGAACGGCGTGATCGCCCCGCGCTCGTAACCGGTGACTTCCCGGGCCGCCTTCGCATCCGGCATGGACAGGCGGTTCACTCCGAGGTACTCGCGCAGTTTCGGCCAGGAAATGGCGCGCAATCCGGGCACCAGCACGAACAGATAATCCCCCTTGCCGCGGCGTACCACCATCGTCTTGATCATGTCCTGCGGGGCAACGCCTCGTGCAGCGGCCGCTTCGGCAAGGGAGTTCACCCGCCCGTGCCGGGTCAGGGTGTGGCCCAGTCCCGAGGCGCGTAATGCCTGCACTCCGGGCCCGTCGTGATCCTCGTGCGCCTGGGTCATTGGTTCAGCCTACGCGCAGATCACCTGTCACCTCAGTGTTTGAAGTGCACGAAGACGCGGCCGAAGTTCTTCGAATCCTTCTCCACCCGGTGATAGCGGGCCTTGATGTCCTTGCGGTCCAGGAAGCGCAGCACACGCTTCTTCAACTGGCCGCTGCCCTTACCGGGAATGATCTCCACCGTCTTGATCCGAGCCCGTTCGGCTTTATCCAGGGCCTCGTGCAGCGCCTTGTCGATGTCCCTGCTGCGGTTGTACACGTCGTGCAGATCCACGGTTAGCCGAGCCATTACACCTCCACCGGATGCCACCAGCATGCCATGTGTGCCCCGTGGCTGCGGATGCACGGTGCCCGATCAAGTCCTTGGCGGTACCCGGTTCGCGGAGGCCGCGGCCCGGTGGAGGCGCGCGTGGCCGTCGGACGCGGGGCAACTTGACTGTATGGTCGAGATTGGCCGACCATACTGGAATGGCCGACCGTTCTACGCCGTCAAAGCCCGCCCCCACAGCCGGGCACCCCGCCCCCGCAGCAGGGCCGCCCGCACCCGAACCGCAGGGCGGGCCGCAGGCCGGACGCGCCCGCTTGCCGCACCCACAAGAGCCGGCACATCCGGACTACGACATGGCCGACTCGCTGCACCTGACCGAGGCTGCGCAATACCGCGCACTGTTCGAGGACACCCGCCTGGCGATCATCAACCTGCTGAACGAGCGGGCCGCGACGACGTCAGAACTGGCCGAGGCGTTGGGGAAGCCCAAGGGCACGGTGGGCCATCACGTGAAGGCTCTAGAAAGCGCCGGCCTGGTGCGGGTGGTGCGCACCAAGCAGGTACGCGCCCTGCAAGCCAAGTACTACGGCCGCACCGCCCGGGTGTTCTATTACCACCGCGTCGAGGAGAGCGCCGGCGCGGCCGAACGCCGTTTTACTGCCGCGGCCGCCGAACTCGCCCAGATACCCGCCGACCACCCCGGGGTGGTCAACGCCAACATCCGCCGCGTGCGCGTGCCCAAGGAACGGGCCGAGCACTTCAGCGAGCGCCTGAACACCTTGCTTGCGGAGTTCGCCGACGAGCCGCGAGCAGGCGACACCACCTACGCGCTGGCATTCGCGCTCTATCCCACGAACCAGCCGGCACTCTCCCGAACCGGCGACGGTGTCGAACAGCGGGAAGTGCGATGACCACGCGGCCCCGCTCGCTGGGCGGCGCCGGCCAGCATGGTGCACGTCCGCTCCCACCGCTGGGAGCGAACTACTGGAAATTGTTCACCTCCTCGGCACTGACCAACCTCGGGGACGGGTTGATGTCGGTGGCGGTGGTGTGGCTGGCCACGGCACTCACCCGGGACCCGCTGTGGATCGCCGTGGTGGGACTGGCATCCCGGCTGCCGTGGCTGGTCTTCTCCCTACCCGCCGGGGTGCTCACCGACCGGTACGACCGGCGCTACCTGGTGGCCGCGATGGACGTGGTGCGGTTCGCTGCCATCGGCGTTTTCACCGTCGCGCTCCTGGTGCACCGGGAGGGCCTGCCCACACCGCAGGAATTGGCCGCCGGCGCGCCCGAGCCGGAGCAGGCCACCACGCTGTTAGCCGCCCTGACGCTGCTGGCGCTGATCCTCGGCTTCGCCGAGGTGCTGCGGGACAACAGCGCCCAGACGTTGTTGCCGTCCGTGGTGGACCAACGACTTCTGGAGAAGGCCAACGGCAGGATGTGGGGCGCCGAATTGGCGCTGAACAACTTCGTGGGGCCGCCGTTGGCCGGATTCCTGGTCGCCGTGGCGATCACTATCCCATTCGGAGCGAATGCGGCATTCCTAGCACTCAGCGCGGCCCTGGTGGGCACGCTCAGCGGGTCGTTCCGGCCGCGTGGCAGTCTGAGTGAGCAGCGCGGCCGGATCGAGTGGCGCGGGGAGATCTCCGCGGGGTTCTCCTGGCTGTGGCGGCACCGGCTGTTGCGAGCGCTGGCGTTGTTGCTCGGCGCCAGCAACCTGGCCAGTGCGATCCCGATGGTGTTGTTCGTGCTCTTCGCCCAAGAGGTGCTCGGGCTGTTCGAGGGGTGGCAGTTCGGGCTGCTGCTCACTGGAATGGCCACCGGGGCCATCGCCGGTTCGCTGCTGGCCGAGCGAATCGTGGGCCGCCTCACCGAAGGCCGCTCATTGCTGCTGGCGCTGGTGGTCTTCGCAGCCGGCTACGGCACTATCGGGCTGCTCTCCTCAGCGCCCTGGGTGTGGGCGGTGTCGGTGGTGATCGGGCTGGCGATCGTGGTGTGGAACGTCATCACGGTGTCATTGCGGCAGCGGATCGTGCCCGACCACCTGTTGGGGCGGGTGAACGCGGTGTACCGGTTCTTCGGATGGGGCACGATCTCCCTGGGCACGCTGCTCGGCGGTGCGCTGGTGAACTGGCTGGAACCGGCACTCGGGCGACAGTGGGCGCTTCGGGTCCCGTTCCTGCTCGCCGCACTTATCGGCGCACTGCTAGTGCCCTACGCGTGGGGACGGGTCAATAACGACGTGATCCAGCAGGCAAAGGCGGCGGCGATCATCCCTGGCGGCGAAGCCGACGGCCAAAGCCCGGCCGGTAACGAGAACGCGGCCGATGGCCAAAGCCCGGCCGGCAAGGGGCGGTGAGCCGCCGGCAAGCGGGAGGCCCGGCGGTGAGGCGGGGACTGCGGGCTCGCGGCAGCGACCTTCACCCCATGGACAGGGCGATGCCGTCCAGAATGTCGTGCTCGCTCGTCACGATCGGCCCCAACGTGCTGCCGGCAGCCCGGACACGGTTGTCGATCCGGTCCAGGACCGCCGTCCACACCAACGCCCCGGCGCCGATGACGTCCACCCGGCCAGGGTGCATGTAGGGCAACTCGGCGCGCTGGTGCCGGGGCATGTGCAGCAGATCGGTACATGCCTCGTGCACGCGCGCCAGCGGGAGCCTGGTGCCGTTGATCCGCGCCCGATCGTATTCCGGTAGTCCCAGGGCGTGCGCTGTGACGGTGGTGACCGACCCGGCCACCCCCACCACGGTGCGCACCTGCGACAGGCGCACCTCTCGTTCGGCCTCGTCGAGCGCTGCGTCGATGTCCGTGCGGGCCCGGGAGATCTCCTCGGGGCTGGGCGGGTCGGAGACCAGGTGCCGCTCGGCCATTCGCACGCACCCGATGTTCATCGAGGTATCGGCTTGCAGCGTGCGGCCGGTTCCGAGGACCAGTTCGGTGGATCCGCCGCCGATGTCCACCACCAGGCGGCCGACGCCGGCCCGCCCAGTGGCCCCATCGCGGTCCGACGTCTTGTGATCGGGCGCCTCGCGCCCGGCTGCCCCAACGCCGTCGGACATTCCTTGGCCGCCGGCATCATCGCCGTCGGGCAGCACGCTGGTGGCGCCCATGAAGGACAGCGCGGCCTCCTGCGAGCCGGTGATGATCTCCACCTCTACCCCTAGCCGGTCTCGCACCCCGGCGAAGAACTCTTCCCGGTTGGAGGCATCCCGGCTGGCTGAGGTGGCCACGAACCGGACGGCCTGCACACCGTGGTCCCGGCAGAGTTGGGCGTACCTACTGGTGGCCTCCAGGGTCCGGGCAAGCGCCTCGGGATGGAACTGGCCGGTGCGGTCCACACCCTGACCCAGCCGAACGATCTCCATCAAGCGAGTCACTTCCCGCAGGTTGGTGCCCGCAGCGTCGACGTCGGCGATGAGCAGGCGGATGGAGTTGGTTCCGCAGTCGATGGCAGCAACACGTTTCACCCGCACAGCCTGCCAGATTCGGGCGCCGGGATCCTCTCCGGCGCGCGTGACCGGGGGCACGGACAACCCACTCCCGCGACGCCGCCGTCCGCACGCGATGCCCCGGTACCGTGCGCGGTCCGCACCTAGAGCCCCGGTACCCGTGCGCGGTCCGCACCCGGCGTCAGCGGGCCGGGCAGCCGCAGCGGTCGGGACGCCACTGATCGACGACCCTCGCCAGTGCGTCGTCACCGACCGGGTTCACGCCCGGGCCCTCGGCCAAGGAATGGGCCATCAGCGCGTGCAGGCACTTGACCCGTTCCGGCATCCCGCCCGCGCTGACGTGTTCGATCTCGGGCACCTGACCCAGTTCGGCACGGCGGTCCAGATATTGCCGGTGGGCGGCGGCGTAGGCGGCGGCCAGGTCGTCGTCGGTGGCCAGATGGTCGTTCATCTCCCGCATCACGCCTTGGCTTTCCAGGGTGGAGGCCGCATACACCGCACCCGGATGGGTCAGGTAGTACATGGTGGGGAAGGGTGTGCCGTCCTCCAGCCTGGGCGCGGTGCGCACCACTGTGGGGTTACCGCAGATGCATCTGGCCGCGATCTCCACCACGCCGCGGGGGGCGCGCCCGAGTTGCTCGGTGAGGACCTGCACGTCGGTGTCGGATACCCCCCGGGGGGACGTCGCGGCCTGTGCCTTCTCCGGCTGCCCTACGTGCCTCACTCCTGGCCCACCTCACCTGCCACTCGTATCGAATCGGTCACGGTGATATACCAGGGGCCCACCTGCGGAACGATCACCGGACCGTCATCTTCCTGGTCCGATTCTACTTCTTCGCCGGTCACCGTCTCCGGGTCGACTACCCGGTAGGCGGTCTCACCGGGGTAGACGAATCCAAGCCGTTCGCGGGCCTGCGCCTGGACGAACGCGGGGTCCTCCCAACGGTCCAGGGTCCGCTGGAGTTCGGCGTTACGTTCCTCGGCCGCCTCGATCTGAGAGGTCAGGTCCCGTTGCTGCTCCGCCTGGGCGATGAAGGCCCGCAGCGTGGGTGCCAGCACGATGAAGGCGATGAGAATAACGAGGAACAGCACCAATGTGCGGACCGTGATCTGCCGCGGTGGCGCCTCCTGCTCGACGATCGTTGCCTGCCCGCTCGGGCGGTGGGTCGCCCGTGCGGTCCGTCCCGGCCGTGCGCTCGGGTGGGATGCGCCACCCGGTCGGGAGGTGGCGTTGGGGCGGGCCCGCGTGGTGGCCCCGCTGCGGCCGTTCTGCGTTCGGGGGTGTGCGGGTTTGCGGTCCGTGCGGCCGCGGGGGGCGCCCGCCGCGCCGACGCTGCGGGCACGGGACGGTGCGCGCGGGGCGGATGGGCGGCGGGCGTTCACTCCCACATCGTCACGTACCCGCCCGGAGAATGCGGTGATCCGCTGGTGGAGTGTCGCTCACGTTCACCCCGGGCACGGCGCGGGCCGGCACCGATGACTCGGCGCCGGCCCGCGTGGTGAAGAGAACTCTTCTGCTCAGCCCTGCCAGCGGGGGAAGGCGGCGCCGCCGGCGTACCGGGCGGCGCTGTCCAGTT
Organism: Beutenbergiaceae bacterium; assembly: GCA_035302405.1. GTDB lineage: Bacteria > Actinomycetota > Actinomycetes > Actinomycetales > Beutenbergiaceae > CALKWS01. The sequence goes on from DATGSR010000214.1 coordinate 28,015, forward strand.
CGTCCTCGATGCGAAGCAACTGGTTGTACTTGTTCACCCGCTCGCCACGGGCGGGTGCGCCGGTCTTGATCTGGCCGGCGTTCACCGCCACCGACAGGTCGGCGATGGTGGTGTCCTCGGTCTCACCGGAACGGTGGGAGACCATCGCGGTGAACCCGTTGCGCTGGGCGAGGGAGATCGCGTCGAAGGTCTCGGTGAGGGTGCCGATCTGGTTGACCTTCACCAGCAGCGAGTTCGCGGCCCTGGTTTCGATCCCCCGAGCCAGCCGCTCGGGGTTGGTGACGAACAGGTCATCGCCCACGATCTGCACCTTGTCCCCGATCTTGGCCACCAATTCACTCCAGGAATCCCATTCGTCCTCGCTGAGCGGGTCCTCGATGGACACCAGCGGGTAGTCGGCCACGAGTTTGGCGTAGAACTCGATCAGGTCCGCCGGGCTGGTGGCCTTGCCCTCGAAGGTGTAGGAGCCGTCCGCGAAGAACTCGGTGGCGGCCACGTCCAGGGCCAGGGCGATCTCGGACCCGGCGGTGAACCCGGCCTTCTCGATCGCTTCCATGATCAGGTCCAGCGCAGCGGTGTTGGATTCCAGGTTCGGTGCGAAGCCGCCCTCATCACCCAGGCCGGTGGCCAGGGAGCGAGACTTCAGCACCGCCTTGAGCGCGTGGTAAACCTCGGTGCCCCAGCGCAGGGACTCGGCAAACGTGCCCGCCCCGATGGGAGCGATCATGAACTCCTGGATATCCACGTTGGAGTCCGCGTGCGAGCCGCCGTTGAGGATGTTCATCATCGGCACCGGCAACAGGTGGGCGTTGGGCCCGCCCAGGTAGCGGAACAGGGACAGGTCCGCCGCTTCGGCGCTGGCCCGGGCGGCGGCCAACGACACTCCGAGGATCGCGTTGGCGCCGATGGTGCCCTTGTTCGCAGTGCCGTCCAGGTCGATGAGGGTCTGATCCAGGAACCGCTGGTCCGCGGCGTCCAGTCCCAGTACCTCTGGGGCGATGGTGTCGGTTACCGCGGCGACGGCCTCCTTCACACCCTTACCCAGGTACCGCGCCCCGTCCCCGTCACGACGCTCTACCGCCTCGAATGCGCCGGTGGAGGCCCCGGAGGGCACGGCGGCGCGGGCGAAGGACCCATCTTCCAGGGCGATCTCGACCTCGACAGTCGGGTTGCCGCGCGAATCCAGGATCTCGCGTGCTCCCAGGGCCTCGATTGTGGCCACGTTCAACTCCTACTCTTCGACAACGTCTTCAGATTTCGATTACTCAGTGGTCGGGTCCACACGATAGTGCGGATCGAGTCCGACCCGCACGGCTGGTCGGCGTCTGGTCTGTTCGGGCCGGCTCGCCGACAGTTGGTGGGCATGTGCCCGTCCGTACCAATCTGGCCCTCCGGACCGATGTGGCTTTCCGCACCAATGTGGCCGTCCGGCCCAGGGTGTTGGCGCCGGGATACCTCAATCGTCGTTACCGCCGGTCCTCGGCTGCCCGCCGTGGTTGACCGTACCGGCATCCTGGCCGGACCGGGCTTGCTCAACCGCCCGGCTTTCTTGCTCGAGGCGGCGTACGTGTGCGCGCAGAGCCGCTTCTGCGTCGATCCCGAGTGCTTCGGCCTCGCGGACCAGATCCAGCAGTTTTGCGCCCACTTCCTCCTCGGCCCCGGCCGCTTCATCCTCGGGTCTCGCGTCGCTTCGCCGAGCGTTGCCCTCGACGCCGGCTTGCATGTCGTCGAGCCCAATTCCCGCCCGGGCGAGCCGGCGCAGCACCTTCTGGGCACGGGCCAGAGCCGGCAGGGAGACGGGGATGCCGTCCAACGCGGAGGTCCGCTGCTGTTCGGCCGCCTTGAGCACCTCCCAGTTCTCGGTGACCTGCTCAGCGGACGGGCTCGGCTCGCCGTCGGCCGCGAACACGTGTGGATGGCGGTAGGTGAGTTTGTCCACCAAGGTGCGCGCGACGTCGTCGATGTCGAAACCGTCCGGCCCTTCCGCGGCGATTCGGGCGTGGAAGAGCACCTGCAACAGCAAGTCACCCAACTCTTCGCGCAGGTCCGCCGTCGTGCCGCTCTCGGCGGCTTCGGCCAATTCGTGGGCCTCTTCGATGGCGTACGGGGCCAGTGAGGCGTGGGTCTGGTCCGCATCCCACGGGCACCCGCCCGGGGAACGCAGGCGGTCCATCACCGCCACCGCTTCGAGCAACGCGGCCCCCGCGTGCTGGGGTTGCGCCTCCTTCGAGGAGCGGGCGCCGGGCGGCACGGCGGCCTGGCTCACGCGGCCTGCGGCTCGGGTTCCAGGATCCAGTCCGGTTGCGTCTGCACCGGGCCCTGCGGGGTCCACTCCCCGTAACGGGGACTGAGTTCGACGTCCAACGCCCCGATCTCCTCTTCCAGCTCGGCACCCAACTCGGCGGCATCCGGGGAGGTGCGCAACACGTTCTCCAGGAGCAGGTACCGGGCCACGGTCAGGGTGCTCTGGCTGTACTCTTCAGCCGGTTCCTGCTCGTTGGCCAGTGCCTCGTTGTTGAGGAACTCCTCGGCTTCGGCCGCGGAGATGCCCATGCCGTTCCGGGCGGCCAGCTGGATCGCGCTGGGCCCGATCACCAGGATCTGCAACACGGCCTGGGGGTTGATCTCCCCGGCGAGCACGTGGCCGAGTTCGGTGGAGGCCTGCGAGACGTCCCGCTCGGCGATGGTGCTGCCGTTCACCACGGCGGCGGCACCGGGTTGCGTGCCGCAGGCGCTGAGAGCCAGCAGACCGATGAGGAACGCGCTGACGACCTTGAGCAAGCGTGCGGTCAGAACCACGTGAGGACCTTTCGTGAACATCGCGGACTGAGGATCATCGTATGCGCCTTGGCGGGGTGCTGTGCACCTCAGCGACGCGCCCGGTGCCGGCGCAACCGATCCGGGACGGGCCGACGGCGCGGGCTGTTGCGTTCCGGGCCGTCCGGGCGCGACCGCAAGCGATCAGTTCCGTTCGGCCACCGCGGCCGCAGCGGCGACGGTGGCCCCGGGCAGGAACACCGCTTCCAGCACGCCGTCGAGCCACTCCAGCAGCGCTTCGTCCCGCAGCGGCTTGCCGCCCACCCGCGAGGTGGTCGGCGCCGGCACCAGCGCGGTGCGGATCGCCGGTTTGAGCACCGTGCCCGGGTAGAGCCGCTTCAGCCGGATCTGTGCCGATTCGGCCAGTTCCACCGGGGCGAACCGGATGTACTTGCCTTGGCTGGTGATCTCGGCCAACCCGGCGGCCCGGGCCTTGATCCGCAGCGCCGCCACCCCGAAGAGTCGTTCCACCTCCTGGGGGACTGGCCCGTACCGGTCCACCAGTTCTGCCCGGACGTCGGCGATGCCTTGATCGTCGGTGACCTGAGCGAGTTTGGTGTAGGCCTCCAGACGCAACCGCTCGTGGGAAATGTAACTGTGCGGGATGTGGGCGTCGACCGCGATCTCGGTCTTCAGTTCCGGCAGTTCCTCGGTGTCCTCCCCGCGGAACTGGGCTACGGCTTCGGAGACCATCCGCACGTACAGGTCGAACCCGACCCCGGCGATGTGCCCGGACTGTTCACCGCCGAGCAGGTTGCCCGCCCCGCGGATCTCCAGGTCCTTCAGCGCCACGCGCATGCCCGAGCCCAGCTCGGTGTTGGCTGAGATGGTCTGCAGCCGTTCGTGGGCTGTTTCGGTCAGCGGACGCTCCGGGGGGTAGAGGAAGTAGGCGTAGGCCCGCTCCCGGCCCCGGCCCACCCGGCCGCGCAGTTGGTAGAGCTGCGACAGGCCCATCGCATCGGCCCGTTCCACGATCAGGGTATTCGCGTTGGAGATGTCCAACCCGGTCTCCACGATCGTGGTGGACACCAGCACATCGGCGCGCTTGTTCCAGAAGTCGACGATCACCCGTTCCAGGTCGTTCTCGTTCATCCGCCCATGGGCCACCACTACCCGAGCATCGGGCACCAACTCCCGGATTCGGGCGGCGGCCTTGTCGATGGACTCGGTGCGGTTGTGCACATAGAACACCTGGCCCTCGCGCAGCAGTTCCCGGCGGATGGCCGCAGCGATTTGCTTGTCCGCGTACGGGCCCACGAACGTCAGCACCGGGTGGCGCTCCTCCGGCGGGGTCTCCAGGGTGGACATCTCTCGGATCCCGGTCACCGCCATTTCCAGGGTGCGCGGGATCGGGGTGGCGCTCATCGCCAGCACGTCGACGTTGGTGCGCAACTGCTTCAGGGTCTCCTTGTGCTCCACCCCGAAGCGCTGCTCCTCGTCGATCACCACCAGGCCCAGGTCCTTGAAGGACACCTCCCCGGTGAGCAACCGGTGGGTGCCGATCACCACGTCCACGGAGCCGTCGCGCACCGCATCCTTGACCTGCTGGGCCTCGGCCGGTGTCTGGAACCGGGACAGCGCCCGCACCTCCACCGGGAAGCCCCCGTAACGTTCGGAGAAGGTCTCGAAGTGCTGCTGCACCAGCAGGGTGGTGGGCACGAGGATGGCCACCTGTTTGCCGTCCTGGACCGCCTTGAACGCTGCGCGCACCGCGATCTCGGTCTTGCCGTACCCCACATCCCCGCACACCAGGCGGTCCATCGGCACCGGTTTTTCCATGTCCGCCTTGACCTCATCGATCGTGGCGGCCTGGTCAGGGGTCTCGGTGAACGCGAAGGCGTCCTCCAGTTCCCGCTGCCAGGGGGTGTCGGGCCCGAACGCGTGCCCGCTGGTGGCCATCCGTGCCGAGTACAGCCGGATCAGTTCCCCGGCGATCTCCTTGACCGCCTTGCGGGCCCGGCCCTTGGTTTTGGCCCAGTCCGACCCGCCCATCTTGTTCAGCGCGGGCGACTCCCCTCCGGTGTACTTGGTCACCTGGTCCAGGGAGTCGGTGGGCACGTACAACCGGTCCCCGGGTTGGCCGCGTTTGGAGGGGGCGTACTCGATCACCAGGTACTCCCGGGTGGCGGCATTCGCTCCGCCGCCGATGGTGCGGGAGATCAACTCGATGAACTTGCCCACCCCGTGCTGTTCGTGCACCACGTAGTCCCCCGGCCGCAGTGCCAGCGGGTCGACGACGTTGCGACGCCGGGAGGGCATCTGGCGCATGTCGCGGGTGGAGGCCTGCCCGGCCCGCCCGGTGAGGTCCTCCTCACTGAACAGCGCCAGCTGCAGGTCCTCGCTGACGAACCCCCGGCCCACCGAGGCGTTGGTCACCAGCACCACGCCCGCAACCGGAAGGTCCGGGTCCTGCCCGGTGCCGGCATCGGCGCCGGCGGATTCGACCGCGGCGACCAACCGTGCAGGCACCTCGGCGTCCAGCAGCATCTCCACCATCCGCCGCGCCGGCCCGGGTCCCTCGGTGACCAGCACCAGGCGCCACCCGGCGGTGGTCAACTCCTTCAGGTCCGCCACCGCACGATCGGTGTCACCGCGGTACCCGCGCACGTCCCGGGAGGAGATGACGACGGCGTGGCTCGCCGGCGGGAAGGGGTCGTCGTCCGTAGCCGCATCGGCGGTGAGGTCGGGTTCCAGGTCGGCCAAGTCGGCGTCACGTTCGAAGGCACCCAGCGTCCACCAGCCCAGGCCGCGGCGGCGGGCGACCTCGCGGGTGTCGGTGAGGGTCTCGAAGGAGGCCCCGGACAGGTCCAGCGGAGTTTGCGCACCGGCGGCGGCCGAGGTCCAGGCCGCGGCGAGGAACTCTTCGGTGGTGGCTACCAGATCGTGCGCACGGCGACGCACCCGTTCCGGCTCGTTGACGATCACCAACGACTCTTCTGGCACCAGGTCCAGGAGGGGCTGCATACCGTCCACCAGTACCGGGGCGAGGGATTCCATCCCGTCCACGGCGATGCCCTCGGCGAGTTTCTCCAGCATGTCGGCAGCCCCGGGCAGGCTGGGGATGAGGTCGCGGGCGCGCTGGCGCACCTGGTCGGTGAGCAAAACCTCCCGGCACGGGGGCGCCCACAACCCGTCTTCGGAGATCTCCAGGGAACGCTGGTCGGCGGCGGAGAACCACCGGATCTCCTCCACGTCATCGCCCCAAAACTCCACCCGCTGGGGGTGGGCCTCAGTGGGGGCGAACACGTCCAGCAGGCCGCCGCGCACAGCGAACTCCCCGCGCCGTTCCACCATGTCCACGCGGGTGTAGGCGGCATCAACCAGGGACTGGATCACCTGCTCCATCGGCGCGTGCTGGCCGGTGTGCAACGCGACGGGTTCCAGGTCGCCCAAGCCCTTGACCACCGGCTGCAGGGCAGCGCGCACCGGCACGATGAGCACCTGGATCGGGCGGGCGGACCCGCCCGCGCCGTGTGCGTGCGCATCGGGGTGGGCCAGGCGCCGCAGCACCGCGATCCGGCGGGCCACGGTGTCGCTGCGCGGGGAGAGCCGCTCGTGGGGCAGGGTCTCCCACGCGGGGAAGACGGCGACGTCGGCCGGGTCCAGGTAGGCCCCCAGCGCGGTTTCCAACTCGTCGGCCTCCCGGCCGGTGGCAGTGATGACCACCAGGGGGCGTCCGCCACGTTGCGCCAGGTCCGCCAGCACCGCCGGGCGCACGCCAACAGAGGCGGTCACATCGAGTGCCCCGCGGGCAGGGGCCGATTCGATCAGTTCGGTCAGCGCGGGTTCGCCGCGTAGCGCGGGAAGCAGTCCGGCCAGGGTCATGGTGGTCCTTGTTCCGTTCGGAGTGGTCGACAGGTGCGCGCCCGGCTCATGGTCGGGACCGAAAGGTCGCCCGTTGAGTGAGCGCCCGCGTTGCTGCAGTCCACGTTCGGGCAGCACGAACGGCCCGCCTCCCCGCAACGGCGGGGGCGGGTCGCACAATGTCCAAGTTTACCGCCGCGGGCCCGGGACGCAGCCGTGAGGGTGACCACCCCCATGGCCCCGCGCCTGCGGAGGCCGATCGGCGTGGGCGCCCACCGGGTCCTAGCGGCGTCGGCGGCCACCGGGGCCTAGCGACGACGCGGGCGCCCTCGCTGGCCGCGCGAGCAGCGCCTGCGCCGGCGGAGCCCGGGCAACTCAGAACCCCTGCGGAGGCGGCCGGTGAAAGGGCTGTTGCTGCGGTGCACCGCCCGGGGCCGGCGGAGCATTCCCGTACGGATGGTGCGGGTGAGGTGGCCCAGGGTGGGGTGGGTGCTGGTAAGACGGCCCAGGATGCGGTTGCTGTGCAAACGGTGCGGGCGGCGTCGGGCCGTACGCCGTCTGGCCTGGCGCGGGCGGTGGGTAGCCCGCGAAACCTGCGGCGGGGCCTGCACCAATTCCAACGGTCTGCGGTTCGACATGGCCCAGGCG
>DATGSR010000215.1:0-7686 GCA_035302405.1 Beutenbergiaceae bacterium
GAACGAGGATTCCGCGTGGATGCACTTGGCCCAACGCGGCTACGCGGCCCAGCGCGGAGCCGATTTCCACCTCGAGGGCCCCAGTGAGCCGCACCTGCGCGTCTCGATCGCTTCCTATCGCGACGACCTGGACGCCCTTGCTCGCACTCTCATCGAGGCGGGCACCAGAGCGGATCCCTTCCCTTCGGCCTGAGGCCGTTGGGCGTCGCGTGCCGCGCCCCGCGGTCTGGCGCCGCGTGCCGTGCCCCCGCGGTCTGCTTGTGTCCTGTGCCAACGGCCACGCTGACCATATGTTCACACACAAAGATTGCTTGTTGGCCTATTGCGGAGCACATAAAGTTGATCCTTATTGTCCGACGGCGTAGGCCGGTCAGCGACCGCGAATAGAGGTGTCCATGGTCAGGTTCTTGGGCAACAGACTCATCAGTGCTGCCCTGATCATGTTCCTGGCGTCGGTGCTGATCTTCGTGCTGGTGGCTTCCTCCGGGGACCCGCTGTTCGAACTGCGGGAACGCCAGCCCCCGGTTCCCGAGTCGGCCATCCAAGCCGAAGAGGCGCGCCTCGGGCTGGACCAGAACCTGCTGCAGCGCTACCTGGGCTGGATCGGCGGAATATTCACCGGCGACTTCGGTCCCTCGGTGATCATCACCCGCGACATCGGCGCAGAACTGGCCACCCGCATCGGGGTCACCCTTCGGCTCGTGGTGGTGGCCATCGCCATCGCCTTCATCCTGGCCTTCATCATCGGCACCGTCAGCGCCCTGTACCGGCGCCGCCTACCGGACTTCGTCCTCACACCGGTGACGTTTTTGTTCCTGGCGATGCCTTCGTTCTGGTTGGCGGTGCTGCTCAAGCATTGGGCGGTGGCCACCAATGAGGCCACCGGCTACAAGATCTTCGCCACCGTGGGCGCCAACTCCGTGCCCCCGCCGCAAGGGTTCTTCGCGATCGTGGCGGACACGGCAGCCCACCTGGTGCTGCCCACGATCGTGCTTGCGCTGATGCACGTGGCGGTGTGGAACCGTTACCAGCGCACGGCGGTCACAGAGAGCCTCAGCAGTGATCATCTGCGGTTCGGTGTGCTCAAGGGCCTTTCCCGCCGGCGATTGGTGCGCCATTATGCGGTGCGCCCAGCCCTGGTCCCGATCGTGACGATCGTTGCCCTGGACCTGCCGCTGTTGCTCTCCGGGGCGATCGTGACCGAAACGGTGTTCCAGTGGCGCGGCATGGGCGACTTCCTGTTGGAGTCCATCCAGCTGCGGGACGTCAACGCCGTGCTGGCCTGGCTGCTCATCGCCGCCGGCGCCGTCATCATCTTCAACCTCATCGCCGACCTGTTGTACGCGGTGATCGACCCCCGGGTGCGTTATGACCGTTGAATTGGACGTCGTCAGTCAGGACGAAGGCCCCCGGCCCAACGGCAGCCGGTTCGCCGCCGCGCGGCGCCGATTCCTGGCCAACCGGATGGCGGTGGCCGCGCTAGTCACCCTGGCCGTGCTCATCGCGATCGGCCTGATTGCCCCGCAACTGTGGACCTACGGGTACGGCGAGATCACCGACGACCTGAACCATTCCCCGAGCCTGGCGCACCCCATGGGCACCGACGCGATCGGCCGAGACCTGTTCGCCCAGGTCCTGCGCGGCCTGCAGCAGTCCTTGCTCATCGCCTTCACCGTCACCGGTGTCAGCACCGTGATCGGACTGACCATCGGGGTTGTCTCGGGTTACTTCGGCCGCTGGGTCGACTCCGCGCTGATGCGGCTGGTGGACCTGGTCCTCACGCTGCCCACCCTGGCCGTGGCCGCGTTCCTGGGTGCCAACGTCCGTGCCGGGGGCGTTTCCTGGCTCACGCTGTCCCTGGTGCTAGGTGCATTGATGTGGACCCCGCTGGCCCGGCTGGTGCGCGGGGTGGTGCTGGGTCTGCGGGAGTTGCCGTTCATCGACGCCGCCCGCGTGATGGGCGCCTCCCACGGCCGCACGCTGCTGCGCCACCTAGTGCCCAACGTCACCGACCACGTGATCATCGCCGCCACCCTGACCTTCGGCGCGGCGATCCTGACCGAAACGAGTCTGTCGTTCCTCGGGTTCGGGGTGCAGCCGCCGGACACCTCGTTGGGGCTGCTGGTCTCCACCGCGCAGTCCGCGCTGATCACCCGGCCCTGGTTGTTCTACTTCCCTGGGCTGCTGATCCTGCTACTGGTGCTGATCGTCAACTACCTCGGGGACGGGCTGCGCGATGCATTCAACCCCCGCAACGAGGTGGTCAACCCGCTGATCGACCCCCCTGGACTACGCCGCCGGCGCAAGGCCGAACGTCAAGCACGGGCCGGGCGCAAGACCAACGCCCAGCGGGGAGCACAGGGCGCAAACGAAGCGCAGCCCAAGCAAGCCTCGTCGCCACAGCCTGAGCAAGCCTCGTCGCCGGATAGCGGCGCGGACGACGACGCAGGTTCTGCGCGCGCAGCCGGAACCGGTGGTGCACCGGCGGGTGATACAGCAACGGGCGTGTCCTCAACGAGGGATCCAGTGGCCACAGTGCGCGACCTGACGATCTCCTTCGGCGACCGTCCCGCGGTCGACGGGATCAACCTGGACCTGCAACCGGGTGAGGTACTGGCCCTGGTGGGCGAGTCCGGATCGGGCAAGACCCTCACCTCCATGTCGCTGGTCGGACTGCTGCCGCCGGGAGCCACCACCACCGGCCGGGTCAACGTGCTGGGTCAGGACGTGGACGGCTGGACGTTCGAGGACTGGCGCACACTGCGCGGTCGGCGCATAGCCGCGGTGCTCCAGGACCCCTCCACCTCGCTCAACCCCGTGCTGACGATCGGCACGCAATGCGCAGACACCTTGGCGGAAGCCGGCCTCACCGGCCCAAAGGCCCGCGAGCGCACCATCGAACTCTTGGAGGCAGTCGCGATCCGCGAGCCGGAACGTCTGCTGGACCAATACCCGCACCAGTTGTCCGGCGGGATGCGTCAGCGGGTGGTGATCGCCCTGGCGATGGCCAACGACCCGGACATCATCATCGCCGACGAACCCACCACTGCCCTGGACGTGACCGTGCAGGCCCAGGTGATGCACACCCTGCGTCAAGCTCGGGAGCGCACCAATGCGGCGATGCTGTTCATCACCCATGACCTGGCTCTTGTTGCCGGCATCGCCGACCGGGTCGCGGTGATGCAGCAGGGCCGCGTGGTGGAGGTCGCCGACGTGCACAGCATCTTCAGTAACCCGAAGGACGAGTACACCCGCCGGTTGCTGGACCTGGCGCCGCGCCTGGCCGTAGCGGAAGAGGAGGCGCGATGAGTAAGGACTTGGGCAACGATCCGCGGCCGCTTTTGCAGGTGCAGGACCTGGTCAAGCACTTCAAGGCCCCTCGATCTCGGCGCCGGGATGGCCAGAGCGTCGTACACGCCGTGTGCGGCGTCTCTTTCGAGGTCCCCAAGGCCAAGACATTCGGGATCGTGGGCGAATCCGGCTCGGGCAAGACAACGGTGCTGCGTACCGTCCTCGGCCTACACCCGGCCACAGCCGGGCGAGTGGTGTTCGACTCGGCCACCGTGGGAGAGATGGCGCGTGAAGAGTTGGCGGAGTTCCGCCGTCGCGTAGCGGTGGTCTTCCAGGACCCGTACACCTCCCTGGACCCGCGGATGACCGTGCACCAACTATTGGCCGAGCCCGCCAAGATCCAACGCACCGGTCATGATGAACGCCGCACCCGGGAACTGTTGGACCTGGTTCGGCTGCCCTCCGACGCGGCCGAGCGATACCCGCATGAATTCTCCGGAGGCCAACGCCAGCGGATCGCCATCGCACGTGCCCTCGCGCTGGAGCCGGATCTGGTGGTCCTTGATGAACCCGTGTCCGCGCTGGACGTCACCGTGCAGGCGGAGATCCTCACGCTGCTGCAGTCGCTGCAGCAGGATCGCGGGGTCTCCTACTTGTTGGTTACCCATGACTTGGCGGTGGTGGCCGACCTGGCGCATCACATCGGCGTCATGCAACTGGGACGCATGGTCGAACAAGGCCCCACCGGCGATGTCATCGGTCGGCCGCAGGACCCCTACACCCAGGCACTGCTGGCGGCCGTTCCCGTCCCTGACCCGGCGATCGAACGGGCGAAACCACCGCCGCGACCGGGTGTGGCAGCAGATCGCGTGAGCGGTGCGGAATGCCCGCACGGCGAGCGTGTTTGAGGATCGCCAGATCGTACCTTTACCCGCGTCGCACATCGCACCTGTGCCAGCGCTGCAGATCGCACCTGGTCCCGGTGCTACCGACCCGCGCTAGAGCCGGCCGCGATCCCCGAGTTGCTCCGTGCAAGCCGGCTCTCGCCGTCCGTGGCATCTCGCCCAGCCCGTACGAGCGACTTCCGAGTGATCGATAGGAGGCCTGAAGCCGCCCAGAGCAACTTTCTTAAAGTTTGGCTTGCTGAAAGCTGAGGTAACATCCATCCCGGGCAAAGAACGGCAGATTGCCGACGTTATGGAGTTAACGCGAGTGCTTCACCGATTGCTTCAACGGCGCGCTGCCCTGTTTGCCTCGTCCCTGAGCGGAGACTTCGAGAGGATTTCATGACGACTTCCAATGCCAAGAGCGGTTGGTCAAGGAACCGAGTGCGTACCGTCATCGTCGCAAGTGCCGCCGCGCTGGTTCTCGCTGCGTGCGGGGGTGCCGACAACGGTGACGCAGAGGAGGCAGAAGCCCCGGCTGAGCGCGGCACGGAAGACACCGAGTTGCGGATTCGGACGGTCATGGACATCAGGTCCCTGGACCCCAACGTGATGCCGGCGACCACTGACGACGCGATCGCGATGACGATCATGGAAGGGCTCGTCGCCTACGAACCGGGCGGGAGCGGTGAACTCATCAACGTTCTGGCGGAAGAGATCGAGATCTCCGACGACGGCACTGAAGTCGACTTCAAACTCCGCGAGGGTGTTCAGTTCCAGGGCGGATACGGCGAGTTGACCGCCGAGGACGTCAAATTCTCCTTCGAACGCAGCGCCGGCCTGATCGAGTCCGAAGTGCCGGCCAGTTACGCAGACGACTGGGCGGCACTCGAAGAAGTCGAGGTGACCGGCGACTACACCGGCATCATTCACCTCAACGCACCCTTCGCCCCCCTCATGACCAACACCCTGCCGGGCAACGCCGGCTTGATCGTGCCGCAGGAAGCCGTCGAGGAACGCGGCGAGGACTTCGGAACCGATCCCGTGGGCACCGGCCCCTACCAGTGGGTCGACTGGAACCCGGGGCAGGAAATCACCGTCGAGCGGTACGAGGACTACCACGGCGGCATGTGGGACTACCTCGATGAGCCGCAGTGGGAACGTATCGTGTGGGTGCCGATCGAGGACGGCACCGCCGCCGACATCGCGCTCGAGACGGGCGATGTCGACATGGGTCAGATCAGCACCGGCGCCGTCGAGCGGTTCGAGGCGAGTGAACACTTCGTCGTCGACCCGCTGGCCACGTTCGACTACGGCTTCATCGGCATGAACGTGGAGGACGAAGTGCTTTCGGACGTCAACGTGCGCCGCGCCGTCCGGGCCGCGTTGGACATCGACTCCATGATCGTCGCCGGTTTCGATGGGCAGGTTGAACGGGCCAACGCGCTGATCGCGCCCGATATGCCCGTCGGCCACTGGGCGGACGCACCGGTGTACCAGCCCGACCCCGAAGAAGCGATGTCCTACCTCGAGGAAGCGGGGGCCAGTGACCTCACGCTCAACATGATCATCGACGGGCAGGTCGGCTCGGAGGCGATCGCCGAGATCGCCCAGGCCAACTTGGCCGAGATCGGCATCGACCTGGAGATCGAACTGCTCGATTCCGGGCAGTACCGCGAATCGGCTCAGGCCGGCAACCACCAGTTGTTCTACATCTCCTTCAGCAACACCGCCGACCCGTCCTGGGCCACGGTCTGGTTCAGTTGCGAACAGGTGGGCGACTGGAACTACAACCACTGGTGCAACGAGGAGTACCAGCAGTTGCACGAGGACGCCCTGGCCGAGACCGACCCGGACACGCGTCACGAGATGTACGTGCGCATGCAGGAACTGATGGACGAGGACGCGGTCGCCTCGTGGGTGATGTACCGGACGAACCTCTACGCCTACAACTCGGACATGGAGATCACCCTGGTCCCCGAGCGCTACGGCAAATACCTGGCGTACGACTTCCGCCGGTGAGACCGGTGACCGGCCACAGGTGGCTCGGACGCGGATGAGGGTGGTGACGTGGCGCAGTACCTGCTGAAACGGTTGGTCATGACCTTTGCGGTCGTGCTACTGATCCTGCTGTTCCTGGCGGTGCTCCCGCACGTGATCCCCGGGGACCCAGTGGAAAACATCCTGGGTCCCCGGGCCACCGAGGACCGGATCCTGCAGGTTCGACAGGAGATGGGGATCGATGATCCGATCCTCGTCCAAGCCGGCAACTTCATCTGGAACGCCTTCCAGGGCGACCTGGGCCGGGATTTCGCAACGAATCGCCCGGTGACCGCGATGCTGGCCCAAGCGGTGCCGCACACCATGGCGCTGGCGTTCGCCGCCCTTGCCCTGGCGGTACTGCTCGGCATCCCCTTCGGCGTGCTCGCAGCGACCAAGCCGGACTCGCTGCTGGACCGGATCACGAGCGTCATCTCGGTCTCGTTCATCACGATGCCCTCGTACGTGATGGGCCTGTTCCTGCTCCTGTTGTTCCCGATCGCGCTGGGCATTTTGCCGGCTACTGGTACGGGTGATCTGAGCGATCCGCTGGACTACCTGAGCCATCTGATCCTGCCGGCCTCCGCGCTGGCCATCACGTGGGTGGGCTACTTCGCCCGCCTCGTGCGCTCCAGCATGCTGGAGGTGGTCGGCTCCAACTACATCCGGGTGGCCCGGGCGTACGGCATCCGCGAACGCGCGATCCACTATCGCTACGCCCTGAAGAACGCACTAGTCCCAACGGTGGCCATTCTCGGTGTGGCGCTGGGCAACCTCCTGGGGGGTTCGGTGTTCATCGAACTCATCTTCAACCGGCCCGGGTTGGGCAACCTCGCCCTGGAGGCGATCAACGCCCGCAACTACCCGGTGTTGCGCGGATCGATCCTCATGGTCGCGCTGCTGTTCGTGGTAGCGAACCTGGCCGCTGACCTGTCCTACAGGTTCCTCGATCCCCGGATCCGAGTCGAGGAGACGACGAAGTGACGGCTGTACAGGATTCGCCGACTCCCGGCCGGTTCAAAGCCGCTATTGGAGCGATCGGCGACATCGCCAGGAAACCGACAGGGTTGGTTTCCCTGGTAATCATTTTCGTGCTGTTCCTGGCGGTGACTATCGGGCCGAGTTTGGTGGCTGACCCCTCGGCGCAAAGCATCGAGCACCGGCTGGAGGGTCCCTCGGCAACGCACTGGCTGGGCACCGACCACCTGGGTAGGGACCTACTGGGCCGGATCGTCGTCGGGGCTCGCATCGCGATGGGGGTGGCCATCCCCGCAGTGTTCCTGGCCATGGTGGCGGGCGTTGTGCTTGGGCTGGCCGCCGGCTACATCGGCGGGTGGATCGACAACGTCGTCGTCGTCATCACCGACACACTGCAGTCCTTCACCTCCGTCGTGTTGGGACTACTGCTCCTGGCGCTGATCGGCGGTTCGCTGACCACAGTGGTCATCGTCATCGCGATCACCATCGCGCC
>DATGSR010000216.1:0-14908 GCA_035302405.1 Beutenbergiaceae bacterium
GCGGTCGCAGACTTTCGCGGCGCCGGAGTTGCGCCCATGGGCACCTCGGACGGGGAGGAGCAGGTGCTGTTCGGGTCGATCACCGACCCGGACGGCGAGGGCGTGGCCGACGTGGCGCTCATCCTGGAACAGGACGGCGCCGAGGTGGGGACCACGACCACCGACGGTGAGGGCGACTGGGAGATGCCGGTGCCCGAGCCGGGCACCTACGACGTCGTGCTGGACCTGGAGACGCTGCCCGCCGAACTGCAACCTGAGCAGGAAACCGGTGAACGCCGCGAGGACGTGCTGGTGCGCCCCGGACGCTTGCAGACCCGGGTGCCATTCCCACTGATCAGCATCGATGCGCAGCAGGAACCCCCGCCGGGCGCCGAGCCCACCGAGGAACCGGAGGACGCGCCCACGACCGATGATGCCCCGGCCCCGGAGGATGAGGGCGCGATCGCCACCGAACAGCCCCGGGGCGCGTCCTTCGGTGCCAGGTTCGCCCAACTGACGGTCGAGGGCATCAAACTCGGGGCGATCATCGCCATCACCGCAGTGGGCCTGTCGCTGGTGTTCGGCACCACCCGGTTGATCAACTTCGCCCACGGGGAGTTCGTGACCATCGGCGCCGTCACGGCGTTCTTCCTGTCCACTTCCCCGGGCAACCTGCCGCTGATCCTCGCCGCGGCGCTGGCGATGGTGGTGGTGGCGCTGCTGGCGGGCGGGTTGGAGAAAGCCGTTTGGCTGCCGATGCGAAGACGCGGCACCGGACTGATCCAGTTGTTCATCATCTCCATCGGCCTGTCGCTGTTGCTGCGCTACCTGATGCTGGTGCTGTTCGGTTCCCGGCGCGGCTCCTACAGCGACTACAACGTGCAAAGCGCCCTGGAGATCTGGATCGTGCGCATCACCCCACGCGACCTGATCGTGACCCTGCTGGCGTTCGCGATCATGGTGGGGATCGGGCTGATGCTCACCAAGACCCGCATCGGCAAGGCCATGCGGGCGGTGTCGGACAACAAGGACCTGGCGGAGGCCTCCGGGATCAACGTCAGCCGGGTGATCCTGGTGGTGTGGATCCTCGGTGGCGCGCTGGCCGGCCTGGGCGGGGTGTTCTACGGCCTGACCTCGGCGGTCTACTGGGACATGGGCTTCTACCTGCTGTTGCTGATGTTCGCCGGGGTGATCCTCGGGGGGATCGGCAGCGCCTACGGGGCGATGGTGGGCAGCCTGATCATCGGACTGGTCTCGCAATGGTCCACGCTCTGGTTCGCCCCGTCGCTGCAGAACCTGTGGGCGCTGCTGGTGCTGATCCTGGTGCTGCTGTTGCGCCCGCAGGGCATCTTCGGCCGAGCGGAGCGCGCCGGCTAGGCGCGGGAGGTCACACATGGAATTCATGGACATTCTCGCCAACTCACTGCGCGGCGCGGTGGGACCGGAGGCCGCGATCTACGCCTTGGCCGCGGTCGGACTGAACCTGCACTTCGGCTACACCGGGTTGCTCAACTTCGGCCAGGTGGGCTTCATGCTCGTGGGGGCCTACGGCGCCGCAGTGAGCGTGCAGACCTGGAACCTGCCGCTGTGGGTGGGCGTGCTCGTCGGCCTGGCCTGTGCCGTCGTGCTGGCGATCATCCTGGGCATCCCCACACTGCGATTACGCGGTGACTACCTGGCGATCACCACCATCGCCGCAGCCGAGGTGCTGCGGTACCTGTACCGGTCCTCCTACGCCGAGCCGCTGACGGGCGGGGTGTACGGCCTGGACCAATTCGCCGGGGACTTCTTCGCACTCAACCCCTTCACGGAGTCACTGACGCTCGGCCCGTTCTCCTTCAGCGCCCGCAACCTGTGGGTGATGTCGGTGACCTGGGGCCTGGTGGCACTCTTCTCCGTGCTGGTGTTCCTGCTGATGCGCAGTCCCTGGGGACGGGTGTTGAAGGCCGTCCGCGAGGATGAACTGGCAGCTCGTTCCCTCGGCAAGAACGTCTACGCCTACAAGATGCAGAGTCTGATCCTGGGCGGGGTGCTCGGGGCGTTGGCCGGGGTGATGCTGGCGGTGCACGGGCAACTGGCCCACCCCGATATCTACATGCCCGCAGTGACCTTCTACCTGTGGGCGATCGTGATCCTGGGCGGGGCCAGTCGCATCATGGGCCCGGTGGTGGGTTCGGTGATCTTCTGGTTCCTCATCAGTTTCCTGGACGCCTTGCTGCGCCAGGCCACCACCCTGGGTTACATCCCGGCCTCGATCCTGGCGCCCAGTGAGGTCAGCGCGATGCGGTTCGTCTTCGTGGGACTCCTGCTGGTGCTGCTGATGGCCTTCCGCCCGGCGGGGATCCTCGGGAACCGAGAGGAGTTGCGTCTCAGTGTCCGATGACAAACGACCCGAACGGGCAACCGAACACCGACCCGAACCGGAATCCACACAGCAGCCGCCGGCGGCAGCCGGCAGACACGGTGCGGACCGTTCCGCGGAGGACTTCTCCCGCGACCGCGACCAGATCCTCGACGAGCGCGAGGAACTGCACGAGCAGGAGGTGAGCCGGGAGGAAGCCGGCCTCTCCCCCGGCGCGAAGCGCGCTGCCGAGGCATTGCGGGATGTGGCCCCAAGACCCGGCTCACCCAAGCCGGACCCGATCCTCATCGCCGACGACATCACCCGCCGCTTCGGCGGTTTGAAGGCCGTGGACGTCAAGCACCTGCAGGTGCAGCGCGGGACCATCACCGCGCTCATCGGTCCGAACGGTGCCGGCAAGTCCACGTTCTTCAACGTGATTTCCGGGTTCGATAAGCCCAACACCGGTACCTGGTCCTTCAATGGTCAGTCCCTGCGCGGCAAACCCGCCTACCGGATCGCCCGGATGGGAATGGTGCGCACCTTCCAGTTGACCAAGGCCCTGATGCGCCTGACGACGCTGGATAACGTGATGCTGGGGGCACCCGATCAGCGCGGCGAGAGCGTGTTCGCGGCCCAGGTGCCGTTCCTGTGGCGCCGGCAGGAGTGGGAGATCGAAGAGCGGGCCGATGAGTTGCTCGAGCGGTTCCGGCTGGATCACATGCGCGATGAGTACGCCGGGACGATGTCCGGGGGCCAGCGCAAACTACTGGAGATGGCCCGGGCGATGATGGCCGACCCGGACATGATCATGCTCGATGAGCCGATGGCCGGCGTGAACCCGGCGCTGACCCAGTCCCTGCTCGGGCACATCCAAGCACTGCGCGACGAGGGCAAGACGATCATCCTCGTCGAACACGACATGGACGTGATCATGAGCATCAGCGACTGGATCATCTGCTTCGCCCAAGGGCAAGTCATCGCCGAGGGCCGCCCCGAGGACATCAGCACCAACCCGGCGGTGATCGAGGCCTACCTGGGCTCGGCCCGGTCCGGTGCCGGCTCGTCCGACCCGAACCAGTCCACGACGGACGCGTCGAGTTCGCCCGCGGGCACGACTCCCGTATCGGGTGCGGATCGTCCCGGCGGGCACCCCCGCCGGGAGTCCGGGGAGCAGGAGGCATCATGACATACGGCGCCGAGTCCCAGGCCGGAGGCACCAATTCCGACGGTGTGTTGTTGGAATCGCGGGACCTGGTGGCTGGATACCTACCTGAGGTCAACATCCTCAACGGGTGCAACGTCTACGTGCGCCGCGGTGAACTGGTGGGCATCATCGGTCCGAACGGTGCCGGCAAATCCACGCTGATCAAGGCGATGTTCGGGATCGTGCCGGTGCGCGAGGGTCACGTGCTGCTGCGCGGTGAGGACATCACCGGCGTGCCCACCTACAAGTTGGTCGGCCGCGGGGTGGGGTACGTACCGCAGAACAACAACGTGTTCCCCTCCCTGACCATCGAGGAGAACCTGCAGATGGGCCTGTACCTGCGGCCCGCGGAGTACCAGGTGCGGTACCAGGAGGTCACCGACCTGTTCCCGGTACTGCACGAACGCCGCAAACAGCGGGGCGGCTCGCTCTCCGGTGGTGAACGGCAGGTGGTGGCGATGGGACGGGCGCTGATGACCGACCCGCAGGTGCTGCTGCTCGATGAGCCCTCGGCCGGGCTGTCACCGATGATGCAGGACACCGTCTTCGAGGCGGTCCAGCGGATCAACGGCGCCGGAGTGTCGGTGCTGATGGTGGAGCAGAACGCGCACCGATGCCTGCAGTTGAGCGACCGTGCCTACGTCCTGGACCAGGGCAAGGACGCCTACACCGGCACCGGAAGAGAACTGATGGACGACCCGAAGGTCATCGAGTTGTACCTGGGCACCCTCGCCCGGGCCTGAGGGCGCCCGCCGTGCGGGCTTCATTCGCCCGGTTCCATGGGCGCGCCAGTGGCATCGATCCATCCGCACCAGAGGCCTCGATGCCCACGACACGGAACATGATCATGTGTTTGATCCGTGCGCGAACGACACCGGGCCGAGCGGTTCACCCGCCCGGCCCGGTTCGCCGGCGCCGGCCCCAGCGATCGAGCCGGCGTCATGCGAAGCGTTCTACTCCAGTGGAGCCGACTCCACCACCTCGAGGGTGGACAACGCGCCCTCCGCGTCGTAGCCGTAGACCTCGATCGAGGCGATCTCCGGCTCACCGGCGTCGGTGAAGTTCAACGGACCGGAAGCACCGTTGAAGTTGATGTCCTCACCGTCGGCCAATAGGTCGCGGCACTCGGCGAACGAGGAGCAGTCCGTCCCCTCCCGGGTCACCTCGATCAGTTCCGGCTGGAAGTCCACCGGATCGGTAGACCCCGCGGCCTCCGCTGCCAGCGCGATGATCATCGCGCAGTCGTAGACCTGGGGGGCGAACTGGGTCTCATCGAGTTCGGCGAACTCATTCAGTTCGGTGAGGAAGTCCGGGTTCTCCGCGGAGGCTGGAGCCGTCCCCTTCATCCCTTCCAGGACGCCGGGGTTGTCCGGATCGACCAGGTTGGCCAACTCCTGACTGCGCATCCCGTCCGCCCCGTAGAACCCGGTCTCCTGTGGGTTCAGGCCGGCCTCGATCAAGCCCTGGACGATCTGCACGCCCTGTTCGAAGGCGATGATGACCACGGCGTCGGGGTCGGCCGAGACGATGGACTGCACCACGCCGGTGAATTCGGTGGCGTTGCCGTCGAATCCCTCGTTGCTGATTACGTTTCCGCCGAGTTCCTCGATGCCGGCTTCGGTGGCACGGGCCAGGCCGAGGCCGTAGTCGTCCTCCAGGTGCACGATGACCACCTCCTCGTGCCCGTCGTTGATGACCGTCTCGGCGAGCACCGGGCCCTGGAGCGCATCCGAGGGTGCGGTGCGGATGTAGAAGCCGCCGTCGTCGTAGTCGGTGAAGGTGGGGGCGGTGTTCGCGCCGGAACATTGCACCACTTGCTCACTCGTGATGCGGTCGATGATCGCCAACGACATACCCGAGGCCGCCGCACCGATGATGGCGTCCACGCCGTCGGCCAGCAGGCGGTCGGTGGACTGACTGGCGATCGCCTGGTCACCGGCTTCGTCACCGGCCATCGGAGCGGGCACCTCGGTGCCGAGGATCCCGCCGGCCTCGTTGATCTCCTGGATCGCGTATTCCAGGGCTGCGACCTGCGGCGGGCCCAGGAACGCCAGCGGACCGGTCTCCGGGAGCACGTACCCGTACTGCAGCGGTTCGGCGCCCTCGCCGTTCCCGCCCTCACCGTTTCCGTTCCCGTTGCCGCCGTCGCCGTTACCCCCGTTGCACGCGGCGACCAATAGCGCCACGGCCGCGAGCGGCACCAGTGCCTTCTTCGTGGAGCGCTTCATGTGATTCTCCCCATGGTGACAGGGCGCGACCGTCGCACCCGAAGGCCACATGGTGGCACACATCACAGGGAGTTCGAGGTTATTTCGAGGCGTTGAGATAAACCTGTGACGTTACGGCAACCGGATGACGCCGCCTGGATCCACCCGCAGCCTGACCCGGTCACCCGGCTCCACCCGGGTGATCCCTGCAGCGGTGGCCTCCTGCTGCCCCCAGCCGGGCACGTCCACCACGGCCGTGGTGCGGCCGCGACTGAATCCGGAACGAACCACCGTGCCCTCCATCGTGTAGGCGCCGGCGCCGGCTGCCCTCAAGTCCGGCGCGTTCTCATCCGAGCCGGGCGAGTGCCGTTCCGCGTCGCCCTCCGCCGCGCCGAGCAGCCGAAGCGCCAGGGGTGACAGTCCCCGGGTGTCGCCGTCGTTCCCGGTGATGATCCGGTAACCCAGAAACGCGGCGACCTCCGCATCGACTGGAGCGGACCACAACTCTGCCGGGCTGCCGACCTGCACGATTCGCGCGTCCCTCATCACCGCCACCCGGTCGGCGACGGTGAAAGCCTCATCGTGATCATGGGTGACATACAAAGCCGTGGTGCCGGCGCGGCGCAGGATGTGGTGCAGGTCGGCAGCCAGCCGTTCACGCAGGGCCCGGTCCAGCGCGGACAGCGGTTCATCCAGGAGCAGCAACCGGGGTTCGGGCGCGAGGGACCGGGCCAGACTCACCCGCTGCGCCTGCCCGCCGGAGAGGCTGCCGACCGCGCGGCGCTCGAACCCCGGCAGGCCCACCAACTCGAGCAACTCGGCTACCCGCCGTTCGCGTTGCGCGCGGGGGACGCCGGCCATCTGTAGCCCGAAGGCGATGTTGCCCGCCACGTCACGGTGGTCGAACAGTTGCCCGTCCTGGAACATCAGCCCGAATCCGCGGCGATGAACGGGTACGCCGGCAAGATCCGCTCCCCGCCAGGCCACCGAACCGGTGGCCAGCGGCTCCAGACCTGCCACCGCCCGCAGCAGCGATGACTTGCCGCACCCGGACGGGCCCAGCAAGGCCACCACCTCACCGGGTTGCACCGACAAACTCACCCGATCGACCGCCGTCGTGCGCTGAGCGCCAGACCCGTAGGTGACGGTGGCGTCGGTGACGGTCAGCGCGGCATCGAAGGTGTGGACTGGCACGTCAGAACTCTCCTGTCCGTTCCGTGCGGAGCCGTTCGGCTACGCCCATGATGGTGGCGGTGAGCAGGGCCAGCAGAACCGCTGCGGCGAGCGCCATGCCGTAGTTCTCCGCTCCGGGGCGTCCGATGAGCCGGAAGATCACCACCGGCAGGGTGGGGGCGTCCGGACGGGCCAGGAACGCGGTGGCTCCGAACTCTCCCAGCGAGATGGCGAACGCGAACCCGATCGCCAAGCCCATCGAGCGCACCAGATACGGACCGTCGATGTGGGCCAGCACCCGCCCCGGGGACGCGCCGAGCACCGCGGCGGTCTGCCGCAGTCGCGGGTCGATCGCGCGCAGGACCGGCAACACGGTACGCACCACCATCGGGATCGCCACCACCGCCTGGGCGATCGGGATGAGGATCATCGAACTGCGCAGATCCAGCGGCGGGCGGTTCAAGGTGATGAGGAATCCGAACCCGACCGTCACCGCGGACACGCCCAGGGGCAACATGAACAGCGTGTCCAACACCGAGACGGCTGCGCGGGCGGGGCGGTTCCGGGGCCGGCGCGAGACCACCAGCGCCACCAGCGTGCCGACGACGACGGCGATCACCGTGGCGTCCACGGCCACCCGCAGGGAGTTCCCGGCCGCTTCCCAGACCGTCACGGTCAACGCGTTCCGTCCGCCGGTGGTACCCAGCGCCAGGTAGTTGCCCAGCCCCCAACCCGTGGGGGTGCGCAGGGAGCGCACCACCAGGGTGGCCAGCGGCAGTGCGAGCAGTCCGAGGACAACCGCGGCCGTGATCAGGGTTGCCGGCAGGTCCGGGCCGGGTCGGCCCCGCCGGCCGGGTCGGCCCCGCCGGTCGGGTGCAACGTCTTCGGCATCGGTGCGCCGTTGCCACAGCCGCAGCGGCCGGGCCCGGTGGGTGAGGCCCTGCAGGCGCAGCGCTGCCTCGCGGCGGGAGCGGGCGCGGGAGAACACCGCGAGCGCCACGGTGACCACAAGCAACTGCAGCACGGACAGCACCGCGGCGGCGCGCAGGTCGAGGAACTGGGTCGTCTGCACCCAGATCTCGGTCTCGATCGTGCCGTACTCGATTCCGCCGAGCACCAGCACCACCCCGAAGGCGGTGGAGCAGAACAGGAACACCACCGCCGCAGCCGAGGCGATCGCCGGAGTCAGTGCCGGCAGGGTGACGCTCCAGAACGCGCGGGCGGGGGATGCGCCCAGGGCGCGGGCGGCCTGCTCGGTGCGCGGATCGAGCCGCTCCCACATGCCGCCCACGGTGCGTACCACCACGGCGTAGTTGAAGAACACCAGTGCGAGCACGATCGCCGGCACGGTGCGGTCCAGGCCCAAGAACCCCAAGGGCCCGTCGGAGGCGAGCACTGCCCGGAACGCCACCCCCACCACCACAGTGGGCAACACGAACGGCACAGTGATGAACGCCCGCAAGACCCGTTGGCCGCGGAAAGTGCGCCGGTAGAACACATAGGCGCCGGGCACCCCGAGCAACACGGAGAGCAGCGTCCCGGCTGCTCCCAGGAGCAGCGTCAGGCGCAGTATCCGCCAGGTCCGGTCCCGGCTGAAGACCTCAGCGAATCCGCTCAGGTCGATTGCGCCGTCGGGGGCGAATCCGCGCAGCGCCAAGGCGGTGACGGGCAGGGCGAAGAACACCGCCAGGAACGCCAGCGGCACCGCGGCCGCCAGCGACCAGAGGAGGATCTGGTGCCACCGCGCTGTGCCCGTCACCGGTCGACGTCACCCGATCACGATGTCGGTCCAGGTCTCGATCCAGTCCTGCCGGTTGGCGTCGATCTCGGCTGGGTCGAGGTTGCGGGGCTCATCGGCCAGCGGCGCCCACCGGACCCACTCCTCCGGCAGCTCCAGGTCATCGTTCACCGGGTACATGAACATCTGGTCCGGGATGTCGGCCTGCACCGCCTCGGTGAGCAGGAAGTCGATGAACGCTTGGGCGCCTTCGGGGTTCTGCGCCCCCTCCAGCACTCCGGCGTACTCCACCTGCCGGAAGCACGTGGACAGCATCGCCTCGGTGGCCGGGGCCTCGCCGTCGGGCCCCACCTCGAACGCCGGGGAGGTGGAGTAGGACAGCGCGATGGGGCGTGGGCCCTCACCCACGGAGCCGGAGAACTCCTCCGAGTAGGCAGTGGACCAGGAGTCGACGACGAGCAGGCCGTTGTCCACCAGGTCCTGCCAGTATTCGGTCCACTCCTCGCCGAACTCGGCCACGGTGGCCAGCAGGAACGCCAGGCCCGGCGATGAGGTGGCGGGGTTGGTGACCACCACCTGGTCGGCGTACTGCGGCTCGGTCAGGTCGGCCAGGATCTGAGGTTGGTCCAAACCCTCATCGGCGTACCAGGCGGTGTCGATGTTCAGGCACACGTCCCCCATGTCGATCGGTGTGAGGTCGTGCCCGTTGTCGATGAGGTACTGCTCGGCGGCGCCAGGCAGTGCCGGGGAGACGTACTCGGCGAAGACGCCTTCGACGATGCCGCGGGAAGCGAAGGAGTTGTCAACTCCGAACACCACGTCTCCCAGCGGGGAGTCCTTGGTGAGCACCAACTGGTTCACCAGCGCGCCGCCGTCCCCGGGGGCGCTGAACTGCAACTCGTGCCCGGTCTCGGCCTGGAACGCTTCCAGCAACTCGTCGGACAAGGCGAATGAGTCGTGGGTGACCACGTGCACCGGGCCGGTGGCCCGGTCGGAGTCCGGTTGATCAGTAGGCGCCGGGCCGCCGCCCCCGGCGCTGCAGCCGGCCAGAATGAGAGCGGTTGCGGCGGCGGTGGTGGCCACGGGACGCCGGCTACCGCTCAGCCCGCCACTGCTCGGCCCGCCACCGCTTTGTCGCTTGGATGTCATGTCTCCTCCTCAACGTGATGTGAGAAGGGGTCTGGGGCGCGGGTGCGCCTCAGGAGAGATGCTCGACTCCCTTCGCCGGTGCTAACCGGTGCAGGTTCGAGGGTCTGCGCGTACACGCACTCTCAGCGCCGTGGCCCGGCGCTCCCCTGTCGCACTCTCTACGCTACACCCCGGGCCGTGGTGCCTGGGCCTGCCGGGTGTGGCCGGGCACACTACGCTGGGGGCAGCCGCTGGAAGGAGTTCACGTGGAAAGAATCGTCAGCACGGTTGCCGCGATCGCTGCCGGCCTGGTCGCGAACCAGGCGTTGAAGTTGGTGTGGAAGGGCATCACCGGTCACACCCCGCCGGATGATGAGAAGGACGCCGACGCGCCCATCCCCGAGATCGTCATCTTCGCCGCGGTCTCCGGGGCATTGGTGGCCCTGGCTCGCACCTACGCCAACCGCGGGGCGCACAAGTGGCTGGCCAGCGGGGCGGTGCCGAAGCAGTAACACGCCGCCGGGCTCGATGAGGCCGGCTCGTTGGAGCCAGGCTCGGTGAAGCCCGTTGAGCCTGCCGGACGCCGACGCGTCCGCCGGACTGTTGATCGTCGGGCGCGCCGGGTCGCCGTCAGGCTTGCTCCGGCTTCCCGGCCCCGTCGGGCCTACTTCGGCCCCCGGGACGCCGTCAGGCCTACTTCGGCTCCCCACGGGTCGCCGTCAGGCTTGCGGGTCGTCGTTGTCCTCTCCGACCGCCGCCAGATCCTCGCTGAGTTCGTCCACGCCCATCAGGTCGTATCGAATCTTGTCGGTGCGGTAACCGGCGCGGCCCACCATGTGGGCCGATACCGGGGCGGTGGCGAGTTGGAAGATGATCACCGGTAGCACCTTCCAACCCACTTGCCACGATGCCAGCGACAGTGCGAGGCCGTTCATCATCAGGATGATGCCCAACACCTGCGGTTTCGTGGCGGCGTGCAACCGGGACAGCAGGTCGGGGAAGCGCACCATCCCGATGGCCGCGATGAGCACCAGGACGCTGCCGGTGAGGAAGAACGCGGACGCGACGACTTCGCGCACCAGATCCCAGTTCATCGCTCGTCCTCCCCATCCTCGCGTTGCGGCAGGCGCGCGGCGTCGAGGCTGTAGAGATCCGGTTCCTCCACGATCCGGTCGTCCTCCTCCGGTTCAGCGGCCGCGAACCGGGCCAGCGTCACCGACGCGACGAATCCCACGATCGCCATCACGGTCAGCAACGGCACCAGGTCGGCGCGCTGGGTGGCCGCTGACCACAGTGCGGTGGTACCGATCAGGGCAGCGATCACCACATCCAGGCTCACGATCCGGTCCAGCATGCTCGGGCCGCGTTCCACCCGAACCAGGGCGATCAGCACCGCCGCCAGCACCAAGCCTCCGCAGATCCACATCACCGCGGTGTTCATCGCTCCACCTCCCTCGCGGGCCCGGTCCCGCCAGATCCATCCGCGGCAGGTTTGTGGGCCGACGGAGTTTCCGAGGCGCCCCGGGCGGGCCCGCCCCACCAACGACGACGCGGGAGCCCGGCCCGGGCCAGGTCCTCCTGGCTCGCGAGCGCGTACAGCAGCCGCCGTTCCTGACGCAGCACCTGTTGGCGGAACGCCTCGGCCCCGCCGCTGGTGGGCAGGTCCAGTACGTGCACGTACAGGGTGCCGGTCAACCGGTGGGCCTCCACGATGATCGATCCGGGCACCAGGGAGGTGAACACCCCGGTGAGGGTGAGGATGATGTCCGACTCCGAGCGCAGCGGAATTCGGATGACGCCGCCCTCGGGGGGTCGCAGCGGGTGGAGGGCCATCTTGGACACCTCGACGGAGGCGAGGAGCACGTCCAGGATGAATTTCGCCAGCAACCAGATCGTGCCAGGGATGCTGAGCCGGCCGGCGTACCCGACCGCCGGCATCGGCGCCAGTAGGAGCAGCAGCACCGCCACGCCGATGCCGGCCAGGACGTTCGCGAGGGTGAGGTCGCCCCAGAGCAGCACCCACAGCGCGGTCAGCCACAACAGCATCGGCCACCGGCCCAGGCGCGCGCGCAGTCCGGTGGGCGCGGGAGTGGTCGTCGTCCTCATTCCTCCTCCGCCTGGTGGGAGACGCCCTCGCCGCGTTCGCCGTCGGGCAGTACCGAGGTCAGGTACGGCGTCTGGGCGCGCAGGTCGCGGGCGGCGGCATCGGTGTAGGCGTACAACGGCCCGGCCACGACGGCGAGCAGCACCCCGATCGAGGCGATGGCCGCGGCCGGCATGAACATGCTGCGCGGTACGTCGGTGTCCGGCAACGGCTCGGGCGCGGTTTGCCAGAACGCCTTGTTCCACGCCTTCACGATCGCGTACAACGTGAGCAGCGAGGTGGCCAAGCCCGCGGCGACCGCCACGTACGCCAGGGAGGTGTTGTGCTGGATACCCGCCTGCATCAACCCCAACTTGCCCAGGAAACCAGACATCGGGGGGATGCCACCGAGGTTGATCGCCGGCACGAAGAACAGGATCGCCAGCGCGGGCGCGGCCTTGGTGAGGCTGCCCAGTTTCTCCAGCGAGGTAGTCCCGCCCCGTCGTTCGATCAGGCCGGCGACCAGGAACAGCGCGGTCTGCACCGTGATGTGGTGGGCGACGTAGAAGATCGACGCGGACAAGCCCAGTTCGTTGGCGAGCCCCACCCCGAGCACCATGTACCCGATGTGGCTGACCAGCGTGAACGACAACAACCGTTTGATGTCGTCCTGGGCCACCGCCCCGAGGATCGCCACCACCATGGTGATGATCGCGGCGACGATGAGGATGGTGTCCATCTGCCCATCGGTGAACAGCAGCGTCTGGGTGCGGATGATCGCGTAAACCCCGACCTTGGTGAGGAGCCCGGCGAACACGGCGGTGACCGGCGCCGGGGCCGTGGGGTAGGAGTCGGGCAACCACATCGACAGCGGGAACACCGCTGCCTTGATCCCGAACGCGAGCAGCAACAGGATCTGCAGCACCAACGAGGTGCTCGGGTCCAGTTCGGCCAGCCGCGTACTGAGCTGGGCCATGTTCAGCGTTCCGGTGGCCGCGTAGATCATCGCGATCGCGATCAGGAACAACATGGAGGACAGCAGCGAGACGATGACGTAGATCGACCCGGCACGCATGCGGGAACTGGTACCGCCGAGGGTGAGCAGCACGTAACTGGCCGCCAGCAGCATCTCGAAACCGACGAACAGGTTGAACAGGTCCCCGGTGAGGAACGCGTTGGAGACCCCCGCGGCCAGGACCAGATAGGTCGGATAGTAGATCGCCACCGGGGCGCCGCTGTCGCCGTCGGCCAGCCCCTGCGCCACCGAGTAGAGCAGCACCCCGAGGATCACCACGGCCGAGACCACGAGCATGAGCGCCGATAGCCGGTCGGCCACGAGCACGATGCCCACCGGGGCGCTCCAGTTCCCGAGGTTGACCACCTGCGGGCCCTGGTCGTGGGTGATGACCATGAGCGCGATCGCGATCCCCAGCACCACCGTCAACGTGACCACGGACGCAAGAAGTTGCGCGCGGGGGCGCCGAGCCATCGCCAGCGCGAATCCGGCGGCGAACAGGGGCAGGATCACCGGCATCGGCAAGAGCCAGTTCATGATCCGCGCTCCCTCTTGTTGCCGCCCCGGACTCCGGACGGTTGCTCGCTGATCACCGGCTCCTCGGTCTCATCGCGCGCCTCCGCGGCTTCCACCGCCAGGTTGGCGCCCAGGTCGTCGTCGCGGGTGTCCAGTTCCCCGCTCTCGGCGCGGCGGGCCAGACGGCGGTCCTCCAAGTCGTCCTGCACCTCGTCATGACCGTGCAGTTGCCACGAGCGGTAGGCCATCGCCAACACGAACGCGGTCAGGCCAAGGTTGATGACGATCGCGGTGAGCACCATCGCCTGCGGCAGCGGGTCGACCATCTCCTCCTCAGGTCCCGTGCCCAGCAGCGGCGGGCCGCTGGCGGCCCCTCCGGCGAGCAGGAACATGAGGTTGACGCCGTTTCCGATGAGGTAGATGCCCACCAGCACCCGGGTCAGGCTACGTTCCAACAGCAGGTACACCCCGGCGCCGAACTGGACGCCGATCGCCACCACCAGGGCCAGGCTCGGAGTTGCCTCGATCATGAGTCCCCACCTCCGGCCGGGGTCTGCTCCAGCACGTCCACGTCGTCGACGGCGGTGCGCGGCGAGTCGTGTGCCACGTCCGGAGCGGCCCGGCCCTCGGCCTCACCCTGCCGGTCGACCTCGGCGCCCAGGGTGCGCAGGATGTCCAGGACCAGCCCGACCACGATGAGGAACACCCCGAGGTCGAACGCCAGCGTGGTCATCAGGTGGACCTCACCGAGGATGCCCAGGTTCAGGTCCACGCGGAAGGATTGCAGTGCCTGCCCACCGAAGAACAGCGGTGCGATACCGGTTCCCGTGGCCAGCAGCAGGCCCCCGCCCAGTAGGGCTCCCGGTTGGACGGGAAGCGCCTCGCCCAGTTCATACCGGCCCCCGGCCAGGTACCGAACGATCAGCGCGACACCGGCGACCATGCCGGCGATGAACCCACCGCCGGGGGCATTGTGGCCGGCGAACAGCAACCACACCGCGAGCACCAGCATGGTGTGGAACAGCATGCGGGTGATCACTTCGAACATCACCGACCGCCGATAGGGCGCCAGGGTGGCTCCGCCCGGTAGCCACCGTTGGCCACGGCGACCGGCCACCGGGGTGCCCGGGTCGCCCAACGCCCGGTACTCCGGCCTGACCTCCGGGCCCTCATGCCAGGCAGGAGGGCGTTCCGGGTCGAAGGTGCTCACGCGTTCCACGCTGCGCTGCCGGTGGCGGATGAACACCAAGGAAGCAACTCCGGTGGCAGCCACGAGAAGTACCGCGACCTCGCCCATGGTGTCCCAGGCACGGATATCCACCAGCGTCACGTTGACGATGTTGTTACCCCACCCGAACAGGTACCCCTCGGTGAAGAACGCCTGGGATACCTGCTCGTGCGCCCGGGTGCCGGGGATCGCCAGCGCGAGCATCGACATCACCACACCGGCGCCGATCGCGATGATCGCCCGCCACCGCCTACTGGCTGCCAGCGGCCGGTCGGAGAAGTACGCCGGCAACC
>DATGSR010000217.1:0-3841 GCA_035302405.1 Beutenbergiaceae bacterium
AGTGCCCACCAGCGCCACATCCTGCACCAACTCAAGCGGGATCGAGGCGGCCGCGCCGTCCTTGTCCCCGGCGGAGTATCGGCGATGTACCTCGGCGCACTCGGACTCATAGCCCATCCGCTGGATCGCGGCGCGGTGGAAGTTGGTGCTCGCCGAGCCCATCCCGCCGATGTATAGCGCCAGATGCGGGCGCACCTGGTCGGCGGCTACTTCAGCGGTATCGGCGATGGCCACCGGCACCGAGGCGCTGACCTCGAACTCCTCGGCCGGGCGCAGGCCGGACTGACGGCGGGTGAACCCTTCAGTCAGCAACTCGAGGTAGGTGTCGTTCAATCGAGGGGAGAAGAACGCAGGCAGCCAGCCATCGGCGATCTCGGCCGCCAGTGCGGTGTTCTTCGGACCCTGGGCGGCCAGGTGGATCGGCAGGTCGGCGCGCAACGGGTGCACCGTGGACCGCAACGCCTTGCCCTGCCCGGTGCCGCCGTCGTACGGGATCTGGTGATGGGCGCCGTCATAGGTCACCGGCGCTTCCCGGTGCAGCACCTGGCGCACGATGTCGACGTACTCCCGGGTGCGCTCCAGCGGCCGGGGATAGGGCTGGCCGTACCACCCCTCCACCACCTGCGGGCCCGATGCGCCCAGGCCCAGGATGAACCGCCCACCGGAGAGGTGATCGAGGGTGAGGGCGGTCATCGCCGTTGCCGTGGGGGTGCGGGCGGACATCTGCGCCACCCCGGTGCCCAGCCGCACAGAACTGGTGCGCGAGCCCCACCAGGCGAGCGGTGTGAAGGCATCCGAGCCGTACGCCTCAGCCGTCCACACCGAGTCCAGTCCGGTGGCGTCCGCGGCCAGCACCGCCTCTAGTGCGCCCGGCGGCGGTCCCGCTGCCCAGTACCCCACCTGCAGTCCGAATCGCATACGACCATCCTGCCCCACCACCCGGCCGCGCTTCCGCGGAAGCGCGGCACCCGAAATAGCAGAAGTGGGACCGTCCTTCCGCGGAAGCGCGCACGTCCCCTGCTAACGCGGCCCCCTTGGGCCGGTCCAGGTGAGGCGCAGGACCTTGCAGTCCGCGCTCGGCTCACCAGCGCTACCGGCGGGCGATGGTGGCCGCGACGTCCGCCACGATCCACGCAGCCGAGGCACCGCCGGGGATCATGCCAAGATCCGGTGAGACCCGACGGCGTAACTCATCCGGTGCCAGCCAGTGCACTCGCGCCGCGGCCGGGCCGGGCTCCTCCTGCATCTCGCCTTGTGCCCAGACGATCAAGTGCAACGCGTCCGGTAACCCCTCCGCGCCCACGACGTGGATCTCCTCGACGTGGAAACCGAAGTAGCCGGCGAGTTCGCGGGCGGCTTGGTGCCAGTCCGCGCCGACGACCGGGCCGTGGATCAACGTCAGCGGGACCCCGGCCAGACCCGTTCGCGGGCTGATCGCTGTTGTGCCACTCTCCTGCAGTTCGCTTTGCGTGCCCTTGTCCTGCAGTTCGCCGTGCGTGTCGCTCTCGGGCGCCCCACCTTGCATGCCACCAACGGTCCCACCTGCCGTGTCGCTCTCGGGCGCCCCACCCCTCGCGCCGCCGTGGTGCACGCCACCGCGCATGCCGTCGTAGGGCGCTCCGTTGATGCTGCTCTCCTCACCCGCCTCGGGCAGCAAGCCGCCCAGCGTGCCGTCGGGAAGTGCCGGCACGATCGTCAGGGACTCCACCCTCCCGGGACCCGGGTGCTCGCTGGTCTGCCGGTATCGCATCAGGACCTCACCTTCGGGACCACCTGCTCGGCGATCAACTCGATGTGTTCGACGTCGTTGATGTCCAGGATCTGTAGGTAGAACCGTTCCACTCCCGCCGCGGTGAAAGCGTGGATCCGTTCTACTACTTCAGCCACGGTGCCGGCCAGGCCGTTGCGGCGAAGTTCCTCCGGTTCCCGCCCGATCGCCGCGGCCCGGCGGGTGAACTCCGCCTCGTCGGTTCCCACCACGGTGACCAAAGCGGCCGAGTAGGTGAGTTCGGCCGGGTCCCGCCCGGCGTCCACGCAGGCTTGCCGCACCCGCTGATACATCCCCGGCAGGTCCTGCAGCGGGGGGAAACTGGCGTTGTACTCCGAGGCGAAGCGGGCTGCCAGTGCCGGGGTGCGCCGCGGTCCGCTGCCGCCGATGATGATCGGCACCGGGGACTGGGCCGGTTTGGGCAGCGCGGGGGAGTCGGTCAACTGGTAGTGCTCGCCGTCGAAGCAGAAGCGTTCACCGACGGGGGTGTTCCACAGTCCGGTGATGATCTGGAGTTGTTCGGTGAACATGCCGAACCGTTTCGCCGGGAATGGCACTCCGTAGGCGGCGTGCTCGGCTTCGAACCAGCCGGTGCCCAGCCCCAGTTCCACCCGCCCGCCGGACATCGCGTCCACCTGGGCGACCTGGACGGCGAGCATGCCCGGGTAGCGGAACGTGGCTGCCGACACCAGCGTGCCGAGCCGGATCGTGGAAGTTTCCCGGGCCAGCCCGGCCAAGGTCACCCAGGAATCGGTGGGGCCGGGCAGGCCGTCCCGGTCGCCCATCGCCAGGAAGTGGTCGGAGCGGAAGAACCCGTTGAAGCCCAGCCGTTCGGCCGCCTGGGCCAAGCGCAACTGATCGTCGTAGGAGGCACCTTGCTGGGGTTCGATGAAGATCCGGAAGTCCATGGTCTTACCCTGCCACGCGCCGGGCGTGGACCCGGGACCGACTCAACCGACCCGCGGCCCGCGCCGCGTCTCGCACGAGACGGACTCCGCGATGCGGGGGCGGCGGTCGGTGCTAGCCGTTTCCGGGCGGGGTACTCACGAGGTCGCGTCGTAGTGATCGCTGGGTTCGTCGTCGTGCTCCCCGGGCAGCAACTGCACCGGCAACTCCTCCACCGGGGCCACGATCACGTCGTCGATCTTCCAGTCCAGATCGATGATCGACTCCCGCACCTCGGCCAGTTCACTGAGCGTGGGCGTGTGACCCTCGACCGGCACGATCATGGACTCCACGTGGAACACGTGCCCCTGGTCGCGCACGCGGGAACGGGCCTCGTGGGCCCAGGGCACGGCGGCCACGGTCTGCTCGATCTCCTCCAGCAGCGGGTGCGGATGCCCGCCCTCGTAAGTCTCCACCCGGGCGTCCATCAGCGCCCCGACCGCCACCCGTAGGTTGCGCCACCCGTCCCGCACGATGTTGACCGCGATGAACAGGGCGGAGGCGACGTCGGCCCACCACAGACCCAGCCCCAGGCCCACAATGCCCGCGATGGCTCCTACCCCGGTCATCCAGTCGGCCCGGTTCATCTCCGCATCGGCGTACAGCACCCGGTCGTGCAGGTTCCGGGCCAGCGGCATCTTCGCCCGACCCAGCAGCACCGGCGGCACCACCGTGTAGGCGAGCACGGCGATCATCAGCCAGCCCGACCACACCGGCACCCCGCCGATCACCACGATCCCCACCGAGGCCCGTTCGGCGGCCAAGAGCCCGGTGACGGAGTCGAACACCAGATAGGCACCCAGACCGAACAGGGCGGTGGCTGCTACCAGGTGTCCCACGCCCACGGCCCGGTGGTAGCCGTAGGGGTGGCGCGGACTGGGATGGCGCTTGGTGGTGCGTACCGCGAGCAGGAACGCGATCGGCGGCACGAAGGCGAGGATGTTTTCCACCACGGCGGCCTGCATCGCCTTGGAATCGCCCATGGTCAGCAGCAGCAAGATCACCGCGGAGGCGAAGAACCCGATCGTCACCCACGCCAGGCGGACCGCCTTGCGCAGGTCCGCGCGCACCTGCGGGGGCAGTTCGGTGTGGCCGAAGCGCGCCATCTAGGATCGCTCCAGCAAGAAC
>DATGSR010000218.1:0-2451 GCA_035302405.1 Beutenbergiaceae bacterium
CGGTGCTGGCTGGGGTCTCACGCGGCGCGGTGCAGCCCTTGAGATCACGCGGCGCCGGTGGAGACCAGACCGGCGTCTGCCAGCCACTGCGCGGCAATGTCTGCCGAGGATTGTTGGTCCTCGGTGGACTGCACGTTCATCGCCACCAGATCCTCTGCCGTCAGGGACGCGCTGATCGCGTTGATGATCGGCGCGACGTCGTCGGCGACCTCCGCGTTGACCAACGGCACCACATGTGAGGCGAGGAACATGCCCTCCGTGTCCTCCAACGTCACGAGGTCCTCGGTCTGGATCCGCGGGTCGGCACTGAATACGTTCGCCACATCCACCGTGCCGGCCACCAGGTCCTGCACGGTGGTGTCCCCGGTTGCGATGAAGGAGACTTCCACGCCGTAGATCTCCTGTAAGCCCTGCGGCCCGTAAGGGCGTTGCTCCAACTCCGGTGGTCCGCCGAGGTTCACCTCCCCGTCCACATCGGCCAGATCGCCGATGGCGTTCAGGTTGTACTCGGCCGCGAAATCGGCGGTGACGTTGTAAGAGTCCTGATCGGTGGCGTCGGCCTGTTCCAGCGCCACCAACTCCTGCGGCAAGGCTTCGAGGAGTTCGGCGTACACGTCGTCGCTCGCGGTGGCCTCGGTGTCCGGGTCATAGAACTGCAGCAGATTCCCGGTGTACTCCGGGAACACATCCACCTCGCCGGCCTCGAGCGCCGGGATGTACGCATCGCGCTGACCGATGCTGAAGTTGCGGGAGACCTCGAACCCTTCCGCCTCCAGCGCCTGGGCGTAGATTTCCGCGACGATCTCGTTGGAGTAGTAGTCCTGAGATCCGACCACCAGCGAGGTGTCCTCCACCTGCCGCTCGGGCTGATCCGCCGGGTCGTCGTCGCTCTCCAGGGCTGGGTCCAGCGGGTCGGTGTCACCTCCGCATGCGGCTACGGCAAGAGTCAGCGCGGCCAGAGTGGCGAAGATGGCGGTGTTGCGACGAATCATGGCAGTCCTTACCTGTCGGTTGCCTGCTCAGGATGTCATGCTTGCCGGGATGCAGGCCGGTCATCGGCGGCGCCGGCTATTCGCCGAGAGGTACGCGGCCGCATCGGATGACCGGTTCTCCCGACCCGGCCTGGCCGGCGGCACAGGTTGGTGCCCGGTGGCTCTGGCGACAGGTCTGCGCTCACCTTCCGGGCGCCTCGCGGGCCCGCACGCCGCGAGGCACCACCAAGCGCTGGGTGAGGGCGAGCAGCCCGTCCAGGCTCAAGGCCAGTACCACCACCAGCAGTGCCGCCCCGAGTATCTGGTCGAAGGCCCGCAGGTTGATGCCCTGCACGATGTGGAAGCCCAGACCCCAGTTGCCCACGTAACCCATCAACGTCACCGTGGACACCACCTGCAGCGTGGCAGAACGTAGTCCACCGAGCAGCAACGGCAATCCCAACGGGATCTCCACCCGGAAAATGATCTGCTTACGGGACATGCCGACGGCGTGGGCGCCATCCACCACGTGCCGCTCAACCGCTTCGATCCCGGCGTAGGCTCCGGCCAGGATCGAGGGGATCGCCAGGAGCGCGAACGCGGTGACGGCCGCTTCCACCTTGTGCACCACGCCGAACACCATGACCAGCAGCAGCACCAGCCCGAAAGAGGGTAGCGCCCGGGCGGCGCCGGTGAGGGCGACCGCCGCTCCTCGCCCGCGGCCGGTGTGACCGATCGCCCATCCTGCGGGCACTGCGATCACGGCCGCCAGCACCACCCCGAGCACCGTATAGAGCACATGCGTGCCGATCGCTTCCCGTAACGGAAGAGCCCCCGTGGCGCGCTCGGGGGAGAGGATCCACTGGATGGCCTCGGCGAAGAGATTCATCGCCGTGCCCGTTTCGTCGCGGGTGTGTGCGCCGCGGTGCTCGTATTCCACGGCATCAAGAACCGCCCGGCAAGCTGGATCAGCACATCAACCACCAGGGCGATCACTACGGTGGCCACCACGCCCGCGAGCACCGAGGCCAGGATCTCGCGCTGATAACCGTTGGTGAACAGGTACCCGAGGTTGTCGATGCCGATGAGCACCCCAACGGTGGCCAGCGAGATCGTGGAGACCGCCGTCACGCGCAGTCCGGCGATGAGAACCGGTCCGGCCAAGGGCAGATCCACCCGCCAGAACTGTTGCCAGGGGCCGTAACCGATGGCGCGGGCGGCCTGCCGCGTCGAGGGCGCCACCGATCCGAACGCGTCTGCGGCGAAGCGGGTCATGATCGCCACCGCGTAGATGGTCAAGGCGATGATGAGGTTGACCTGCGAAAGGAAGGGAAGCCCCAGCAGCGGCGGGAGGATGGCGAACAGCGCCAGGGAGGGGATGGTGTACAACAGCCCGGCGGTGGTCAGGAGCAAACTCTGGGTGGGGCGGTAGCGGTAAGCCAGCCACCCGAGGGGGATGGACAGGGCCGCACCCACTGCG
>DATGSR010000219.1:0-10588 GCA_035302405.1 Beutenbergiaceae bacterium
GCACGCGCGAACAGAAGCAGAAGGGCTCATTCACAAGGTGGAGTGCGAAGGCGTTGACGACCTGGTGTTGGATCTGAAGCGTCTTGGATTCATCGACTCCACCGGAGTGTCCGCCTTGCTCAGTCTCGCCCACACGGTGCGCGAACGGTATGGGCGGGTGCGGTTACGGGACGCTCCGGAGCGTGCGTTGTTCTTACTGGACGTGCGCGGCGGCCTGGGGATGTTCGACGGTCGCGGGCGGCGCTCCGCCTGATCGCCCGGTCTACAGCCCGGTGCCATCCAGATTCGGGGAGATTCGGGCCCACACCACTTTGCCTGCGCCAGAGGGACGCCACCCCCAGTCGGCGAGGCGGGAAACGATATGCATGCCGTACCCGCCAACCCGGGCCGGATGGATCTCCAGAGGCACCGGGGGCATGGGGTTCTCGTCCTCCACCTCCACCCGCACTCCTTCACCGGTATCCACCAGGTTGACCGTGACGGTGCCGCCCCCGTGGAGAACCGCGTTGGCAACCAACTCGGAGACCACCAACTCCACCGCGTTGTGCACCCGCAGGCCCCACGCACGGCAAGCGGCGGCAGCGGCCTCGCGGGCCAACCGGACCGACTCCTTGGCCGCCGGGAATCGCCAGTGGCGTTGCCGGCCTTTGCCGTCGGAAGGGCTGATCTGCTCCGGGATACGCATGACGACGACGGCGACGTCGTCCTCGGGATCCGTGGCCAGTTCGCGCACGAGCATTTCTCCCACCATGGCCGCATCGCGGTGTTCGCCGCGGCTGAGCACTTCGCGCAATGCGGCGATGCCCTGGGGCAGGGGCCGGTTGCGTCGCTCCACCAGCCCGTCGGTGTACATGACCAGGACGTCACCTGGGTGCAGGCGCTCGGCCGCGGTCGCGCGGGTGGTGGCCCCGAACCCGACCAGGCGGCCGCCGGCTCCGTCGAGTTCCCGCACCTGCCCGTCGCGCACCAGCAGCCCCGGCATGTGCCCGGCGCGGCTGTAGCGAAGTTCCCAGTCGGCACTGTCGGGCACACGTGACAGCGTGGCGTAGATGAGCGAGGTGGCCCGGCCGATCCGCATCGAGTCCACGATCCGGTCCACGCGGGAGAGCACCTCGGCCGGGTCGTGCAGGTCCGCACCGAAGGCGCGCACCACCGAGCGAAGTTGGCCCATCGCCGCAGCGGCTTCGATGTCGTGCCCGGCCACGTCCCCGATCACCAGCACGGTGATGTCCTCGGGCAGTTGCGTGACGTCGTACCAGTCCCCGCCGACCTGGGCGTGTTCGGAACTGGGGGTGTAGTACGTCCAGACGTCCAGGTCCTCGATCTGGGACTGGTCGGGCAGCATGGAGCGTTGCAGCGTTTCCACCAGTTGGTGTTCGCCGTAGTGCAACTGGGCGTTGTCCAGCGCCATCCCCACCCGACGGGCGCAGAGATACAACACCGTCTGCATGTCCTGGCCGAAGTGGTCCGCCGCGACCTCCGGAAGGGCCGCCATCACCCCCAGGGTGCGCCCGCGCCCGAGGAGGGGGTAGACGAGCAGCCGGTCACTGTGGGCGTCCACCCGCACATGGCTACGCACCAACTCGACTAGCTGCCCGGCGGGCGAGCCGGAGGAGAAGACCTCGCTCATCTGGAGCGTGACCGGGTCGGGTGAGTCCCGGGCCAGCAACCGTGCCACGGGGTCTGAGAGGTCGGTGCTGGTCTGCCCGCGCGCAGCGCCGGTACGTCGGGCGCGCACGTGCTCGTTGATGTCCTCGGACAACCGCAACACCCCGGCGTCCACGATGAACCCGACCCAGGTGTGCAACCGGCGTCCCACCAAGCGTGCGATGGAGTCCAACACCTTGGGCTCGTCGAAATCCACCAGGAGTTCGGAGATCTTGGCGACCAGTTCCAGCGCCCGCCGGGAATGACTCTCCGGCAGTAGCGACTCGGATGGCGTGGCCACTTCGCGCTGGACGGCGATCAACCGGGTGGCCCGGCCCGTGCCGGGATCCTTGCGCACCGTGATGCTCACCGGAACGTCCATTGACTTGCCCTCGGAGGTCACCAGCGGCATCGAGGCGTGGATCGGCTGCGCGCCAGCGGAATGGTCATCAACCATCTCCGCCAGGGCCGGCCGGTAGCCGGGGCGCAGCAGGTCTTCACCCAGCGCCAGGGCCTCCTCAGCCGTATATCCGGTCAGGGCGGTGTAGGCCTCGTTGACCCACACGGGGCGAAACTCGTCGTTGCCCCTGTCCCACACCGACACGGCGAACGTGCCGTACAGCATCGCCTGGACCGCGTCCATTTCTGGGCTGCGCTGCGTCATCTGGTCATATTGGGTAGCCTCGGAAACTGTGTCGGACTCCACCGCAGGAACACTCCTCGCTTCGATGCGTCTGCGCATGGTTCGACGCACATTCAAGGTAATCAGCCCCGCCCAGACGACCACCGCCCAGGAGGCGCACCATGGCCGACGGTAACAGCGATGGGGAGCAGTCGCGCGCGGAGCGCGGCAGCGTGCACACCCTGCTCGGGGACGACCGCACCCGAGTGGTGCTCAGCGGTGAGGTGGACGTCTCCGTCAACGCGGAACTAACCGAAGCCGTTGCCGAGGCAGAGGCCGCCGGTCTGCCTACCGAAGTCGACGCGAAGCATGTGACCTTCATCGACTCTTCCGGCGTGGCGATGCTGGCCCGGTTGGCCAGCCGGACACCGGACACCCTCACCATCCTGGACCCACCGGAGGTGTTGGTCTTCCTCCTGGAAATCACCAAGATCGGGGACCTGGTACACGTCGTGCACACCGCCGGCGCACCGACCAACGGCGAGGACCGCGCGGCGAACGGCGAGCCCCCGGACATTATCGCCTGACCGCGCGCTGGCCTCCTGACTGCGCACCGGCCTCGGGCCGCACTGCGCGCACCACGCACGAAGGTGCCGGTCCATTACGGCCGGCACCTTCGTCGTCGGGGCTGGTTCGGTCAGGTGATCTTCTTGCCGGCCGAGCGCAGTTGCTCAGCGGCTTCGACGATCCGAGCGGCCATGCCGGCTTCGGCGGCCTTGCCCCAGGCGCGGGGGTCGTAGACCTTCTTGTTTCCAACGTCGCCGTCCACCTTCAGCACCCCGTCGTAGTTGGTGAAGATGTGGTCGGCGACCGGACGGGTGAAGGCGTACTGGGTGTCGGTGTCGATGTTCATCTTGATCACCCCGTGGTCCACCGCGGTGGCGATCTCCTCGGCGCTGGACCCCGAGCCGCCGTGGAAGACCAGGTCGAACGGCTTGTCCTTGCCGACTTCCTTCCCGACCGCTTCCTGGATCTCCCCGAGCAGTTCCGGGCGGAGTTTGACCGAGCCGGGCTTGTACACGCCGTGCACGTTGCCGAAGGTCAGGGCGGTCAGGTAGCGGCCCTTCTCCCCCGTGCCCAGGGCGCGCACGATCGCCAGGCCGTCCTCGACGGTGGTGTAGAGCTTCTCGTTGATCTCGTGGGCCACCCCGTCCTCTTCACCGCCGACGACGCCGACCTCGATCTCCAGCAGAGTGCGGGCCGCGCGGGACTTCTCCAGGAGTTCCTCGGCGATCCGCATGTTCTCGTCCACCGGCACCGCCGAGCCGTCCCACATGTGGGACTGGAAGGAGGGCAACCCGCCGTCGGCGACCTGCTTGGCCTCGATCTCCAGCAACGGCCGCACCCAGGAGTCCAGGTTTTCCTTGGAGCAGTGGTCGGTGTGCAGCGCGATGGTCACCGGGTAGTTCTTGGCAACCTCGTGGGCGAACGCCGCCAGGGCCAGGGACCCGGTCACCCGGTCCTTGACGGTGGGACCCGAAGCGTATTCGGCTCCGCCGAAGGACATTTGGATGATGCCGTCGCTCTCCGCCTCGGCAAACCCGCGCAGAGCGGCGTTGAGGGTCTGGGAGGAAGTGACGTTCACCGCGGGGTAGGCGAACGAACCCGCCTTGGCCCGGTCAATCATCTCCACGTACTCATCGGGAGTGGCAATTCCCATTAATCTCTCCTCAATACTCGTCAGCGTCTGGCGTGCATGGACTCACCTGCACCAAAACCGGGCCGGCTCCGATGCGGGAACACCAGCCACCTCCCAGTCTTCCACGGATCGGCCCCCGACTCCCAGGGAGACCGGGGAACACCCGGGGAACATCCAGGGAGCGCCGCTGGAGCGCCTGACGCCCGAGCGCGTCAACGCTCAGATTCCGGCTCTCCAGCAGCAGGTGCGTTCGCGTGTTGCACGGCCCAGTGGTACATCGCCACAGCGGCGGCGGCGCCGGCGTTGATGGAGCGGGTGGAGCCGTACTGGGTGATGTGCACGATCGTGGTGCATGCCGCTTGCGCGGCGGGGCTCAGTCCGGCGCGTTCTTCGCCGAACAGGAGAACGCAGCGCATCGGGAACTCGCGATGTTCCAGCGGCACCGACCCGGGCAAGTTGTCCACGCCGATGATCGGCAGTTCCAGGGCGCGGGCCCAAGCGGCCAGGTCCTCGACTGTCTCGTGGTGGTGGATGTGCTGGTACCGGTCGGTGACCATCGCCCCGCGGCGGTTCCATCGGCGTCGGCCCACGATGTGCACGGCGGCAGCACCGAACGCGTTCGCGCTGCGCACCACCGAGCCGATGTTGAAATCACGGCCCCAATTCTCGATCGCCACGTGGAAAGGATGCCGCCGGTTGTCCAGATCCGCCTTGATCGCTTCCACGTGCCAGTACCGGTACTCGTCGACGACGTTGCGCCGGTCCCCATATTCCAGCAGTTCGGGGTCGAATCGGTCGTCATCCGGCCAGTTGTCGCGTCCGCCCGGCCAGGGTCCAACACCCTGGTCGCTCTGGACGATCCCCTGCCCCGCGGCAGGGCGCTGACCCTCATCGCCGGGCCGCTGATGGTCGCTCACCGGTCCAGTATCGCCCTCACCCGTGCCGGGCGAGTCGGTCCCGGGGCCGGCGCCGACCTCCCGCGGCGACGTGAACCGCCCTAAGGTGGGCGCAGTGGCGAAGGCTGCCTGCCGGCCACGTGGCGCACCGGGAAGGACTGGGATGAGCGAGCCGATCGTGAACTGGCTGACCGACATGGACGGGGTGCTGGTGCATGAGGAGCACGCCCTACCCGGCGCAGCCCAATTCATCGCCACACTCCGGGAGCGGGGGATCCCGTTCCAGATCCTGACGAACAACTCGATCTTCACCCCGCGCGATCTGGCGGCACGGTTGCGCCTGTCCGGCATCGAGGTGGTCGAGTCCGACCTGTGGACC
Organism: Beutenbergiaceae bacterium; assembly: GCA_035302405.1. GTDB lineage: Bacteria > Actinomycetota > Actinomycetes > Actinomycetales > Beutenbergiaceae > CALKWS01. The sequence continues at coordinate 5,244 of DATGSR010000219.1, forward strand.
TCCGCGTTGGCCACTGCGAAATTCCTGGCCGACCAGATCCCCTCGGGTAGTGCCTATGCGATCGGGGAGGCTGGTCTTACTACCGCCCTGTACGAGCAGGGCTACACCCTGACAGATGTCGATCCGGACTTCGTGGTGCTCGGGGAGACCCGCACCTACTCCTTCGAGGCGATCACGCGCGCGATCCGACTGGTTAGTGAAGGCGCCCGGTTCATCGCGACCAACCCGGATGTGACCGGCCCCTCCCCAACCGGGCCGATACCAGCCACCGGGGCGGTGGCGGCGATGATCACCGCTGCCACGGAGCGCCAGCCCTACTTCGTGGGCAAGCCCAACCCGGTCATGATCAGAACTGCGCTGAACCGTATCGATGCACACTCCGAGCACACCGCGATGATCGGGGACCGGATGGAGACCGACATCGTGGCCGGGATGGAAGCGGGGTTGCGCACCTATCTGGTGCTCACCGGCTCCACCCAACCCGAGGACATCGAACGCTTCCCCTACCGGCCCAGCGAGGTCTTCGGCGGGGTGGAGGAACTCCTGGAGCGCCTGGGTTAGGTTCCGCTGAGCGGCAATGGGCCCTCACTCGGCAGTAGGTCCCACCCCGCGGGTGCGGTAGGGCCCCTTAACCTTGGTGCGGCGGCGGACCAGGAGGCTGAGGGGGCTGCCCAGGTTCCTGGCCCTGCTGCGGCGGGTGACCGTACTGCCCGCCCTGCGAGGGCTGACCGTACTGCCCGCCCTGCGGCGGCTGACCCGGCTGGAAGTATCCGGGTTGGCCCCCGCCTTGTCCCGGCGGGAAGCCACCGGGCTGGCCCCCGTGGGTCGGTTGCGGTGATCCCGGGGATGGCGGTTGCTGGCGTGACTCGTACCCGCCGACGTTGCCCTGGGCGTCGGCGAAGGACACGTTCGGGGTGGTGCGCACGTGGGTGGCGTTGGCTTCGAAGTACTCCGCGCGCTCGAAGTTGAACATGTTCGCGATGATGTTGGAGGGGAAGACCTCCACCTTGGTGTTCATCCTGCGCACGTTGGCGTTGTAGAACCGGCGGCCCGCGGCGATGCGGTCCTCGGTGTTGGTCAACTCCTGCTGGAGTTGCACGAACGATTCGGCCGCGCGCAACTGCGGGTAGTTCTCCGCCACCGCGAATAGCCGGCCGAGCGCAGCGGACAAGAAGTCCTCGTGCTGGGCCTGTTGGGCGGGGCTGGCTCCCGGGGTGGCCGCCCTCGCCCGGGCTTGGGTGACCTCGGCGAAGACGCCCCGTTCATGCGCCGCATACCCCTTCACCGTCTCCACCAGGTTCGGGATCAGGTCGTAACGCCGGTGCAGTTCGACGTCGATCTGGCGCCAGGCTTCCTGCACCAAGTTCCGCAACCGGACCAGCCGGTTGTACATCGCGACCACCCAGATCACCAGGACGACGACGATCACGAGTAACAACACGAGTACTACTTCCACCGCGGGCAACCTTCCTGAGAATTCCGGGCCGAAAGAACCTGTGCTCCCGCCCTGTGGTGCGCGGCCGGCGGTACCGTCCGCAGTGCGAGTCTAATGGCCCAGCCGCGACCACCCGCCGGGAGACCGGCGTCGAATCGCCCGCCCACCGGGACGGCCTTGAGATCGGTGCAATGTGCGGGCGCTACGCCCGGACATCGGTCCAGTCGCGGGCCGCCCCCGGGCCTCAGTCGAGCCCCAGATCTTCAGCCGATAGCAGCCACACGTAGGGGAACCCGGCTTCCTCGATCGCTTGCCGCGCGCCGGTGTCCCGGTCCACCACCGTGGCGATCCCCACCACCTGCGCCCCGTGCTCCTGAGCCACCCGCGCAGCGAACAACGGGCTGTTCCCGGTGGTGGAGGTGTCTTCCAGGATGACCACCCGTTTGCCGGTGATGCCGGGGCCCTCCACCTGTCGGCGCATGCCGTGGCTCTTGGCTTCCTTGCGCACCAGGAACGCATCCAGCGCCAGGCCCCTGCTGGCGGCGGCGTGCTGCACCGCGCTGACCACCGGATCGGCGCCCATGGTGGGGCCGCCCACCGCGTCGGCGTCAGCCACCCCCATACCGGCCTCCTCCAGCCGGTCCAGCAAGAGGTGCCCGATCAGCGGGGCCGCTTCGTGGTGCAGCGTGACGCGACGCAGGTCCACGTAGTAGTCGGCCTGCTTACCGCTGGAGAGTGTGACCTGCCCGCGAACCACTGCCAGTTCGCGGATCAACTCGTTGAGGCGGTTCAGCGGGGCATCATCCAGATCGGTCACGGGCCCCAGCGTATCGCCGGCCGGTCCTGCGGTTGATCTACGGTGGACCCCCATGAGGATCGCCACGTGGAACGTCAACTCCATCCGGGCCCGGTTGGACCGGGTGACCGACTGGTTGCAGCGCGCCGATGTCGATGTGTTAGCCATGCAGGAGACCAAGGTCGCCGATGAGAAGTTCCCGGTACTGCCATTCGAGGCGATCGGGTACGAAGTGGCCTATCACGGGTTGAGCCAGTGGAACGGGGTGGCGATCGCCTCGAAGGTGGGCATCGCCGATGTGCAGACCTCCTTCGCCGGGCAACCGTCGTGGGGGGATCCCCCGGTCGCGGAGGCGCGGGCGATCGGCGCGACCTGCGGCGGGGTTCGGGTGTGGAGCCTGTACGTGCCCAACGGGCGCACCCTGGTGGATCCGCACTATCTGTACAAACTCGAGTGGCTCAAGGCGTTGCGTGATCAGGCCCGAGCGTGGCTCACCGAGGACCCCGAGGTCCAGATCGCACTCACCGGTGACTTCAATATCGCCCCGCTGGATGAGGACGTGTGGGACATGAGCGTGTTCGAACAGTCCACTCACGTGTCCGAACCGGAGCGCGGGGCGTTCGCCGCGTTACAGGAGGCGGGGTTCACCGAGGTCACCCGCCCGCACACTCCGGGGGCCTACACCTATTGGGATTACAAGCAACTGCGCTTCCCGCGCAACGAGGGGATGCGGATCGACTTCATCCTGGCCTCCCCGGCGCTCGCAGAACGGGTTGCCGGCGCAGCCATCGACCGCAATGAGCGCAAGGGCAAAGGCCCCTCCGACCACGTACCCGTGGTGATCGAACTCGACGAACTCCAATGACGCGCGAGCGGTCGGCCGCACCGGGCAGGGTGTCACCAGCGAGTCGCGAGCCCGCGCGGCCGCACCGGCGCCTCGAAGGAGCATCGGACACGGGAACCGTGCACCAAGGCCCGCCTGTGGACCGACGCGCGCAGCCGATGAGTTTAGGCTGTCGACATGACCCAGCCGCCCCCGCCACCCGGCCCGCCGTCCGGGCCGCCCCCGGGGGGCCATCAGCCATGGCATCCGCCGTCGCCGCACCCACCAGGTAACCGGGGGCCGCAGCAAGGGGGCCCCGGTGTCCCGCCCGTACCCGTGCCCGCACCGGCACCCGCGGAGCCCCTAGTACCGCCCGGGCAGAGTCCCTATGGCAGCCGGCCGGCGCCCGGCGGCGCGGGCAGCATGGACGGCCAGCCTGGATACGGCCCGCCTGGATACGACCAGTCTGGATACGGCCAACAACCAGGTGGATATGGGCAGTTCACCTTCCCCCACCTGCCCAAGGCAAAGGTGGAACCGTTGGCCGTGGCCGGCCTGGTGACGGCGGTGCTGGGTTTGCCCGGGTTGATCCTGGGCCTGCTCGCGTTGCCGAGAGTAAGAGGCGGACGACGGCGCAGCCCGGCACTGGCGTGGAGCGCCGTGATCCTAGGGGCGCTCTTCACGATCGGGTGGATCCTGACGTTCATCGCCCTGGCGTTGACCGGCACCTTCGACCGGCTCACCGAACAGCCCCAACCCGGTGATGTCACCGAGCCGAGAACCATCGCTTCGGCCACCCTCGCCGAGGGTAACTGCATCACCCGCCTGCCGCCGGCAAGGTCGGTCGGTGACGTCCGCGTCGTCCCGTGCGAGGAACTCCACATCGCCCAGGTGATCTCGGTCCATCAGTTGGAGGGCCCCTACCCCGGGGACGAGGTGCTGCAGGAGCAGGCGACGTCCACCTGTGCTGCGGACCTGGAGAGCCTGGAGACCGACATGCAGGTTGTTCCCTGGTACCTGGTCCCCTCCGAAGAGGGATGGCAGGAGGGCAACACCCAGCTGATGTGCCTGGCACGCGCGGCCGGCGTGTCGTTCCAAGGTGACCTACTGGGCTGATCCGGGTGAGCAGCGGGTCACGAGCCGGTCAGACGTACCGGACCGCCCGCTGCAGGCGCGTTCGCCAGTCGAACAGCACCTCGGCGTCCAACCCGCCGCGGCCCGGGACGCCGGTGCGCACCGCGTCGGCCACCGCGGAACGGCGGACGGCCAGCCGCAGAGTACGCCGCGGCCGGCCCACCAGCGCCTGGTCCTCCTCCAGGTGCTCATCGGGCAGCACGATCAGCGCCGCGGTGAACCGCACGCCCCATCCGCGCACCGCCTTGACCCGGCCCATGAGGTCTTTCATCGGCCGTACGGCGGGGTAACCCTCGATGAGCAAGTCGCGCGAACCGATGCCCACCGGCGCGTCGTAGTCCTCGGACTGGATGGCGAACAACCCGGTCGGTCCCAGCACCACATGGTCGATCTTCGCCAATCCCGCATCCACGCCCCGGCCCGCCCCCGTGGCCACGTCATGCCACAGGGTGTACGCCGACCCCAGTTCGCTCAAGGCAGTAGCGGTTGCCTCCTCGGCGATCGCATCGGCCAGCAGCAACCGCAACTCACGCGGGGCGCGGCGCACGAGGCTTGGTGCATACGGATCCGGTACCTCGGTGCCCCGGCCGGCCCACTCCCGGATCAGCGTCAGGTATCGCTCTCTGGACCACCCGCCGGGATGACCGTGGGAACGGGCCCGGGAACGGTTGGACCGGGATGCCCCCCATGTTTGTGCGCGACCGCGCCGATCCGGGCGGCCGGAGGTCCACACCCGCTCATCGTCACCGGCGGCGGGTGCGCCACGCCGTCGGCGATCATGTTCGGCCCGCAACTGGGCGGTCGCCACCTGGGCCCAGGCCTCCTGCACCAATAAGAACGCCTCGGGGTCACCGCCCAGATCCGGGTGGGTTTGGCGCATCCGGTGGCGGTACGCGCGTTTGAGGGCCGCCTCGGTGGCGTCCGCGGGCACCCCGAGCACCTCATAGGCACTCTTGCCCATGAGTCGATCGGACATCGGCGCAACCTCCGGACGGGACGAGCACACCCTAACGCGCCCGTGCGGGGTGGACGGCGATCAGCTCGTGGCATCGGCCGGCTGATTCGGCCTAGGGTTCGAGATCATGAGGACGTTATCGCCGACCCGCCGGCCTGCCCGGGGTGGCCGTGGCATCCTCCTTGCCGGTGTGGCGCTCGCC
>DATGSR010000220.1:0-5987 GCA_035302405.1 Beutenbergiaceae bacterium
TCCGGCGACGGGTATCCAGGTCAGCGCCGCGGCCAGCACCCAGATTGGTGCGGTGTAGGCCAGCAGGATGCCGCCACCGGCGTAGAGCGCGCCGACGACCGCCAGCACGCCGATCGCCAGCGTGATGAGCTGGGATAGCGATAGGCCCAGCAGCACGCCTCGCCGGGTGAGGCGGGAGAACTTCACCGGCACCAGCTCCGAGGACACCGTGCACTCGTTCTGCTTCGCGGTCATGGCCGCCCTTACTCCTTTCCGGTCGGCTTCGGCGCCGGTGGCGGTGGTTGCTTCGGCGGACGCGGCTGCGGCGTTGATGTGCCTGGCGAGGACGTCTTCGGCTCCGCAGCGGGTGGAGCCTTGGGCGCCGACGAGGACGGCGGTGGCCCTGTCTGAGCCGCCGGCGGCGGCGTGCTCCCGGTCTGCCCGGCGGCGTCTGCGGCGGTTTCGCCCTGGCCCCCGAGGGCTTTGCCGACCTTGGGTCCGGCGGTGGCGGCATCCTTGGCGACCTTGGCGCCGATCACAGCCGCGGCGGCCGGACCAGCCGCCGCAGCACCAGCACCGGCCCCGGCTCCGCCACTCGCGCCAGCTCCCGCAGACCCGCTCGCAGCGGCCTTGCCCCCGCCCGAGGCCTGGGGTGCGGGGGTCTTTGGCTGCGGCGGATGCTTCCCGCCACCGCCACCGCCACCGCCGCCGTCGCCGTCGTCCCCGCCACCGGACTTACCGCCGCTGCCTTCACCACCACCGTCGAGGACCTTCTTCGGCTCACCGCCGCCCTGGGGCTTGGTGGGTGTCGGGATGGGCCGGTTGAGTGCCTGTTTGGCGTCCTCCTCCGAGCCGATCGCGTGGTACATGTCGAAGCCCACGAACGACAGGAACTTGTACGTCAGATACGGCGCGAAGGCAGCCATTGCCATCAGCACGATCCCGGCGATCGGGTCGGACACCGAGGACAGGTCTCCATCGATCGGCGCGGACACTTGGGTAATCGCCACCAGGAACATGACGACGAGGACGAGCTTGGAGCAGATCAGGGCGATGACGAACATCGCCCACTTCCCGATCCACCCCCGCGTGGCATCCCACGAGGCGCCGGAGAACGCCAGCGGTGCGAGCACGATCGCCACCAGCAGCAGTGCCTTGCGCACGAGGAGCGACAGCCAGACGATGGCGGCCGCGGCAATCGCGAGACCGGCGAGGAAGATCGTGATGATCGCCCCCACCCCGGGCGCGGCGATATTGATCCCCACCAGCCCGGCGGCAAGCAGAGTGATCTTGTCGCCCATCGATTCGGTGGTCTCCCCGGCGGCCTGGATGATCCCGATGGACAGCTGATCGACGATCTCCAACAACAACGCCGTCAGGGTGATGACAACGAACGAGCCGAGCACCGACTTGGCGAGCCCGAGCGCGGCGCGGGACAGGGCGGTGGGGTCGCGGCGGATGAGCCCGGTGATCAGCTGGAGGCAGAAGAAGATCAGCATCACGAACACCGCGATGCCGAACAGGATGTTGTAGACCGCCACATACTCCTCGCGGGTGACATCGACCAACGTGGTCGTGTCGAACACGGTCCAGACGGCCTCGAACAGCCACCCGGCGGCGGCGCCCATGGCTTGGGCAAGCCAGTCGAACGGCGCGGCCACGAGGCTGGCGGCGGCTTCGCCGGCGGTATCGCAGACCGACGAGATGATGGGGACGTCGCACACACCCACCGGGAATCACTCCTCAAAGGTCGAGTCGATTGGGGTGGGGTCAGACCTGCTGGCCGACGTTCCAGAAGAAGTTGATCAGCGTCACGCTCGCGCCGCAGATCACCGCGGCCCCGCAGCTCACGAGAACGCCGACCTTGCCCCGGCCCGCCAGGTGCGGGTTGGAGGAGTTGGCGCCGAAGCCCCACACGATCGCCGAGATGATCAGCGCCAGGACGGACAGGATGAGACCGATGGTCATGACGGCGCCGACGATCGTGCGTAGCTGGGCGATACCGGGCAGGCCGTCGCTGTTGGGGTCGATGTTGATGTTCATCGGCGCGAGCGCCGGCAGAACGGAGATGAGATCGAACACGATGGTGTCTCCTGACGAACGGACCCACCCGAGGGGCGGGGACGCGGAAGGGGTTCGTCGGTCAGGTGCACCGTTCGCCCCAGTGTCGCCGCAGCCACGACGAGGTCGAGGACCGGCAGAGCCTCAGAGTTGCTGGCCGAGCCCGATGAGCCAGTTCATCCACGCCACCCCACCGCCAGCCAGAACCGCAGCACCCAGTGCGGTCCATGCCCCGACGCGCGCCTTGGTGGCCGCAGAATGGTTGCCGTTGGCGGCGGCGATGGCCCAGGCGATCGCGCAGACGATCAACATCAGCACCGCGGTGATGAGCACGAACGTGAGCAGCGCACCGATCACCTCCCGCAGGTCACCGATTCCTTCCAGGCCGTCGAAGTCGGGGAACACATCCATGCCGCTCAGCTCCCAACTGGCGTAGGCAAGTGTTCGAAGCGTTCGTAATCCATGCTGGTGAGGTGCGTGTGGAGGACCCGGAGGTTGCTGGGGCAGTTTGCAGACCCACGGCCCGGAGCGCCGTTCCGGTGGCCGAGGCTATGGCGTGGTGATGAGGATTCCGGTGATGGACAGCGTCGTGCAGGTGATGAGCATGCCGGGGCCGTGGAGCAGCGCTGCGGTGTAGCGCTTGGCGATGAGCAGGCGGATGCTTTCGAGGCTGGCGGTGCTGAAGGTGGTGTAGCCGCCGAGTAGCCCAGTGGCCAAGATCGCGCCCCACGGATGGCCGAGGGTGAGCCCGGTGACCAGGCCCAGGAGGAGTGAGCCGGTGAGGTTGACGATCATGGTGCCCCACGGGAATCGGGCGCGAAGTCGTGCGGGCAGGCTGTTGTCGGCTAGGTAGCGCAGTGCTGAGCCGATTCCGCCAGCGAGAGCGATGGCAAGTGCAAGGAGCAGTTCGTTCATGAGCGTGCCCTTCGGGTGCGGGCGGTGAGGATGCCGGTCCAGCTGGCCAGACTGCCGAGGAGAACGGTGGCGAGTCCGTAACCGAGCGCTTCGGCGATGTGGTGGCCGATCAGCAGCGCGGCGATGTCGCTCGCGAGCAGGCTGTAGGTGGTGTAGCCGCCGAGCAGTCCGGTGCCCAGCAGCAGGCGTAGGTCGCGTCGTCGTCCGCGGTCTGGGCCGCCGAGGGCTAGGGACTCGATGAGGACACCGAGCAGAAATGCGCCCGTGATGTTGATGATGAAGATGCCCAGCGGGAGTCCGGCCGTGTCTCCGATAAGCGCGTCGAGCAGGTAGCGGGCGAGGGTTCCGACAGTTCCGCCGAGGGCGACCAATCCGATGCCGCGTAGACCCGGCCCAGTGTCAGCGTCGGTGTCGAGCGGTTCGTTGACTGACAGCTCGTCTGTCATCGGCAGTCTCCTATCTCACAGGCGCGCGCCGTGGCGCGCAGTGTCGAGATAGGGACCGTTGTCACGTCCGTGAGGTTGGTGCCGGTGAGCCCCACCACCGGGCGCCGCGAGGGGCGCTTTTCTATTGTCGCACGACGGCATTGCCATCGGTGCGTAGAGCCAGGGTCGATGAGTTGGCTCATGCGGAGCCGTACGATCAGGCGGGCCGGGGTCAGGTGTCGGTGAGTTCGGTCAGGAGGGTGCGGACGCGGAGGTCGATGTCGTCGCGGACCAGGCGCATCCGCTCGATGCCCTCGATGCCGCGGGTGGAGGGTTCATCGGTGTGCCAGGTCTCGATGGTCCCGGTCATGCCGTCGAGGGGTTCGACGTGTGCTTCGTCGCCGAGCACGATGACCCGGTCCACGCGGGCGAGTAGTTCGGGGTCGATGGGCTTCGGGGACTCGCCGGCCATATCGGCCCCGGCCTCGGCGATCGCTTCGGTCGAGAGGCTGTTGAGTGACCCGCCGGGCTTGGTGCCGGCCGAGTGGACCTCGATCGCATCGCCGGCCCGGTGTCGGAGCAGTGCGGCGGCCATCTGGGACTTGCCGCCGTTCTTGACGCAGACGAAGAGGGCGCTGGGCTTGGGAGCGGGTGCGGTGGTCATGGTCGGGCTTCCTGAGTTCTGCGGGCGGGGACGGTGGGGTCGTTCGGGAAGAGCCGCCGGCCGGCCCGCAGGGCGACATAGACGAGGCCGACGAGGACGGGGACCTCGATGAGGGGGCCGACGACTCCGGCGAGGGCTTGGCCGGAGGTGACGCCGAAGGTGCCGATCGCCACGGCGATGGCCAGTTCGAAGTTGTTGCCCGAGGCGGTGAAAGCCACAGTGGTCGATTTTGCGTAGCTGAGGCCTGAGGCTTTCGAGGCAAGCAGGCCGATGGCGAACATGAGCGCGAAGTAGATGAACAGCGGGACGGCGATCCGGGCGACGTCGAGGGGCTGGGAGGTGATGGCCTCGCCCTGGAGTGCGAACAGCAGCACGATAGTGAACAGCAGCCCGTACAGCGCCCATGGCCCGAGTTTGGGCAGGAACTTCTCCTCGTACCACTGCCGTCCCTTGGCCTTCTCACCGAACACGCGGGTGAGGAACCCTGCGAGCAGGGGGATGCCGAGGAACACGAGCACGGAAGCCACGATCGCCCAGACGGAGAAGTCCACCGAGGTGGTCGGCAGGCCCAGCCACGACGGCAGGAGCTGGAGGTAGAACCAGCCCAGTGCGCCGAAGGCGAAGACCTGGAACACCGAGTTGATCGCTACCAGGACGGCGGCGGCCTCGCGGTCACCGCAGGCCAGGTCGTTCCAGATGAGGACCATGGCGATGCACCGAGCCAGGCCCACGATGATCAGACCAGTGCGGTACTCGGGCAGGTCGGACAGGAAGACCCAGGCCAGGACAAACATGAGTGCCGGACCGACGAGCCAGTTGAGTACCAGCGACAGCCCGAGCAGCCGCTTGTCGCCGGTCACCCGGTGAGTCTCGTCGTAGCGGACCTTCGCCAGCACCGGATACATCATCACGAGCAACCCCATAGCGATCGGCAGCGAGACCTCACCGATCGTGACAGCCTCCAATGCGGTGTTCAGGCCAGGCACGAAGCGCCCCAGCATGAGTCCGATGGCCATGGCGAGCACGATCCAGGCCGGCAACCACCGGTCCAGGAAGGACATCTCCTTGATCACCGGCGCGGCGCTCTGCGCAGGCGTGGTTGCTGTCGTGCTCATCCGCTGGGGTCCTCGTATCGATGAATGTCTATCCGCCACGCTAACCGCCACATCGATGACCGTCAATGTAAGATGGGGCGATGAGCATCGCAGTGGAGAAGCCGACGATGGTCGCCGCGGCGCCGGATGAGTGTTGCTCGCTGGCCGAGGCTCCGATCGGAGCAGCCGACGCCGAGCGTTTCGCGAAGAGGATGAAAGCGCTGTCGGACCCGGCTCGGCTGCGCGTGCTGTCGCACGTGGCGGCCCAAGGTTGTGAGGCCGTGTGCGCCTGCGATCTCATCGAGGCGCTCGACATCAGCCAACCAACCGTGAGTCACCACCTTAAGAAACTCGTCGAGGCCGGTCTGCTGGTCCGAGAGCAACGCGGCAGGTGGGCTCATTACACAGTGGTCCGGGAAGCATTCGCAGAGCTCCGCCGGCTCCTGGACCTGCGCTGAGCCAGATCCGGCAGTCGGTGAATCTCGACGGCGTGACGCGCGTCAGCTACGGGCCGCGGCGTAACTGTTCCAGGCCGCCCCGGACAGTTCGGCCCAGCGGGTCGCGGTGCCTATGCTGACGCCGATCAGCTGGGCAAACACGACCTGTGGCGTGGTCGAGGCCAGATGGACCATGGCGGTACTGCGGCTGGCGCGGGTTCTGATTCCGAGCCGGTTCCGTCCGGGCCATTAGCGAGGGTGGCTGGAGATGGGCGCCGGAGTTCTTGCCGGTGAACAGCCACTGCTGGTTGGCCAGAACGCTCGCGGTCCCGAACGGCTTGGCGACCGGAAGCGTCGTCACGAGGGTCTCCCGGCCGCCAGCGATTACATCTAACTAATGCAATAATTGCTA
>DATGSR010000221.1:0-13982 GCA_035302405.1 Beutenbergiaceae bacterium
GTCCGGCAGCACCGCCGCGGCAAGCGCGGCCGCCCCGACGAATGCGGCGTTGTAGAGCACGTCGTACAAGGAGAAGGCGCGCCCGCGCGCGTCGTCGTGGGTGTCCCGGTGCACGATGGTGTCCACCGCGATCTTGGCGCCCTGCACGCTGAAACCCATCAAGAGGGCCGCGGCGGCGATCACCGCGAACACCGGGGCGCTGGCCAGCACCACCTGGCTGAGCGCCCCGATCGCCAGGCACACCACCACCCACCGATCCGCACTGATCCGGGTGCGCAGCGCCGGGGTCACGAGGATCGCCAGCCCGTTGCCTCCGAACGAGATGCCGGCCAGCACCCCGAACGTCGCCAGCCCCGCCGGGGCGTCCGTCGGGTCCACCAGCAGGTTCCGGGAGATGAGGATCAACGCGATGAAGTTCAACCCGTACAGGAAGCGGTGCCCGCCCATCACCCCCAACCCCGCACCCGGGGTGCCGCGTGCGATCAGGTACCGGGCGCCGTCGACCATCTCCCCGGCGGTTGCGCGCATGTCCTGGATGAGTTGGGACCGTCCGCCGGTCCTCGCCCGGGCGCGGTCCGGGCCAAGGCGATCGCGACCCAAACGCAACGCCAGCAGCGACGCCGCACCGAAGAACACCGCCGCCGCGCTGAGCGCCCCGGCATCCAGCGCCGGCCCCGCCCGCAGCACCAAACCGAGGCCGAAGCCGACGGCGGCGCCCACCACCGCGGCCACCGCACCGAGCGTGGGGGTGAGGGAGTTGGCGATCAGCAACTGTTGGCGCGGCACCACATGCGGCATCCCGGCCGAGAGCGCCGCCAGCAGGAACCGGTTCACCCCCAACGTCACCAACGCCAGCACGTACACCGCCGGCCCCACCCCGACAGTGGCCATCAGCACTGCGAGCACGCCGGCCAGCACCACCCGGATGGCGTTGCCCACCAGCAGCACCTGACGCCGGTGCCACCGGTCCAGCAGTGGGCCCACGAACGGACCCACTACCGTGAACGGCAGCAATAACACCGCGAAGGCTGCGGCGACCGCGCCGGCGGTGGCCAGGTTCTCGGGGTTGAAGAAGAACAGCGTGGCCAGCCCGGCCTGGAACATCCCGTCCCCGCACTGGGACACCAGCCGGACGGCGAAGAGTTTGCGGAAGTCGGCATGGACCAGCAGGGACCGAAGGTCCTGGACCACCTGGAGCCGCGCCACGGGGTACCACGATAGTGCGCCGGGACCGGGGTGCCGGCCGTCCGATGGGCCGCTGCCCGCCTGCGCGGCAGAGCCGGGGCTGGCGCCGGCGTGCGGGTCGGCCCCGGCTGTCGCAGGTGGACTCGGGCGCGGGCGGGAGTAGCGGGTGTTAGCGGAGGCGGGCCGCGGCGCGAGGTCGCAGCGATCAGCCCGGGTGCGCGACGATAGGGCTATGACAGCATCCACGTCCGAGCCCGCAGCCACCACCCCGCGCGTCCTGGCAGACCGGTACGTCGCCCGCCTGGCGGAATTGAACCCGATCGTGAACACCAGCCTGGGGCTGACCCCCCACGATGACCGGTTGCCGGACTTCTCCCCGGAAGGGTTCGCCGAGCGGACCCAACTCGCCGCGGACACGTTGGCGGAGTTGGACGCGATGGACTCCGCTGCCTGGGACGAGGCCGAACGGCGGTGCGCGGTGCTGCTGCGCGATCGTCTGGGCGTGATTGTGGAGTCCCACGAAGCCGGTGAAGACCTGCGTGAGATCCGAAACATCTTCGGACCCCCGCAGGCGGTGCGCCAGACGTTCTCCCTCATGCCCACTCAGACCGACGAGGACTGGGCCACTATCGCCCGGCGGATGGCGAAGGTCCCCGAGGCTTATACCTCCTGGCAGGCCAGCCTGGAGGAGGGCCGGGCGCGCGGGCTCTTCGCCGCGCCACGCCAGGCGCAGGCGCTCGCGGACCTGATCGACCAGTGGGTGCAGACCAACTGGTTCCACGACTTCACCGCAGCCGGGCCGGACCACCTGCGAAGCGAGTTGGACCGCGCGGCCGAGCAAGCCACCGCCGCGGCAGCGCACCTGGCCCAGTACCTCGCCGGCACCTACGCGCCGGCGGCCCAGGGCACTCCAGACGCCGTCGGTGAGGAGCGCTATCGCCTCAGCGCCCGGCGGGTGATGGGAGCAGATGTGGACCCGGCTGAGGCCTACGCCTGGGGATGGGCGGAGTACCAGCAGATCAACGCCGAGATGCGCGAACTCGCCGAGAAGATCCTTCCCGGGTCCAGCCCGGTGGAGTGCATGCGTTACCTGGATGAGCACGGCACCGTGGTGCACGGGGTGGAGAACGTGCGCGTCCGGCTGCAGCAGATGATGGACGAGGCGATCGCGGAACTCGACGGGGTGCACTTCGACATCGCCGAGCCGATCAAGAGGGTGGAGGCGATGATCGCCCCGTCCGGATCGGCGGCCGCCCCGTACTACACCCGTCCGTCGATGGACTTCTCCCGCCCAGGGCGCACCTGGCTACCGACGCTGGGGCGGGAGTCGTTCCCGATGTACGACCTGGTCTCCACCTGGTACCACGAGGGCGTGCCGGGGCACCATCTGCAATTGGCGCAGTGGGTGCACGTGGCCCCGCAACTCTCGATGTTCCAAACGTCGGTGGGTTCCTCCTCGGGCACCACCGAGGGGTGGGCGCTGTACGCCGAACGGCTCATGGACGAACTGGGCTACTTCAACGATGAGGCCCGCATGGGATACCTGGACGCCCAGATCATGCGCGCCATCCGGGTGGTCATCGACCTGGGTATGCACCTGGAACTGACCATCCCCGACGACTCCCCGATCGCCCCGGGCGAGAAGTGGACGCCGGAGTTGGCCGAGCGGTTCTTCGCCGCCCACTCCGGGCGTCCCGCTGAGTTCATCGCCTCCGAAGTGGTGCGGTACCTGGGGTGGCCGGCCCAGGCGATCAGTTACAAACTCGGGGAACGGACCTGGTTGGCCGGCAGGGAGTCCGCACAGGCCGCCCACGCCAAACGGGGGGAGGAATTCGACCTCAAGGCCTGGCATATGAAGGCGCTGTCCCTCGGCGCCCTCGGGCTGGATGACCTGGAGGCCGAACTCGCCCGGCTCTGATGCCAGGACACTGCGACCGAAGCGGTGGCAGCGCCCGGGCGGCGGCGCAGCCGTCGCCGTGCGTAGGTGCGTTTGATCGGCATGCTCATCGCTCTCGGCTATGGACGACGTCGTCCAGACGATGCTAAAAATAGCGTCATCGGGTTAGGGCGAGCCGAGTACTCAGGGAGTCCCCATGGCCAGCACCACCGAGCAGTCCGATCAAATCAGCCACGGCGTCGCCGAATCCGCCGACGGAACGCCGATCGCGTGGAGCCGCACCGGCTCGGGCCCGAATCTGGTCATGGTCCACTGCGTGGGCGTGTCGCGGACGACGACGCCGCAACCGACCTTGCCGGCCGCGCTGGCCGCACACTTCACCGTGTGGACCTATGACCGGCGAGGCACGGGCGACAGTGGTAACGCCCGGGCCTACGATGTCCAGCGCGAGGTGGAGGACCTGGCCGCCGTGATCGGCATGGCCGACGGCCCGGTCACCGTCTACGGATTCTCCTCCGGCGCCACGCTCGCACTCATCGCTGCCGAAGCCGGTGCGCCGATCCAACGCCTGGCGCTGCTGGAGCCACCACTGTTCGACGAGCCCGACCCCGATCACCGCTTCCGGGCCGAGGGCGAGCGCAGGCTGGCCCAGGGACCGGACGTGCTGCACCGGTGGTTCCAGACCGACGTCGTGGGCGTTCCCGAGGAAATACTGGCCGAACTGGGGCCGCCGTCGGAGGCAAACCTGAGGGACGCCCCTTCGCTGCTGCACGAACTGACCTTCCTCCCGGGCACGCCGGCCCGGCGGTTCGCCTCCGTCGCCCAGCCCACGTTGATCATGGCCTCAAGCGCCACCGCATCGGAGATGTACGACTACGCCAACGCGTTGGCGGCGGCGATGCCGCACGCGAGGGTGAAGATCCTGCCCGGTGAGTGGCACGGAGTGGACGACGCCACCCTGACGCACTCGATCAACCAGTTCGCCGGCTCCGCGAGGTAGGCCCGGCCGCGCCGCACGCTATGACGGGCGTGGCGGTCGACGGCGAATCTGCAGCACCGCCGTGTCCACCGACGGCGGTACCACGAAGGCCGCCCCTGGGAGGTGGCGACCCACCCCGACCGTCCATCGCCGGCTGCGCTGTTGCCCGGCGTGCGGCCCCGGGCGCACCGGCACCGGCGGACGCCGGCTCAACCCGCGGGCCGCCCCGCGTTGCAGCACCAGATCTGCGGAACGCAGGCCGCGAGCGGCGAGCAGGGCGCGCACCAACTGCGTGGTGATCGCGAACGGAGGATTGGCGACCACCCGGAACGGCCGGCGAGGCAGGTACAGGTCCGCCAGGTCGGCCTGCACCACCTTGGCCCGGCCGGCTACCGAGCGCCGCAGCGCGGCCACCCGGCGGGGATGCAACTCGATGGCGACCACGTCGGCACCCGCCTCGATCAGCGGTAGCGTGATCGCACCGGTTCCCGCGCCCAGATCGAACACGAGGTCGCCCGGTTGGATGCCGGCGTCGGCAACGATCCGCCGCGCCCACTCAGGATGAAGCGGATGCCATCCCCACGCCCCGCGCCCGGACCCGGGCACGACGCACCATCACGAAGATCATGGGTTCACCGTAGATAGCGTGCGGCCCGGAGCACCAGTGAATATTTCTGCGGCCCCGCGTTTCTATGGTGACTGTTCAGCGCTGGGTTCCGGGCGACCTCTCCAGTGCCCAAGGGTTCCGCCGGGCGTTACCGCTCGAGGTTTCCCCTGGCCCTTACCGCTCGAGGTCCCCCGCGATGAACGCTTCCACCTTCGCCCGGGCGGTCTCGTCGTCGTACTGGATCGGCGGGGACTTCATGAAGTAGCTCGACGCCGACGTGAGCGGACCGCCGATCCCGCGGTCCCGTGCGATCTTGGCCGCCCGGATCGCGTCGATGATGATCCCGGCGGAGTTCGGTGAGTCCCACACCTCGAGCTTGTACTCCAGGTTGACCGGCACCTCCCCGAAGGCGCGGCCCTCAAGCCGCACATACGCCCATTTCCGGTCATCGAGCCACTGGACGTAGTCCGAGGGTCCGATGTGCACGTCCCGCTCTCCGAGTTCGGCCTCGACGTTGGAGGTGACGGACTGGGTCTTGGAGATCTTCTTGGATTCCAGCCGGTCCCGCTCCAGCATGTTCTTGAAGTCCATGTTGCCGCCCACGTTGAGTTGGTAGGTGCGGTCAAGGATCACCCCGCGGTCCTCCAGCAACTTCGCCAGCACCCGGTGCGTAATGGTCGCGCCCACCTGGGACTTGATGTCATCGCCCACGATCGGGACACCGGCGTCGGTGAACTTCTTCGCCCACGTCTCATCGGAGGCGATGAACGCCGGTAACGCGTTCACGAACGCCACCCCGGCGTCCAACGCGGCCTGGGCGTAGAACCTCGCCGCTTCCTCCGAACCGACAGGCAGGTAGCACACCAGGACGTCCGCCTCGGCCTCCCGAAGCGCTGCGGCCACATCCACCGGTTCGGCCTCGGCCTCGGTGATGGTCTCCCGGTAGTACCGGCCCAACCCGTCCAGGGTGGGGCCCCGTTGCACCGTCACCCCGAGGGAGGGCACGTCGCACAGTTTGACCGTGTTGTTCTCACTGGCTGTGATCGCCTCGGCGAGGTCGGTTCCGACCTTTTTCCCGTCGACGTCGAATGCGGCCACGAACTCCACGTCCCGGATGTGATGGGGGCCGAACCGCACGTGCATCAAGCCCGGCACGGACTGCTCGGCGTCGGTGTCGGCGTAGAAGTGGACGCCCTGCACCAGCGATGCGGCACAGTTGCCGACTCCGGCGATGGCTACCCGCACAGAACTCATCAAGACTCCTCACAGCATCAGAATGATCCGCTCGCAGGTTAGCGAGCTCACCAGGTCCCGTCGCTCCAGCGGGTAGCACGATGATTCACCCCGGTGACGGTCCTGGCCACTCACGCCTGTGATGGCCCTGGTCACCGGATTTGTGGTCCCGGTCACCAGATCGGAGCAGACTGTGTGCGTAGCCCGTGAAGACACGTGTGCCGAGCACGTGAAGACGATCACCTGTGCCTGTCAACGAGCGCCACACCGTCGCATACTGGACAATGGCCGCCGATCGTGGCGGTCCGCCCGTGCCCGATCACGTCGACAGGAGATGAGGAGCCGCCCGTGCCGGATGAGCACCGCGCAGCGCCCCGGGGGCCTCAGCGCCGCAGCGTGCAGGACCGTGCGTCCTCCGGCCCGCGGGCATCGGCCTCAGGAAGCCGATCCCGTCCCAACTGGAAAGCAACATCGTCGGGTCCGAAGTCATCGTCCGGTCCGAAGTCATCGTCCGGTCCGAAGTCGCGCGGGGGCGGCGCCGGTCAGGAGACGGTGTCCAAGAGCGCAGCGGCGAAGGGCACGGGATCGAAGGGCGGGGGAGCCAAGGGTCCCGGTGGATCGAAGGGTTCTGGTGGGCGCGGGGCCGGTTCCGGGAAGGGTCGACGGCGATTCTGGAACTATCCCCGTCGCGGTAAGGGCCCGATGATGCGCTGGCTGCCGGGGTGGCGGTTCCTCACCGGTGCGTTCCTGACCGTGCTGGCACTGGGCGCGGGAATCTTCCTCGCGGCTTACCTCACCCTGGATGTGCCTGAGCCCGAAGAGTTCGCCATGGCCGAAGGGTCGGAGGTGTACTTCGAGGACGGTGAGACGGTGATGGGCGCCTTCGCGGAGGTGAACCGGCAGATCATCGACACCAGCACGTTGCCCGACCATGTGGGTCAGGCCGTGGTGGCCTCGGAGGACCGGCGGTTCTACTCCAACCCCGGGGTGGACGTGATGGCGATCCTGCGGGCGCTGTGGAACAACCTGCAAGGCAATCCCACCCAGGGCGGATCCACGATCACCCAGCAATACATCGAGCGGTACTACCTGGGCCAGACCACCAGTTACGTGGGCAAGTTCCGCGAAGCGATCCTGGCGCTGAAGATCGAACGGCAGCAGACCAAGGACGAGATCCTCGGCAACTACATGAACACGATCTACTTCGGTCGCGGTGCCTACGGGATCGAACGGGCCGCCCAGGAGTACTTCGACAAGCACGCGGAGGAGTTGACCCTGGAGGAGTCGGCGGTGCTGGCCGGCATCATCCCGGCCCCATCCCGGTGGGATCCGGCGGTGGACCCGGACCAGGCCGAGCAGCGGTTCGAGCGCACCTTGGCCTACATGGTGGAGTCCGACTTCATCACCCAGGCCGAAGCCGACGCCGCGGAGTTCCCGGAGGTGGAGGAAGACGACCGGACCAACTTCATGGCCGGGCCCACCGGCCACCTTTTGGAGATGGTGCGCACCGAACTGGTCGACGCCGGTTTCAGCGAGGAGGAGATCGACAGCGGCGGGCTGCAGATCACCACCACGATCGACGAGGAGTTGCAGGAGGCCGCGGTGGAGGCGGCCCAGAACCTGCCCGAGGACGCCCCGGACGGGTTGCGCGTGGGCCTGAGCTCGGTGGACAACGAGACCGGTGCGATCCTCGCCGCATACGGCGGTGCGGACTATTTGGAAGTGCAACGCAACGCGGCCACCCAGGATACCGCCCAGGGCGGGTCTACTTTCAAGGTGTTCACGTTGCTGGCCGCGCTGGAGAACGACATCCCCCTCGAACAGCGCTACCCCAGTTACTCCCCGATGAACATCGAGGGATACGGCGCCCCGGTGCGAAACTTCGACTCCCCGCGCAACCGCGGCAACATCGACATGGTGCAGGCCACCTATGACTCGGTGAACACCTACTACGTGCAACTCAACGCGGAGGTGGGCCCGGAGCAGACGGTGGACATGGCCCACCGGTTGGGTCTGCCGGAGGACACCGCCGGCCTGGAGCCGGTGCTCTCCAACGTGCTGGGCAGCGCCTCCCCGCGCAACCTCGATATGGCCCGGGCGTTCTCCACCATCGCCGCCGGCGGGGAGCGGCACGTCAACTTCGTCGTCGGTGAGGTCACCGGACCGCAGGGCAACGTGTTGTACACCGGCGAGCAGCCCGGAGAGAACGTGGTGGACTCCCAGGTCACCGCAGATGCCACCTACGCGATGAGCCAAGTGGTCCAGCGCGGCACCGGCATCCGGGCGAGCGAAATCGGCCGACCGGCCGCGGGGAAGACAGGCAGCTCGAACGACTACCGTTCGGCCTGGTTCGTCGGCTTCGTCCCGCAGATCACCACCGCGGTGTCGATGTATGAGGTGGGCGAGGACGGCGAGGAGCAGTCGATGGGCGGCTGGGGCGGCCAGACCGTCATCTCCGGCGGCTCTTTCCCAGCCCAGATCTGGGCCGACTACATGACCGAGGCGGTCGCCGACCTGCCGGTGGAGCAGTTCCCCGAACGCTCCCGCCCCACCGCCCCGAGCCCGCCGCCGGCCCCCGAGCCGACGGAGGAGGCCACCGAGGAGCCCGAAGAAGAGCCGACAGAGGAGCCCGAGCCCACCGAGGAGCCGACGGAGGAGGACACCGAGGAGCCCGAGCCCACGCAGGAGCCGACCGAGGAGCCCGAGCCCACCCAGGAGCCCGAGCCCAGCCCCACCGGACCTCCCGATGATGGAGGAGGCGGCGGTGACGACGGCGGAGGTAACGAAGGCGGCGGTGACGACGGCGGAGGTAACGACGGCGGCGGCAACGACGGTGGTGGCGGCAACGACGGCGGCGGCAACGAGGGCTCGGGCAACCAGGGCTCGGGCAACCAGGGCAGCGGGAACCAACGTGGCCCGGGCAACGCCGGAGCCTTCTCCTGGCCCCCGTGGGCGCGGGTGGAACCCGAGGCCGTGCTGCCAGGAGCCGGAAGATCCTGAGCACCCCGGGCGGTGGTGAGGAATGCCACCTGCCGCAACTCCTCGTCGTCGGGTATCGTGTACGACGCCTTGGGCGGGTCGATCCTGCGCGGGCACCAACGCAGCACCCTCCTGTCACGGAAGGACCGTGACCGCATAGTCCAGAGGAGGTGGGTTCAAGCATGCGTCAGTACGAAATGATGGTGATTCTCGACCCGGAGGTCGATGAGCGCACCGTCGCTCCGTCCCTGGAGAAGTTCCTCAACGTGATCACCAGCGGCGGGGGAAGCATCGAGAAGGTCGACGTGTGGGGCCGGCGCCGGCTCGCCTACGACATCGACCGGCGCTCCGAGGGCATCTACGCCGTGATCGACATGGTCGCCACTCCCGAGCTCGCCCAAGAGCTCGACCGTCAGCTCGGGCTCAACGAGTCCGTGCTGCGCACCAAGCTCATCCGCCCCGACGCGCGCTGAAGAGCGTCGCAACTCCCTTAAGGAGAGTCCATGGCTGGAGAAACCGTCATCACGGTGGTCGGTAACCTGACCGCTGATCCGGAATTGCGATTCACCCCCTCGGGGGCGGCCGTCGCGAACTTCACTATCGCATCCACTCCCCGCCAGTTCGACCGGCAGGCCCAGGAGTGGAAGGACGGCGAGACGCTGTTCATGCGGTGCTCGATCTGGCGCGAGGCCGCGGAGAACGTGGCCGAATCCCTCACCAAGGGCATGCGTGTGATCGCGCAGGGCCGCCTGGTGCAGCGTTCGTTCGAGACCCGTGAAGGTGAGAAGCGCACCGTGGTGGAGATGCAGGTCGACGAGGTCGGCCCCTCCATGCGGTACGCCACCGCGAAGGTCACCCGCACCCCGCGCGGCGGCGGTGGCGGCTTCGGCGGTGGTGGCGGTTACAGCCAGCAGGGCGCTGGCCAGTCCCAGCCGGAAGACCCCTGGGCCTCGGGCGGTTCCACCTTCGGTGACGAACCCCCGTTCTGATAACAAACCACTCATCCAACCGCCGGGCCGGTGCCCGGCGGACGTACCTCAAGGAGTACCCCTATGGCTAAGCAGCCGCCCCGCACCAAGCCGGTGGTGAAGAAGAAGCCGAACCCGTTGCGTGCCGCGAAGTTGGAGAACGGCATCGACTACAAGGACACCGCGCTGCTGCGTAAGTTCATCTCCGACCGCGGCAAGATCCGGGCCCGTCGGGTCACCGGTGTCACCGTGCAGGAACAGCGCCAGATCGCCAGGGCCGTGAAGAACGCCCGCGAGATGGCGCTGCTGCCCTACTCGAGCTCGGCTCGCTGAGGTTAGGAGAGCAGACCATGGCGACAAAACTGATCCTCACCCACGAGGTAAGTGGACTGGGCGAGCCCGGTGACGTGATCGAGGTCAAGGACGGGTACGCCCGCAACTACTTGATGCCCCGCGGCCTGGCGACCGCGTGGACCAAGGGGGCGGAGCGGCAGATCGAGCAGATTCGCGCAGCCCGCCGCAAGCGCGAGATCGCGACCGTGGAGGAAGCGCGCGCCGCGCGGGACTCCCTGCAAGCCAAGCCGGTAGTGATCACCGTCAACGCCGGACCCGGCGGAAGGCTGTTCGGCGCGGTCACCACCGCGGACATTGCCGAGGCCATCCAAAGCGCCGGCGGTCCGAGCGTGGACAAGCGCAAGGTGGAGATCGAGCGGCCGATCAAGTCCCTGGGTGACCACACCGTGCAGATCCGTCTGCACCCGGAGGTGTCGGCCACCGTGGAGCTGGAGGTCGTGCCCGCCTCCTGAACGGGCGCGTGTACCGCTGACCCGGCAAGGGGGCCGCCTGCCGCCTACACAGTTGACGTCGGCCCGGTACCCGAGCGGGTGCCGGGCCGACGGCGTGTGTAGGGCAGGTGAGGGATCTCCGCGCTGGGCGGGTATCCGCGTTCGCGGCGCGGCTGTGCAGGGCGGGATGCGGGGCCGCTATGCGGGGCGGCGGTACTGGGCAGTTGTGCACGGGTGGCGGTACGGGGCGGCTGTGCGCTGAGCCCGGACGAATTCAGCAGTCCGCCCGGGGAGTTCTACCCATGGCCGGCGTGCCGTCGGCCCGGCAGGGTGAGTTGGTTGAGGGTCCGGTCGGATCCGCACATGAAAGGACGCGATGCGCACCAGAGTCGTGACGGTCGGCGTTGCAGGTTTGTTCCTGTTGGCCGGATGCAGCAATGCGGTGGACCAGATCGAGGTCGAGGAACAGACCGCTCACAGCCTGACCCAGTTGCTCGGGGAGGTGCCTGAGGTGCTGTGCCCGGAGGACCTGGAGGCCAAGGTTGGCACCGAGATGGTCTGCGCGGTGTATCCGGTTAACGAGGACGCCGAGTACGAGGCGTACCTGACTGTCACTGCAGTGGAGGGCGACATCGCGCACTTCGACATCGAGTTGAGCGAGCCCCTCGGCTGAGGCTCCGGCTGGTGACAGCCAGGCTACGGCCCGCCCTGCTCAAGTTCCGGCGGGCCCGCTGAGGCTTGAGCCGCTACCGGCAAGGCTCCGGCTGGTCACGGCCCAGCGCGGACCTTATTCCGGGCAGGGCTCGGGATCCTGGAGGCTCTCGGCCCGGTCGATCAGCCAGACCCCGCGGTCGTCGTCGAAGATCAATGTGTATTCGATCGCGAAGACGCTGCAGGCCTGCCCGTCGGGTCCGTACTCCGGGGCCTGTTCGGTCGCCAGCAGAGCCCGAGCGGTGAGTTGGTCCGCCGAACCCGCGACCTCACCGATCAACATCGCCCGCCAGAAACTGGTGTGCAGTCCCTCCTGCCAGGTCGTTAGACCGCCCATTCGGTCCTGCATCGGCGGGGTGAACAGCGAGAACGCGACCGGGTACAGCGCGGTGTTGATGGCGTTGCCGTGCAAGGCGAACGTTTGGGCGACCGCCTCAGCGAACTCGTGGTCGGACTCCACCACGATCTCGACTTCGTCGTCGTTGACCGGCTCGGGAGTGTCCGCATCGATGGAACATTCCTCCAGCGGCACCGGCTGAGGATTCTGAGTCCAGTTCTCCACCATCTGTCTGGCGTCGTCGACGTGGACCGCGAAGCCGGTGCCTTCCAACGGCACTCCGCTGGGTGTGGTGGTCGCCTTGGCGAATACGACCCCGGCCACGTCACCGTCCAGGGTGACCAGCGGCCCCCCGCTGTTGCCCGGGTTCACGGCGGCATCGGTCTGGATGTACTGCACGTCCGCGGAGAGGTAGTCCTCCGACGGATTCAGGCTGCTGATGCCCCCGCGGGTACTGCTGAAGGCGCCGGAGGGGTAGCCCAGGGCCGCGACGTCATCGCCCACTCGTGGCGGTTCTTCGGCCCAGGACAGGACGTATCGCTCCTCGAGCGGTTCGGGTAACTGGAGCAGGGCGAGATCGGCTTCTTCGCTGAGACCGATGATCTCGGCGGGAAGGCCCTGCTGGCCGACCGCGACTTGTGCCGCCCCCCGCACGACGTGGGCGTTGCTGACCACGAGGGTCTCATCCACCAGGAATCCGCTACCGGTCCCGGCGCCTTCACATGTGGCCACGGCGATGCGCAGCACGCCGGGTTGGAGTTGCTCGATCGTGTCCGCCCAGGATCCGGCCGCGGTTCCGCCGTCGCCGCCGCCGACCGGTCCGCGGGCTGCCGCCCTGGTGCGCTCAGTTGAGGTCAGACCCGAGTCGTCGCGCTCCGGCTCGGTTGGATCCAATACTCCGCATCCACTCATGAGGAATGCGGCGAGAGCCACCGCCGTCAGCGACGTGAGTCTGGGGGACATGACGATCTGGGACTCCCTTCACCGCACGGCCGGCGCCGCCTGGAGCCAGGTGGCGCGGATACCTCACGGGATCAGGTCCGTGCGGAACACTCCGCACCGGTCCCATCCACCCGGGCGTTTCGCATTCTAGTGCCGCTGTTGGTGGCGAGCGGGCCGATCGATCTGTTGATCGGATCGTGGCCGAGTTGTGCGCCGCGAACCGATGATGCGGTCGGTCTCACCTTCGTGGTGACAACTCGGCCACCGTGGGTGCCGCGGCAAGAGCCACCAGGCAGGCGCGCGTGGGGTACATCAGGTGCACATCACCGCTGCGGGCCTGTCGCAATGCCTCCGCTGCGGGCCACCACCGTGACTGCGTCGACTCACCCCCGACGTGTCGCGGGCTTTGCCCGCGCGGGCAGCGGGCTAGGAAGAAGCGGGTGTCATACCGGCGCGGGTAGGACCGGGGCGTCACCCAGTGGTCCCACGGGAGCAGCCAATCGGAACGCAGCACCAGGCCCCTGGTCTGAAGTAGTTGGGTGAGGGTGTGCTCACCGTTGATAAGCCGTTCCCGGTCGGCGGTCCTTGCCGGGGCGGTGAGTGGTGCCGTGGAGGATGCGGGCGGGGAGGCCAGCAGCACGCCGCACTCCTCGAACGTTTCCCGGACGGCCGCAGCAACGTGCGCAACCGCCCGTGAGGCCGGAAGCCCCAAGGCGCGTGCCCAGGCGTCGGTTCCGGGCCCGGCCCAGGGCAGCGAGGGGTCGGAGTCCTGGGGGTCCACGGCACCGCCCGGGAAGACCAGCGCGCCGGGTGCGAAGGACATCGTCGGCGCTCGGCGCAACATGAATGCCTCCACGCCCGCGGATCCGTCGCGCACCAGCATCACGGTGGAGGCGGGGCGAGCCGGGACGGCCGCGGGCTCGGCGGCGTCGCCGTCGTTCGCGGGCGCGCGGGTTCCGGTCATCACCTGCACCATAGAGGCTGACCGCTCCCTCTGCGGACGCCGGCAGGGCGCCGCTCGAAGCGGTGGCAGGTCGCTGCTCGGCGCGGTGGCAGGTGGCCGCCCGGCCCGGGGCGGTGGCTATGAGTCGGCGCCCAGCACCATCCACCGGGTGCCGCGGGCGCGCACTCCGGTGGTGATTGCCCGCGCGAGCATGAACCCGCCGGCGAAACTGATCCAGAGCCACACCAGCCCAGGCGCCCCGGTCGGCGCCCAGACCCATACCAGCCCCACCAGCGGCAGGTACGCCACCAGGGTGATCACGCCGGCCCAGGCCAGGAATCGGCCGTCCCCGGCCCCGATGAGCACGCCGTCGAGCACGAACACCCACCCGGCGATCGGCATCAGGATTCCGATGA